>NZ_SOFM01000044.1:0-105528 GCF_004402705.1 Cryobacterium mannosilyticum | reverse complement strand
GCAAAAACTGCACTCTCCCGACCCCGAACCGCGTACCTCGTACGAAGCGCAGAACGACGACGCGCCCGCATCCGCTCGGTGAGAACGGATGCGGGCGCGTGACCTGCGAACGCGGGCGGGGCTATTCGACGAAGACGCCGGCCAGGGTCTTCTTGCCGCGGCGGAGAACCGCCACTCCCCCGGGCAGGACCGCGTTCTCGATCGTCTCGGCCTCATCGGAGACCTTCACGTTGTTCAGGTAGACGCCACCCTGGCTGATCGCACGCCGGGCCTCGCTCAGGCTGCCGGTGAGCCCGGTGTCGACGAGGAGCTGAACCACGGTCGCGTGCGGGGCCGTCGTCGTGTTCGGGAGCTCGCGGAGCGCCGCCTCGAGGGTGGCCTCGTCGAGGTCGGCCAGGTCCCCCTGGCCGAACAGGGCGTGCGCGGCCTGGATCGCGGCCTCCGTCGCCGGCCGGCCGTGCACGAGCCCGGTCACCGCCACGGCGAGGGTGCGCTGGGCAAGGCGCTTGAACGGCTCGATCGCCACCGCCGCCTCGAGCTCTTCGATCTCGGCCCTGGTCAGGAAGGTGAACACCTTGAGGCGGGAGATCACGTCGGCGTCGTCGGTGTTGAGCCAGAACTGGTAGAAGGCATACGGGCTGGTCAGGGTGGGGTCGAGCCAGACCGCGTTGCCCTCGCTCTTGCCGAACTTCGTGCCGTCGCTGTTGGTGATCAGCGGTGTGCCAATGGCGTGCACGCTCTCCCCCTCCGCCTTGCGGATGAGGTCGGTGCCGCTGGTGAGGTTGCCCCACTGGTCGCTGCCACCGGTCTGCAGCACGCAGTCATAGCTGCGGTAGAGCTCGAGGAAGTCCATGCCCTGGAGCACCTGGTAGCTGAACTCGGTGTAGCTGATGCCGGCGTCGGAATTGAGCCGGGCGCTCACGGCATCCTTCTTGAGCATGGTGCCCACCCGGAAGTACTTGCCGATGTCGCGCAGGAAGTCGATGGCGCTCAGCGGCGCGGTCCAGTCGAGGTTGTTCACCAGGGTGACGGCGTTGTCTCCCTCCCCACTGAGGAATCGCGAGACCTGGGCCTGGAGGTAGCCCACCCACTGGCCGACGACATCCTTCGTGTTGAGGGTGCGTTCCGCCGTCGGCCTCGGGTCGCCGATCAGGCCGGTCGACCCGCCGACCAGGCCGAGCGGGTGGTGCCCGGCAAGCTGGAGGCGCCGCATGAGCAGCAACTGCACGAGGTTGCCGAGGTGCAGGCTGGGCGCCGTGGGGTCGAAGCCGCAGTAGAAGGTGATCGGATCACCGGCCAGCAGCTCGCGGAGTTCGGTCGGATCGGTGGAGACCTGAACCAGGCCTCGCCAGGAGATCTCCTCCCAGACGTCGTCGAAGGTGAGATCGTTGGCCTGTTGGGTGAGGATTGCGGGGTCTGACACGGGTCCAGATTACCAGCGTGCCGGTGCGGGCCGGGAGCCACGCTCCAACCTTGATCGCCGGATATTAAGTGCAGGTAGTGAATTGTGTTATATTTAGCTTCCAAACTTACTTTTAGTCCGACAGGGAGGTGCGCTCGTGTTCGTGATCACCGCTGACCAGATCGACAGCCGCAATGACCGCGACCGGGCCGGCGAGATGATCGCCGGGCTCGTGGCGGAGTTCGGCGATGTCTTTACCCTGCCGCCCGACCAGACGGCCGGCGACGAGATCCAGATGCTGCTGGCGGATGCCCGCACCAGCCTCGATCTGGTCCTGGCCCTCCACCGGTCGGGGCACTGGAGCATCGGCCTCGGCGTCGGCACGGTGCGCACTCCCCTGCCCGACTCCGCCCGCCAGGCATCCGGGGAGGCGTTCGTCGGCGCCCGCGACGCGGTCACCCGGGCGAAGAAGGCGGACACCCGGTTCGGGCTCACGGCCGAGCCGGTCGGCCCGGCCGGCCCGGCCGGAGCGCGACAGCACCGCCCCGTGCTCGACGGCGAGCAGGTCGAGGCCCTGATCGCGACGTTTCTGCTCCTGCGCCAGCGCCGCACGAGCGAGGGCTGGGCCGCGGTCGACCTGCGAGAGACCGGTCTGACCCAGGTGGAAATCGCCGCCCGCCTGGGCATTTCGACGGCGGCCGTCAGCCAGCGGCTTCGGAGCGCGCTCTGGAAGGTCGACCGGTCCGCGCGCCCGGCACTCGTTAGGCTGCTGGAGGACCTCGACAACGCGACGACAGGAACAGGACCTTCCACATGAATTTCCAGGCTTTCCAGATTCTGGCCTACCTGTACTGGCTCCTGCTCCTGCTGGTCACTGGCGGGTCGCTCGCCCTCGCCGTGCTCGCGTTCAAGCAGCAGAGGCAGCAATTCGCCATCGCGTCGGCCGGGGGGCTCGCCGCGGCCCTGGTGATCGCCGCGGTGCCGGCCCCGGAGGGTTCCGGGTCGTTCGGCATCGTGCTGGCCATGGTGGCCCTGGCCCTCGCCGTGGTGGGCGGCGGCCCGATGGCGGTGCTCGCCCTCCGGCTGGCCACGAACAATTCCGTGCCGCCCGGCGCGCACGGCGGCATCCTCGTCGGCGACGGCGCAGAAGCAGCGCCGGGCCAGGCGGATGCCGGAGGCACGCACGAGGTGCTGCGCGGTGGCCTGATGATCGGAATCCTCGAGCGACTGGCCGTGGCCGGTGCGATCCTGGCCGGCTTCCCCGAGGCGATTGCCGTGGTCGTGGCGATCAAGGGCGTCGGGCGCTTCACCGAACTGGCCGCGGCCGAGGCCAGGGAGCGGTTCATCATCGGAACCTTCGCCAGCCTGATCTGGGCCTGCGCGTGCGCCGCCCTGGTCAGGCTCGCCACCGCGTAGGCAGTTCCTTCGTCGCGGCACAGGTTGCGGAACCGGGCGCACAGCAGATCGTGCGCCGGGTGCGCACACGTGAGCCGCGAGGTCAGCGATCAGCCCGTCGCGGGAGCGAGTTTCGGATGCCGCCGGTACGGCGACACCGACGGATCGTCCGGGAGCCAGAACCGCCACGGATATTCGGCTCCCCCGCCGGCGCCGCTGACCCCGGTGCGCGGCCCGGCCAGGAACACGGCCGGGCGGGCCGGCAGGGTGAGGTCGAACGGGTCCTCGGCGAGGTCGGCGCCGTTCTCGGCCAGGCTGATGCCGAGCGCGAGCGTGAGCCTCGCGGGCCCGCGGGCGAGATCCCGGTCCGACTTCGCGGTGCTGCGGCGCAGCCGGGCCTCGGCCGCGCCCGCGACGATCTCCCCGCCCCGCAGGAGCACCGCGGAGGCCTCGCCCTCCGGCGAGCAGACGACGTTCGCGCAGACGTGCATGCCGTAGCTGAAGTAGGCGTACAGGTGTCCGGCCGGACCGAACATCGCCGCGTTGCGCGGGGTGCGGCCGCGGAACGCGTGCGAGCCGGGATCCGTGCCGTCGCCGAGGTAGGCCTCCACCTCGGTGATGCGAAGCGACACCCCGGCCCGGCTGATCACCGCGCCGAGCAGGAGCGGCGCCACCAGGAGGGCGGGCCGCTCCAGCAGGCGACGGTCGAAGGTCACATCCGGAGAGCGAGGGCGAGCGCGCGCACCCGCGCCACCAGAACGGCGCGCTGCTCGGCGACCCGCACGGGCGCGGTGCCGGCCTGCCCGTCACGACGGTCGACCGAGCCCTGGATGCTCAGCACCTCGCGCACGTCGGGCGTGAGGTACGCGGAGATCGTCTGCAGGGACGCGTCGTCGACCTCGTGCAGGTCGAGGTCGTGCTGCTCGGCGAACTTGACCAGCGAACCGGTGATCTCGTGCGCATCCCGGAAGCTGACGTGCCGCTTGACCAGCCACTCGGCGACATCCGTGGCCAGGGAGAACCCGGCCGGGGCCAGCTCGGCCATCCGATCGGTGTGGAAGGTGAGCGTGGCGATCATGCCGCTGAACGCCGGCAGGAGCACCTCGAGCGTCTCGATCGAGTCGAAGACGGGCTCCTTGTCTTCCTGCAGGTCGCGGTTGTAGGCCAGCGGGAGACCCTTGAGCGTGGTGAGCAGGCCGGTCAGGTTGCCGATCATCCGGCCGGACTTGCCCCGGGCGAGTTCGGCGATGTCGGGGTTCTTCTTCTGCGGCATGATCGACGACCCGGTCGAGTAGCCGTCGTCGAGGGTGACGAACCCGAACTCGCGGGTGTTCCAGAGGATGATCTCCTCGGCCAGGCGGGACAGGTCGATGCCGATCTGCGCGGTGATGAACGCGAATTCGGCGACGAGGTCGCGGCTGGCCGTGCCGTCGATCGAGTTCTCCACCACGGCGCTGAAGCCCAGGTCGGTGGCGACGAGCCGGGCGTCGAGGCCCAGGGTGTTGCCGGCCAGGGCGCCGGAACCGTAGGGCGAGAAATCGGCCCGCTTGTTCCAGTCGGTGAAGCGTTCGAGGTCGCGCACGAGCGGCCAGCAGTGCGCGAACAGGTGGTGCGCGAGGAGCACCGGCTGGGCGTGCTGCAGATGGGTGCGGCCGGGCATGATCGCGTGCTCGTTCGCCTCGGCCTGCGACGCGAGCGCGTCGATCAGGTCGATCACGTGGGCGGAGATGGTGACCGCCTTGTCCCGCAGCAGCATCCGCACGAGGGTCGCCACCTGGTCGTTGCGACTGCGCCCGGCGCGCAGCTTGCCGCCGAGTTCGACGCCGACGATGTCGATCAGGCCGCGCTCCAGCGAGGAGTGGACGTCCTCGTCGGTCTCGGCCGGCTGGAACCGGCCGGACGCGACGGCATCCGCCAGCTCGTCGAGACCGGCGACCATGGCCGTGAGCTCGTCGCCGGTGAGGTAGCCGGCCGCGGCGAGGGCGCGGGCGTGCGCCCGGGAACCGCGGATGTCATACGGGGCCAGCGGCCAGTCGAACTGGGTCGACTTGCTCAGCTTCGCCAGTTCGGGCGACGGGCCGCCGGCGAAACGGCCGCCCCAGAGGGCGCCCGCCTTGCCCGCGCGGTTCGGGTTCTCGTCGGCAGCCACGCGTTGCCCCTACTTGCCGGCGAGGTCGCGGCGGGCGGAGATCTTGCTCGGCAGCGACCACAGCTCGATGAAGCCCTTGGCCATCGACTGGTCGAAGGTGTCGCCGGTGTCGTAGGTGGCGAGGTTGAAGTCGTAGAGGCTCTCGCCGGACTTGCGCCCGGTGACGACGGCGGTGCCGGCGTGCAGCTTCAGGCGGATGTCGCCGGTGACGTGCTTCTGCGTCTCGTCGATGAAGACGTCGAGGGCGCGCTTGAGGCCGGAGAACCACAGGCCGTCGTAGACGAGCTCGGCCCACTTGGACTCGACTCCGCGCTTGTAGCGGGCCAGGTCGCGCTCGACGGTCATGTTCTCGAGCTCTTCGTGCGCGGCGATCAGGGCGATGCCGGCGGGGGCCTCGTAGACCTCGCGGCTCTTGATGCCGACGAGGCGGTCCTCGACGATGTCGATGCGGCCGACGCCCTGGTTGCCGGCGAGCAGGTTCATCATTTCGATGGCCTGCAGCGGCGTGACGGCGACGCCGTCGATGGCGACGGGGACACCCTGGTCGAAGGAGACGACCACCTCGGTGGGCTCGCGCGCAATCGACGGGTCCTGCGTGTAGGTGTAGAGGTCTTCGATCGGCGCGTTCCACGGGTCTTCGAGGAAGCCGGTCTCCACGGCGCGGCCGTAGACGTTCTGGTCGATCGAGTACGGGCTCTTCTTCGACTGCGCGATCGGCAGGTTGTGCAGCGCCGCGTACTCGATTGCCTTGTCGCGGGTGAGCGCGAAGTCGCGGACCGGGGCGAGCGAGGTGAGCTCGGGGGCGAGGGCGGCGACGGCGGCTTCGAAGCGCACCTGGTCGTTGCCCTTGCCGGTGCAGCCGTGCGCGACACTGTCGGCGCCGAGCTCCTTGGCGGTGGAGGCGAGGTACTTGGCGATCAGCGGGCGGCTGAGCGCGGAGACGAGCGGGTAGCGCTTCTGGTAGAGGGCGTTGGCCTTGAGGGCCGGAACGACGTAGTCGCTGGCGAATTCTTCCTTCGCGTCGACGACGATGGCTTCGACGGCGCCGCAGTCCAGGGCGCGCTGGCGGATGAGGTCCATGTCCTCGCCGCTCTGTCCGACGTCGATGGCGAGGGCCACGACCTCCTTGCCGGTCGCATCCTTCAGCCAGCCGATGCCAACCGAGGTGTCAAGTCCACCAGAGTATGCGAGCACAACACGTTCAGCCATGGTTCTCCCTAAAGATTGTTCAGTTCAAGTTTAACGGTGTCAGTGGGCGTCGTTCTGGCGGAGGAGCCAGACGAGGAGGGCTTTCTGGGCGTGGAGGCGGTTCTCCGCCTCGTCCCAGATGATGCTCTGCCGGCCGTCGATGACGTCGGCGGTCACTTCGAAGCCGCGGTCGGCGGGCAGGCAGTGCAGGAAATGCGCGTCCGGCCGGGCGAGGGCGAGCAGGTCGGCGTCGACGCGGTAGGCGCCGAGCGTGGCGAGCCGGTCGGCCTTCTCCTCTTCCTTGCCCATCGACACCCAGGTGTCGGTGACGACGACGTCCACACCGGCCACGGCTTCCGCCGGGTCGGTGAAGAGCGTGACGGAGCCGCCGGTGCGCGCGGCGATCGCCGCGGCATCCTTCACCACCTGCGCGTGGGGGGTGTAGCCGGCCGGCGAGGCGATGCGCACGTGCATGCCGGCGGTGGCGCCGGCGAGGAGGTAGGACTGGGCCATGTTGCAGGCGCCGTCGCCGAGGAAGGCGAGGGTCTGGCCGGCGAGGTCGCCGCGGTGCTCGCGGATGGTGAGCAGGTCGGCGAGCAGCTGGCACGGGTGGAAGTCGTCGGAGAGCGCGTTGACGACGGGGACCGTGGTGCCGAGGGCCATCTCCTCGAGGCCGGCCTGGCCGTAGGTGCGCCAGACGATCGCGGCAACCTGGCGTTCGAGCACCCTGGCCGTGTCGGACGCGGTCTCCTTGCCGCCGAGCTGGCTGCTCGCGGTGGTGATGATGAGCGGGCTGCCGCCGAGGTCGGCGATGCCGACCGCGAAGGACACTCGGGTGCGGGTCGAGGACTTGTCGAAGATGACGGCGACGGTCTGGGGACCGGCGAGCGGCTTGGCCGCGAATCGGTCTCGCTTGAGCACCAGTGCCAGGTCGAGGATCTCGGCCTGTTCGGCCGGTGAGAGGTCGTCGTCGCGCAGGAAATGGCGGGTCACTGAGGTCACTTTCGGTGGGTTGCGGGATTGAACAACTCTAGAGGCTGGCCAGAGCGAGGCCGAAACGGTGCTCGAAATCGGCCAGTTCGGCGTCGCCGACGATGAGGGGCGGGGCCAGCCGGATGGTCGATTCGTTGGCGGCGTTCACGATCAGGCCCTCGGCCAGGGCCGCCGCCGCGAGCGGAAGCGCGACCGGGTCGGCCAGGCCGATGCCGAGCAGCAGGCCGCGGCCGCGCACCTCGGTGATCTGCGGCGACGTGAAGCGGGCGATGATCTCGCGCAGCTGCTCGCCGCGCCGTGCGGCGTTGGCGACGAGGCCGTCGCGTTCGATCACGCCGAGCACGGCGTTGGACGTTGCGGTGACGAGCGGGTTGCCGCCGTAGGTCGAGCCGTGCTGGCCGCGGCTGAACAGCTCCGAGGTGGCACCGTAGGTGACCAGGGCGCCGATCGGCAGGCCGCCGCCGATCCCCTTGGCGATGGTGATGGCATCCGGGGTGATTCCGTCGTGCTGGAACGCGAACCAGGCGCCGGTGCGGCCCGCGCCGGTCTGCACCTCGTCGATGATGAGGAGCACGCCGCGCCGGGTGCAGAGTTCGCGGGCGCGGCGGAGGAAGCCGGCCGGCAGGTCGATCACGCCGGCCTCGCCCTTGACCGGTTCGAGGAACAGGGCGGCGACAGTGCCGTCGATGGCCTCCTCGAGCGCCTTGATGGTGGTGTGGATGTGCTCGACCCCGCCGGGCACGGGCAGGAAGGCCTTGCGCATGGCGGGTTTGCCCGACAGGGCGAGCGCGCCCATGGTGCGGCCGTGGAACGATTCATGCAGCGACAGGATGCGGGTGCGCTTGCCGCCGCCCGTGTTGAGCCGGGCCAGCTTGAACGCGGCCTCGTTGGCTTCGGCGCCGGAATTGCAGAAGTAGACCCGGCCGGCCTCCCCTGCCCCGGTGATGCGCTTGAGCCGCTCAGCCAGTTCGAGCTGCGGCGGCGAGGAGAAGTAGTTGGAGACGTGGGCGACACGGCCGACCTGCTCGGTGACCGCGGCGACGAGGTCGGGATGCGCGTGGCCGAGCGAGTTCACGGCGATGCCGGCGAGGAAGTCGAGGTACTTCTTCCCCGTCTCGTCCCAGACGTAGCAGCCCTCCCCGCGCACGAGCATCGCCAGCGGGGTGGCGAGAGTGCGCATCATGGAGGCGCCGAAGCGTTCCTGCCAGTGCTCGGTGCCCGGGGTCTGCCCGGTCGGGGTCTGGGTCTGCTGGTCGGGGGTCATGCCTGGAATCGTCGTCCCTGGGTTGGTGGTGCCTGGGTTGGTGGTGCCGGGGTTGGTGCCTGGACCGGTCATGCGGGGACCACTTCGGTTCCGATGCCGCTGCCGGTGAAGACCTCGAGCAGGATCGAGTGCGGCACTCGTCCGTCGATGATCGCGGCCTTGGCGACGCCGCCGTCGACCGCGTCGAGGCAGGCGGTCATCTTGGGGATCATGCCCGATTCGAGGTCGGGCAGGAGCCGGCGCAGGGAGTCGGCGTCGATCACGGAGACCAGCGAGTCCCGGTCGGGCCAGTCGCTGTACAGTCCGGCGACATCGGTGAGGATCACGAGCTTCGCCGCGTTCAGGGCGATGGCCAGGGCCGCCGCGGCGGCGTCGGCGTTGATGTTCAGGGACTGGCCCGGGACATCCGTGTCGGGGGCGATCGAGGAGACGACCGGGATGCGGCCGGCGGCGAGCTGGGCGAGCACCGCCTCAGGGTCGACGCCGATCACGTCGCCGACGAGGCCGAGGTCGACCTCTTCGCCGTCGATCACGGTGCCGCGGCGACGGCCCTGGAAGAGCCCGGCGTCCTCGCCGGACAGCCCGGCCGACAGCGGGCCGTGTTCGTTGATGCGGCTGACCAGCTCGCGGTTGATCTGCCCGGTGAGCACCATCCGCACGACGTCCATCGCCTCGGGCGTGGTCACCCGGTAGCCGCCGCGGAACTCGCTCTCGATGCCGAGGCGGTCGAGCATGGCGGAGATCTGCGGGCCGCCGCCGTGCACGACGACGGGGCGGATGCCGGCATATCGCAGGTAGACCATGTCCTCGGCGAAGGCCCGCTGCAGTTCCTCGCTGACCATGGCGTTGCCGCCGAATTTGACGACGATGACCTGGTCGTGGAACCGCTTGAGCCACGGCAGCGATTCGATCAGGGTCGCGGCCTTGACGGCCGCCTCGGCCCGGCTGTTGGACTCACGGTCGGGGGCGCCGCCCGCGTCACGGCCCGCAGGGGCTTCGGGGGCGTCGTCGGGGGCCGGGATCGTCGGGATCAACTCGAGTACGCGCTGTTCTCTTCGACGTAGGCGTGGGTGAGGTCGTTGGTCCAGATGGTGGCCGTCGCGGCGCCCGCGTGCAGGTCGATCAGCACGGTGACCGCCCGCGGGCTGAGGTCGACCAGTTCGCGCGGCTGGTCGGGTTCCCCCGCCGTGCACACCTGCACGCCGTTGATCGCGACGTCGATCCCATAGGGGTCGAAGACCGCCTGGGTGGTGCCGACCGCGGCGAGCACCCGGCCCCAGTTCGGGTCGTTGCCGAAGATGGCCGTCTTGAACAGGTTGCTGCGGGATACGGCACGGGCAACGGTGACCGCGTCGGTCTCCGAGTCGGCGCCCTGAACCACGATCGCGACGTCGTGGGCCGAGCCCTCGGCGTCGGCCTGCAGTTGCAGGGTGAGGTCCTGGCAGAGGGCGGTGAGCGCGGCCGCGAACTCGGCTGGGTCGGCGGCGACCCCGCTCGCGCCGGAGCCGAGGAGGGTGACGGTGTCGTTCGTCGACATGCATCCGTCGGAGTCGAGCCGGTCGAAGGTGACCCGGGTGGCCTGTCGGAGGGCCGTGTCGAGCTGGCCGGAGTCGAGGACGGCGTCGGTGGTGATCACGACGAGCATGGTGGCCAGGCCGGGCGCGAGCATCCCGGCACCCTTGGCCATTCCTCCGATGGTCCAGCCGGCCGGCGAGGTGTGCGCGGACTGCTTGGGGGTCGTGTCCGTGGTCATGATCGCCGTTGCGGCGGCGAGGCCGGCGTCGGCGGATGCCGCGCTGCCGGCGTGCAGGGCGAGCGAGGCATCCCAGACCCCGGCGGTGATCTTGCCCAGGTCGAGCTGCTCGCCGATCAGGCCGGTGGAGCAGACGAGCACCTCGCCGGCGGAGATCTCGAGGCGGCCGGCCACGGCCTCGGCCGTGGCGTGGGTGGTCTGGAAGCCGATGCTACCGGTGTAGCAGTTGGCGCCGCCGGAGTTCAGCACGATGGCGCGGACCACCCCGCCGCGCATCACCTGCTCGCTCCAGATGACGGGGTTCGCCTTGCAGCGGTTGGTGGTGAAGACGGTGGCGGCGCTGGTGAGCGGGCCGAGGTTCCGCACGACGGCGAGGTCGAGGCCGCCGGACTTCTTCAGGCCTGCGGTGACTCCGGCTGCGGTGAATCCGGCGGGGGCGGTGACGCTCACGGGGCAACTCCATTCGTGCTCAGGCCGAGGGTCTCCGGGAGGCCCAGGGCGATGTTGGCGGACTGGATGGCGGCGCCGGCGGTTCCCTTGGCGAGGTTGTCGACGGCGGTGACGGTGACGACCCGGCCGACGGCTCGGTCGATGGCGAGGCCGATCAGCGCCGTGTTCGCGCCGAGGACGTCGCTGGTGCGGGGGAACCGGCCCTCCGGCAGCACGTGCACGAACGGCTCGTCGGCGTAGGCGCTCTCCCAGGCGGCGCGCACGGCGGCGTCGGTGGTGCCCGGTACCAGCCGGGCCGTCGCGGTGCAGAGGATGCCCCGGGACATCGGCACGATCACCGGGGTGAAGGAGATGGTGGGGTTCGCGGCCCCGGCCCAGGCCAGGCTCTGCTGGATCTCCGGGATGTGCCGGTGCACCCCGCCGACGGCGTAGGGGTTCGCCGAACCGAGGATCTCCGCGGCGAGGTTGGGCAAGGTGAGGCTCTTGCCGGCGCCGGACGGGCCGACCGCGAGCACCGCGACGAGGTCTTCCGGTTCGATCACGCCGGAACGGATGCCCGGAGCGAGCGCCAGGGCGACCGTGCTGGCGTTGCAGCCGGGCGCGGCGATCCGGCGCGCGCCGACCAGCCGGCTGCGCTGCTTCCCGTCGGCGACCGGCAGTTCGGGCACGCCGTAGGCCCAGGCCCCGTAATAGTCGCCGCCGTAGAACGCAGCCCAGGCGGCCTCGCTCTCCAGGCGGTGGTCGGCGCCGCAGTCGACGACGAGGGTCTCGGGCGGCAGCGCCGCCGTCAGGGCGCCGGATGCCCCGTGCGGCAGTGCCAGGAAGACCACGTCGTGCCCGGCGAGGGTTTCCGCCGTCGTGTCGACGAGGGTGAGCCCGGAGAGGGACCGCAGATGCGGCTGGGCGTCGATCAGCCGCTGCCCGGCGTTGCTGTGCGCGGTGACCGTGCGCACCTCGAATTCGGGATGCGCGGCCAGCAGCCGCAGCAACTCCCCGCCCGCGTAGCCGCTCGCACCCGCAACCGCCACCGTAAAAGCCATGTCTCAAACTTAGCGCGCCGCCCCGCGGTGGCGAGAATCCGCGTCGACGCAGTTTTCTTGCGTCGCGGGCGGTTTCGCGGGGCGGTCGGGACAGGTGTGTTCGCCGAGTTCTACTGTTTCGGTCGAGACCGACCGGTGTGCGGGGCGGTCTCGACCGAAAAGGTCGATCTGGGCGGAGGCTACTCGCGGAGGGTCGCGCCGAAGCGGGCGGCCGCGACGGCCACCCCCGCCAGCTTGGCGTCGCTGGCCTCGGCCGCGGTCAGGGTGCGGTCGGCGGCCCGGAACCGCAGGGCGAACGTCAGCGACTTGCGGCCGGACGGGATGCCCGCCCCGCGGTAGTCGTCGACGAGCTCGGCGTGGTCGAGCAGCGACCCGGAGCCGGCGATCACGGCCTCGAGCACCTCCCCGGCCGGGACGACGACGTCGACCACGAGGGACAGGTCCTGCGTGGCGGCCGGCATGGTGCGGATCGGGGTGGCCTGGAGTTCGGCGCCGGCGCGGTCGAAGACCACGCTGAGATCGATTTCGGCGACCGCGACGACCGCGGGCAGGTCGAAACCGCGGGCGATGGCCGGGAGCAGCTCGCCGGCGAATCCGACCGAGGCGGCGCCGGCATCCGTCGTTACGAACAGTTCGGCCGTGCGCCCGGGGTGCATCGCCTGGTGCGAACCCTGGCGCACCTGGATGGCCACGCCGGTGGCCAGGGCGACCTGCTGCACGGCGGCGAGGGCGTCCTGCCAGCCGGCGGCCACGGCCGGGCGGCCCGGCTGCTGCCGGACGGCGTTGCCGGTGAGCACGACGCCGACGGAGAACGGCTGCGGCGGGATGCCCGCGTTCAGCTCGGCCTCGAGGTGCGCACTGGGGCGTACGGCGCCGGGCGGCACGACCGTGCTGCCGTAGACCACGCCGGCCAGGGGACGGAAGACCTGGCCCTGCTCGAAGACGGCCAGGTCGGTCAGGCCGCGGGACCGGTTGCGGTGCGCGATCTGGAGCAGCCCGGGCAGGATCGAGGTGCGCAGGAACGGCGCCTCACCGTCGAGCGGGTTTGCGACCCGCATCTGCGGCACGACCGGGCCGGCCGGGGCGCCGAACAGGTTGTTGGCCTTCTCGGCGACGAACGGGTAGGCGAGCACCTCGGTGTGGCCGGCGGCAGCGAGGGTCTGCGCGACCTGGCGGCGCAGCACCTGGCTGCGGGTGAGGCCGCGCCCGGGAGGGGCGACGGGCAGCACCGAGGGGATCCGGTCGTAGCCGACGATGCGGGCGACCTCCTCGGCCAGGGTCCACTTGTCGGTCAGGTCGGGGCGCCAGCTGGGCGCGGTGACGGACAGCCCGCCCTCGGTCTCCGTGAGCGACGCGCCGATCTCGGCCAGCGAGGTGCGCACCTCCTCGCCGGTGTACTCGAGCCCGATCAGGCCGGAGATGAACCCGGTGGGCAGGAAGATCGGTTCGGCGGCGGGGGTGGCGTCGTGCAGCGAGCCGAGGTCGTCGGCCACTCCCCCGGCGAGTTCGACCAGCAGCTGCACGACGCGGGCCGCGGCGACGGCGGCGACGGCCGGGTCGACCCCGCGTTCGAACCGGCGGGATGCCTCGCTGGGCAGCTTGTGCCGGCGGGCGGTGCGCGCGATCGATACCGGGTCGAAGTTCGCGGCCTCGACCAGCACATTGGTGGTGGTCGCCCCGATCTCGGTGGTCTGCCCGCCCATCACGCCGGCCAGGCCTATCGGCCCGGATCCGTCGGTGATCAGGAGGTCTTCCGGGCTAAGGGTGCGGGTCACGTCGTCGAGGGTGGTGAGCTTCTCGCCGGTGGCAGCGCGGCGCACGGTGAGGCCGCCGGCCAGCGCGTCGAGGTCGTAGGCGTGGATCGGCTGGCCGAGCTCGATCATCACATAGTTGGTCACGTCGACGATCAGGGAGATCGAACGGATGCCGGCCAGCTTGAGCCGGGCGATCAGCCAGGCCGGAGACGGCCGGGTCGGGTCGACGCCGCGCACGGCCCGGGTGACGAAGACGCTCGCGCCGATCCGGCTGCGGATCGGTGCCTGGTCGTCGATGGTGACGACGAACTCGACCGAGGACGGCGCCGGGGTCACGGCGAGGGCCGGGTCGCGGAAGGTCGCCCCGGTGGCGTGCGCGTATTCGCGGGCGACGCCGCGGATCGAGAACGCATAACCGCGGTCGGGGGTGACGTTGATCTCCACGGCGCTGTCGTCGAGGCCGAGGAGGGCGATCGCATCCGTTCCGACGGGGGCGTCGAGGCCGAGGGCGGCCAGGCGCAGGATGCCGTCGTGCTCGTCGCCGAGGCCGAGCTCGCGGGCCGAGGCGATCATGCCGTCGGAGACGTGGCCGTAGGTCTTGCGGGGCGCGATCGGGAACGGGCCGGGTAGCACGGCGCCGGGCAGGGTCACGACGACCTTGTCGCCGACGGCGAAGTTGTGGGCGCCGCAGACGATGCCGTGCACGGCGGGGCCGCCGTCGGCGGCGACCTCGTCGCCGGGCGCGACCCGCACCTGGCACCAGTTGATGGTCTTGCCGTTGGTCTGGGCCTCCGGTTCGATCGAGAGCACCTCGCCGACGACGATCGGGCCGGTCAGGTCGAAGCGGTGGATCTCTTCTTCCTCGAGGCCGACGCTCACCAGCGCGGCGTGCACGTCCTCGGGGGTGGTGCCGGGTTCGAGGTCGACGAATTCGCCGAGCCAGCTCAGGGGAACGCGCATCAGACGGTCATCCCGTACTGCTGGCTGAACCGGACGTCGCCTTCGACCATGTCGTGCATATCCTTCACATCGTTTCTGAACATCAGGGCCCGTTCGACGCCGACTCCGAATGCGAAACCGGAGTACACCTCGGGGTCGATCCCGGCCGAGCGGAGCACATTGGCGTTGACCATGCCGCAGCCGCCCCATTCGATCCAGCGGGCGCCCTCCTTGAAGGTCGGGTGCCAGAGGTCGAGTTCGGCGCTCGGCTCGGTGAACGGGAAGTAGTTGGGGCGCAGCCGCACCTTCGCCTCCGGGCCGAACATGGCCTTGACGAAGTGGTCGAGGGTGCCGCGCAGGTGCGCCATGGTCAGGCCCTTGTCGACGGCGATGCCCTCGATCTGGTGGAACACGGGCGTGTGGGTGGCGTCGAGCTCGTCGGTGCGGAAGACCCGGCCGGGCGAGACGACGTAGACGGGCAGCTCGCGGGAGAGCAGGGCGCGCATCTGCACCGGGGAGGTGTGGGTGCGCAGCACGAGGTGGGCCTCGGGCGGGTCGACGAAGAAGGTGTCCTGCATGGCGCGGGCAGGGTGGTCCTCGTCGAAGTTGAGGGCGTCGAAGTTGAACCACTCGCTTTCGAGTTCCGGTCCTTCGGCGACCTCCCAGCCCATGCCGACGAACACGTCGGCCACGCGCTCCTGCAGCAGGGAGAGCGGATGCCGCGCCCCCGGCCGCCAGGCGGATGCCGCCGCGGTCACGTCGACGGTCTCGGCCGCGAGCTGGGCCCGCGCCTCCGCCTCGCCGATCTCGGCCTCGCGGGTGGCCAGGGCCTGGCTGACGCGGCCCCTGGCCTGGCCGACGAGCTTGCCGGCGGCGGCCTTCCGGTCGTTCGGGACCGTGCGCATGAGCGCGTTCAGGCGGGCCAGCGGGGAGGCGTCCCCCGCGTGCTCTGTGCGCACCACCCGCAGGGCGGCGGAGTCGGCGGCGGTGGAAATGGCGGTGAGGGCGGCGGTGACGGCCGCGCTCACGACCTCTTCGAAGATTTCGGTGGGATCAGACACAAGGCACAAGTTTAGTCCGTGGCGATTGTCCGGCCTTCGCCGCCGGCTAGATCTTGCTCGCCGCCAGTTCGGTCTCCGCCACATTCGCGGGCCGCGCCCCACTGCGACTGCGCCGGCTGCGCACCTCGACCCACTTGGCCACGCCCGAGAGGGCGAGGCAGAGGAGCACGTAGATGGTGCCGAACACGATGGTTGCCGGGATGATCGGCGACCCGTAGGTGAACTGCGCGCCGTAGAACTTCGCCAGGTAGAGCAGTTCGTGGAAGGTGACGATGAAGCCCAGTGCGGTGTCCTTGAGCACGACAACCAGCTGGGAGATGATCACGGGCATCATTGCCCGGATTGCCTGGGGAAAGAGGATCAGCGACATGACGGCGCTCTTGCGCAGCCCGATCGCGTAGGCGGCCTCCCGCTGGCCGGTGGGCAGGGATTCGATTCCCGCCCGGAACACCTCCGCGAGAACGGACCCGTTGTAGAGGGTCAGTCCGGTCACGACCGCCACGAACGGGGTGACGAAGGTCACTCCGAGCGGCGGCAGGCCGTAGTACATGATCATCATCAGGATGAGCACGGGCACCGCGCGGAACAGTTCGATGAAGACCGTGCACGGCACACGCAGCCAGGCGTGGTCGGAGAGCCGGCCGATCGAGAGCACCAGCCCCAGGAGCAGGCTGGCCACCGCGGCCACCGCGAACGCGCTCAGGGTGGCGAGAATCGCCAGGCCGATGTTCTGTTGCACGAGCGGGAAGGTGAAGACCCTCCATTTCGCGGCCGAGAACTGCCCCGTGTCTGCCAGCCGGTAGACGACGAAGGTGATCCCGGCCGCGACCAGGGCGATCGTGATCGCACCGAGGATGCGGTTGCGCAGGATCGCGCGGGGACCCGGGACGTCGTAGAGCACATTCGTCATCGGAGGACCTTCCATCGGCGCTCGAGGTATCGCTGCAGCACGGAGAGGACTCCCACCAGGATGACGAAGAAGAGCGCCACCCAGAGGAGGACGACGATGGCGGGCTCGCCCCGTTCGGAGAGATTGGCCCGGATCGCACCTGCTTCTGCGACGGAGAACCCTGCGGCGACGGTGGTGTTCTTGAGCAGGGCGATGAAGACGCTCATCATCGGCGGGATCACGGCCCGGAAGGCCTGCGGCATGATCACGAGGGTCATCGTCTGAGCGAAGGGCAGGCCGATCGCCCGTGCCGCCTCGGCCTGGCCGGTCGGCACCGTGTTGAAACCGGAGCGCAGCACCTCGGCAACGTACGTGGCGGTGTAGATGCTCAGCGCGATGATGGCGAGGGTCGTGTACGGCAGCTGCACGAGGTGCAGCTTCGGATAGCCGAACGCGAAGAAGAACATCAGCAGTGTCAGCGGCGTGTTGCGGACGAGGTTGACGTACAAGGTTCCGAACGCGCGCATGACCGGCACGGGCGACACCCGCATAGCGCCGACGACGATGCCGATGCCGAGGGCGAACACCGCCGAGACCGCGAACAGGAGGAGGGTGTTCTGGAATCCGAGCGCGAAGAGGTCAAGATTGTTGAACAGAGTGTCCATGACCTGGTCTTCCCTTCTCCTGCGAGTGCGAGTGGTGGTCGCCCCGGGTGACCCGGGGCAGTCGGCCGGCGCCGCCCGGATCGGGCGGCGCCGGCGACCTGGTGGTTAGTACGCTTCGACCTTGGGCTGCTCGACCTTGGTGCCCGACTTGCCCAGTGTGTCGTCGTAGATCGCGGCCCAGGTGTCCCCACCCTTGGTGAACATGTCATTGGTGAACGCCCGCAGTGCGTCGTCGCCCTTCGGCATGCCCACGCCGTACTTCTCGACCGTGAAGGGCTCGCCGACGACCTTGAGGTTGTCGGGATCCTGCGCGGCATAGCCGATCAGGATCGCGGCATCCGTCGTGACGGCGTCGACCGAACCGTCCTTGAGCGCTTCGACACACTGCGAGTAGGTGTCGAATTCGGTGGTCTTCGTGTCGGGGAAGTTCGCCTTGATGTTCTGGATCGGCGTTGAGCCCGTCGCCGAGCACACCGTCGTCCCCGCGAGGTCCTTCTCGCTCTTGATCGTCTTGTTGTCAGCGGCGACCAGCAGGCCCTGCCCGGTGACGAAGTAGGGGCCCGCGAAGTCGACCTGTGCCTTGCGCTTGTCGTTGATCGAGTAGGTGCCGACGTAGAAGTCGACGTCACCGTTGACGATCGCGGACTCGCGGTTGGCGCTCGGGATTGCTTCGAACGTGATCTTGTCCGCGGAGAATCCGAGGGACGCGGCGATCCACTTCGCGATTTCGATGTCGAAGCCGCTGCGTTCGCCGGTGGCGGCGTCCAGGTAGCCGAGGCCAGGCTGGTCTTCCTTCACCCCGATCTTCACCGTGCCACGCTTCGTCATGGCGTCGAAGGTGGGGCTGCCGGTGAGGGACACGTCGGTGGCAACCGTGAACGGGGACTTGCTTGCGGAATCGGAGGCGCCGCCGCCCGCGGGGTTGGGCCCGGAACAGCCGGTGAGCGCGAGAGCGGATGCTGCGATCACGGCGAGGAGAGTCATTCTCTTGCGCATGTGAATTCCTTTCGTGGTGCGGGGCAATTCGCCACCGCGGAATTTGTCGTTCAGGTCAATGCGTGATGAGTTTGGACAGGAAGTCCTTCGCCCGGTCGGTCTGGGGGTCGGTGAAGAAGTGCTCCGGGGTGGTCTCTTCGATGATTTCGCCGTCGGCCATGAAGATCACCCGGTTGGCGGCCTTGCGGGCGAATCCCATCTCATGCGTCACGACGATCATGGTCATGCCGTCATTGGCCAGGTCGATCATCACCTCGAGCACCTCGTTGATCATCTCGGGGTCGAGCGCGCTCGTCGGCTCGTCGAGCAGGATGACCTTGGGGTTCATCGCCAGGGCCCGCGCGATGGCGACGCGCTGCTGCTGCCCGCCGGACAGCTGCGCCGGCATCTTGTGGGCCTGGTTCGCCACCCCGACGCGCTCGAGCAGAGCCATCGCCTTCTCCTCGGCCGCGGCCCTGGAGAGACCGCGAACCTTGATCGGGCCGAGGGTGACGTTGTCGAGCACGGTCTTGTGCGCGAAGAGGTTGAACGACTGGAACACCATGCCAACATCCGCGCGGAGGCGCGCAAGCGCCTTCCCCTCCGCGGGGAGCGCCTGACCATCGATCGTGATGCTGCCGGAGTCGATGGTCTCGAGCCGGTTGATCGCCCGGCACAGCGTCGACTTGCCCGACCCACTCGGCCCGATGACGACGACGACCTCGCCACGGGTGACGACCGTGTTGATGTTCTTGAGAACGTGCAGGTCGCCGAAGTTCTTGTTGACGTCTTTCACGACGACCAGCGGCTCACCTCGGCGAACGGTGATGTTGGACGTAGCCGGCGCTGACTCAGTAGGCTCCATACCCCCAACCTAGGGGAGAAAAAAAGACGACGCCACCACACGTCATGTGATAGCGCCGTCGTGGTTCGTGGCTAGCTGCGCTGAGCGAACGCGCTCTCGTAAAGGCAGACGGAGGCCGCCGTGGCGAGGTTCATCGACTCGGCGTGACCGTAGATCGGCACCGAGATGGACCGGTCGACCTTGGCGAGGTCTTCGTCGCTGAGCCCGCGCGCCTCGTTGCCGAACAGCCAGGCGGTCGGGGCGAGGAGCAGCCCCTCGTTGCGGGCCTGGAGCAGGTCGGTTCCCTTGATATCCGCGGCGAACAGCTGCAGGCCGGCCTCCCGGGCGCGGTCGCGCACGTCTTCGAGGGTGACCCCGACGGCGACGGGGAGGTGGAAGATCGACCCGGTCGACGAGCGCACGACCTTGGGGTTGTAGAGGTCGACGCTGCGGCCGGTGAGGATGACCGCGTCGGCGCCGGCGGCATCCGCGGCACGGATGATGGTGCCCGCGTTCCCGGGGTCGCGAACCTCTTCGAGAATGGCGATCAGGCGCGGCTCATTGGCGAAAATGTCCTTGACTGAGGTGGGGAACTGGTGGCAGACGGCCACGAAACCCTGCGGGGTGACCGTGTCGGCCATGGTCTCGAGCACCTGTTCGGTAACGAATTCCACGTCGACGCCGGCTTCGACGGCCGTGTCGGCGATGTCGGTGTAGCGCTCGAGGGCGGTCGGGGTGGCGTACAGCTCCACGACGAGTTCGGGGCGGTAGGTGAGGGCCTCGGCGACGGCCTGCGGACCCTCGAGGAGGAACAGTCCGGTCTCGGAGCGCGCGGCTCGATTCGCCAGTTTCGCGACAGCCCGCACGCGCGGAGAACGGGGATTATCTAACATGAGACCAGCTTACCGGCCACGCTGCCGGGCGGCAGCAGCCGCGCGGGACGGCGCTCGCCTCGGCTCCCGGGCACGCAGAACGGGAGCGGGCGCTCGGCCCGCTCCCGTGAAGAGTGCGTGTTGCTGGGGGTGGAAGCTACGCGGCAACCTTCGGCGCCGACGTGTCGGCGGGCAGTGCTGCCTTGGCGCTCTCGACGATGGCGGCGAAGGTGGCCGCCTCGTTGACCGCGAGGTCGGCGAGGATGCGACGGTCAACCTGGATGCCGGCCAGGGCGAGGCCCTGGATCAGACGGTTGTAGGTGAGGCCGTTCTGGCGGGACGCAGCGTTGATCCGCTGGATCCACAGGCGACGGAAATCACCCTTGCGTGCACGGCGGTCACGGTAGCTGTAGGTGAAGGAGTGAGTGAGCTGCTCCTTGGCCTTGGTGACCAAACGCGAGCGCTGGCCGCGGTAGCCCTTGGCGCGCTCGAGGATGACGCGACGGCTCTTGTGAGCGTTTACCGCTCTTTTTACTCTTGCCATTGTTCTGGTTCCTTAAGGGGTACGGGGTCTAGCGACCGAGAAGCTTCTTGATGACCTTGATGTCGGCCTTGGCCAGCACCTGGTCCTGGTTGAGGCGAGACTTACGCTGAGTGCTCTTGACCTCGAGGTTGTGTCGCAGGCCGGCCTGCTGCTTCATGATCTTGCCGGAACCGGTCACCTTGAAGCGCTTCTTCGTCCCGGAGTGGGTCTTCATCTTAGGCATCTTTTTCCTCCAGTTTCGCTGCCTTATCGGCAACCTTGTCAGCCTTATCGGCAACTTTTTCTGCCTTGTCGGCAGCCTTGTGTGCGTTAGCCTCCGCCTTGGCCTCTGACTTGTTCTTCAGAGGTCCAATGACCATGACCATGTTTCGACCGTCGATCATCGGAGTCGATTCCACGGAACCGAACTCGGCGACATCCTCGGCAAATCTTTGAAGCAGACGTACACCCTGGTCGGGTCGGGACTGCTCACGGCCACGGAACAGAATCATGGCCTTGACCTTGTCGCCGGCCTTCAGGAAGCCTTCGGCGCGTTTGCGCTTGGTTTCATAGTCGTGCTTATCAATCTTGAGACGGAACCGAACCTCTTTGAGGATGGTGTTCGCCTGGTTGCGCCGGGCCTCCTTGGCCTTCTGCGCAGCCTCGTACTTGAACTTGCCGTAGTCCATGATCTTGGCAACGGGCGGCTTGGAGGTCGGCGCGACCTCGACGAGGTCGAGATCTGCTTCCTGTGCCAGACGCAGCGCAACATCGATGGCCACAACCCCGACCTGCTCGCCGTTGGGACCAACGAGACGGACTTCGGGGACGCGAATACGGTCATTTGTACGGGGATCGCTGATGCGTCTCTCCTCTTCTCATGCATCGTGACTGCAACTGACGACGGATGTCGCCCGCAGACGAAGAGAGGAAAATCGCGTATCCGGGTCTGAACTTTTCGTTCGAACACCGTCTACGACACCCTGTCTACCTTCGCGAACTGGAGATCCAGCGCCGCGACGGCGGAGTGTAAACAACCCGGTAACCTTGATGAAGCGGTATGCGCGGGTGGGAGATTATCCACTTTCGTACCGAGATTTGCATCTCGGAGCCCGGACGAGTCTAACAGAGGAATTCAGTGACGAGTAGCAACGAGCAGGAAGCACTTCAAGCCACCCGGGATATCGCCGATGTGGCCGCGGTCGAGATCATCACGACCGCATCCGTGCACCTGATGAGCGCGGCCGCGGTCAAGGTCGGCCTCGCCGACGACCCGGAGGCGCAGACCGACCTCGACGAGGCGCGCAAACTCATCACCGCCCTCGCCGGCCTGATCACCGCCGCCGCCCCCGACATCTCCGACATGCACGCGCGGAGCCTGCGCGACGGCCTGCGGTCGCTGCAGCTCGCCTTCCGCGAGGCGTCGGCGATCCCGGACCCGATCGGCCAGGGCCCGGGCGAGAAGTTCACCGGCCCGGTCAACTAGCCGGCCCGTCCAGGCCGCCGAACTGTGAGTTCGACGGCTTTTTCGGCCGGCCGAAGTCACAGTTCGGCGACCTGGGGTGCGGGTCAGGTTTGGCAGCGCGGGCACCAGAAGGTGTCCCGTTGTTCGAGGGCGTTGCGGCCGAGCCGGCCCCGCTCGATCGGGGTGCCGCACCGCCGGCAGGGCAGGCCGGCGCGGGAGAACACCCAGTCCTGGGCTCCGCGGCGGGTGTTGCCGGTGGTGATCCGCTCGGCGCGGTCGCGGTTGAAGAAGATCAGGCGACGGGCGAGGGCCACCAGCGCCGGGACATCCGTCACCTCGCCGACGGGACGGGTCGGCAGCAGGCCGCGCAGGAAGCAGATCTCGTTGACGTATTCGTTGCCGAGCCCGGCGAGGTTGGACTGGTCGGCCAGGGCCACGGCGACCGCGCGCTCGGGCCGGGACCGGAGGCGGCGCACCGCCTCGGCCGCGTCCCAATCGGGTCCGAGCAAGTCGGGCCCCAGATAGTCGAGCCGGGCGGATTCGTCGGCCAGCGGGAGCACCTCGAGCAGGCCGAGGTCGAAACCCACCGCCACCCAGTCCGCCGTCTCGAGCACGGCGCGGGCCTGGAACGCGGGCCTCCGCCATGCCGCCCCCGGCCGGTACAGGTGCCAGGCACCCTCCATCTTCAGGTGCGAATGGATGCTGGCCTCCCCCACCCGCATCAACAGATGCTTTCCCCGGCTGGCCACCTCGTGCACGGTCTCGCCGGTCAGGTCGACGGTGGCGAAGCGGGGAACGCGGAGGTCGCACCGGGTGAGCGTGGCCCCGTGCAGGGCGCCGTCGAGGGTGCGGGCAGCGCGGTAGACGGTGTCGCCCTCAGGCATGCAGCTTCAGCCCCTTCGGGGTGACGCCGAACCCGGCGGCCTGCAGCGCCTGCCCGGCCGGGGTGCCGATCACGAAGAGGCCGTTGACGGATTCGACGCCGAGCTTGACGACCCGGCCGGCGGAGATGGTGCGGGCCAGGGCGGTCGCCGCCGCGGCGAGGACGGCGTCGCCCGCGGCGTAGGCGAGCACGGATTTGCCGCCGCGCTCGACATAGAGCGCGAGGGCGCCGTCGACGATCACCACGAGGGCGCCGGCCTTGCGCCCGGGCCGGTGGCTGGTGCCCTCCGGCAGGGCCGGCCAGGGCAGCACGGAACCGTAGGGGTTGGCCGGGTCGGTGGCGGCCAGGGTGACCGCCACCGGCTCGGCGGGCGCCCCGGCGCCGCGGCCGAGTTCGACGAAGGAACGCAGCCGGTCGATCGTGCCGACGGTGGCGAACTGGGCCGCGCCGAGCCCCTCGATGAAGTAGCCGCGGCGGCAGCGGCCGACCTCCTCGAAGCCGCGCAGGGTGCGGTAGACCAGGGCGAACCCGCCGGTCACCCCCTCCCCGGCCACGGCCCCGCGGGTCACCACGCCGTAGCGTTCGAGCAGGGTCTCGCCGAGCGCGTGCGCACGGCGGGTGGGCGAGTCGTCGGCGACGGGCACGATCGACCAGCGGCCGGAGACGGTCGGCGGCCCGCCCCGCTGCGGCAGGCTCGGCCTGGCCAGGATGCGCCCGCCGTGCAGCCGGGCCCGCGGGGCCGGCCGGCGGGTGGAGTGGGCGGTGTGCCCGCCGGCGATGAGCGAGCGCACCGGGGCGAAGGTGTCGTTGCCGACGAGCCCGGCCCAGACCAGGTCCCAGAGCGCGACGGCGAGGACGGTGTCGTCCTGGCTGCCGACGGCATCGGCGAGCTGGCGGAAGAAGAACCCTCCCCCGCCGCCGAGCGTGCCGAGGATCTCCTGTTGCAGCGGGCTCGTCTCGAACGGGGACGGAGCGGGCAGGGTGAGCGGCGCCGTCTCGGCCAGGTGCAGGCTGATCCAGCCGTCGTTGCCGGCGAGGGTGCCGGCCCCGGCCCAGAGCACCTCGCCCGAGTTGGTGAGCTCGTCGAGCATCGCCGGCCGGTAGTCGGCGACCCGGGCGGGCAGAACGAGGGATTCCCAGGCCGAGGCGGGGATCCGCGCGCCCTCGAGCTGTTCGATCACGGATGCGACGCCGTCGATTCCGCGCAGCCGGCCGCCGACATGCTGCCAGACCGGCAGGAACCGCCCGACCGTGACCTGGTCGACGGGTTCGACCTCGTGCCGGAGCGCGGCGAGCGAGCGCCGTCGCAACCGCCGCAGCACCTCGGCGTCGCACCATTCGCTTCCGGTGCCGTGCGGACGGAACTCGCCCTCGACGATCCGGCGGGCCCCGGCCAGCCGGCGCAGGGCGCCGAGGACGACGGCCGGGCCCAGGCCGAAGCGCGCGGCGAGGTCGGCGGTGGTGAACGGCCCATGGGTGCGGGCGTACCGGCTGACGAGGTCGCCGAGCGGGTCGGGGACGGGCTCGGTGAACGCGGCGGGAACACCGAGCGGCACCGGCACGCCGAGGGCGTCGCGCAGCCGGCCGGCGTCTTCGATTCCGGCCCACCAGTCCCGACCGGCGTAACTGACCTGAAGCACCCGCCTGGCGGCGGCGAGTTCGAGCAGCCCCTCCGCCGCGCCCGGCCCCTGGGTTGCCTCCGACCCCTGGGCGACGGCGAGCCGGGCGGCGACCTCGGCGGTGGTCAGCGGGCCGAGGCCGCGGAGCAGGTCGGCGATCCCCTCGATCCCCTTCGCCTTGCGGTCGTCGGGGAGCCGTTGCAGTTCCTGGTCGGTCGCCTCGATCACCGCCGGGTCGAGCAGCTCGCGCAGTTCGACCCGGCCGAGCAGCTCGGCGAGCAGGCTGGAGTCGATCGAGAGGGCGGTGGCCCGTCGTTCGGCCAGCGGGGAGTCGCCCTCGTACATGAAGGCCGCCACGTAGCCGAACAGGAGGGTGCTGGCGAACGGGCTGGCGGTGTCCGTGTGCACCTCCACCAGCCGCAGCGACCGGTCGGCGATCCGCCGGGCCAGGCCGACCAGCGCCGGCAGGTCGTAGACGTCCTGGAGGCACTCGCGGATGGTTTCGAGGATGATCGGGAAGGTCGGGAAGGCCCGGGCCACCTCGAGCAGCTGCGACGCCTTCTGCCGCTGCTGCCAGAGCGGGGACCGGGTGCCCGGGTTGTAGCGCGGGAGGAGCAGCGCCCGGGCGGCGCATTCCCGGAACCGGGAGGCGAACAGGGCGGACCCGCCCACCTCATCGGTGACGAGCTGTTCGAGTTCGTCGGGGTCGAAGACGAAGAGGGAGGCGCCCGGCGGTTCGGAGTCGGTGTCGGGGATGCGGGCGACGATGCCGTCGTCGCTGGCGACGCAGCCCCCGTCGATCCCGTATCGCTCCCGCACCCGGGCGGCGACGGCGAGCGCCCAGGGCGAATGCACCTGCATGCCGAAGGGGGAATGCATCACGACGCGCCAGTCGCCGAGCTCGTCGCGGAACCGTTCGACGACGAGGGTGCGGTCGGTCGGCAGGTGGCTGGTCGCGGCGCGCTGGTCGCCGAGGAAGGAGAGCAGGTTGGTGACCGCGCGGTCGTCGAGGCCGCCGGCCGAGCAGCGGGCCCTGGCCTCCGCCGCCGGGAGTGCGGAGACCTCCCGGATGAAGGCGCCGATGGCTTCGCCGAGTTCGGCGGGACGGCCGAGGCCGTCGCCCTTCCAGAACGGCAGCCGGCCGGGTTCGCCGAAGGCGGGGACGACGAGGACCCGGTCGTGGGTGATCTCCTGGATGCGCCAGCTGGTCGCGCCGAGGGCGAAGACGTCGCCGACCCGGGACTCGTACACCATCTCCTCATCGAGTTCGCCGACCCGGCGGCCGGTGGCCTGCTCCCCGCCGACCATGAACACGCCGAAGAGGCCTCGGTCGGGGATGGTGCCGCCGCTCGTCACGGCCAGCCGTTGGGCGCCGGGCCGTCCGGTGAGGATTCCGGCCTCCCGGTCCCAGACGATCCGGGGCCGGAGTTCCGCGAACTGGTCGGACGGGTAGCGCCCGGCGAGCAGGTCGAGGGTGGCTTCGAACGCGGAACGCGGCAGGGTGTGAAACGGCGCGCTCCGGCGCACGGTGTCGAACCAGTCCTCGACCTGCACCGGTTCGAGCGCCGTGACGGCCACGGTCTGCTGGGCGAGGATGTCGAGCGGGTTGGCCGGCACGGACAGGGACTCGATCAGCCCGGCCACCATCCGTTCCGCGGCGACCGCGGAGTGGATGAGGTCGGCCCGGTGCTTGGGGTAGATGACACCGCGGGAGACCTCGCCGACCTGGTGGCCGGCCCGGCCGATCCGCTGCAGCCCGCTCGCGACAGACGGCGGCGACTCGACCTGCACGACAAGGTCGACCGCGCCCATATCGATGCCGAGCTCCAGGCTGGAGGTCGCCACCACGCAGCGCAGCCGCCCGCTCTTGAGGTCGTCCTCGATCATGGCCCGCTGTTCTCGGCTGACCGAGCCGTGGTGCGCGCGGGCGAGCACGGGTTCCGCGCCCTCGCTCCGGCCGCTGGCCCCCATCAGCTCGGCCGGTTGGCGGGGCGCCGGCTGCGCGGCGGCACGGGCATCCGTTGCCGCCGGCCGGTCGGTGTCTGCCTGACCGGCCGGGTCCTCGCCCGCTTCGGCGTCCTGCAGCCGCCCGGCGTAGATCTCGTTGAAGCGCGCGGTGAGGCGTTCGGCCAACCGCCGGGAGTTTGCGAACACGATCGAGGAGGAGTGCGCGAGCACCTCGTCGACGATCGCCTCCTCCACGTGCGGCCAGATCGACCCCGGCTGCGGTGCGGATGCCGCGGCCTGGCCTTCCCGGGGCTCGACCGGGCCGACCTGGCTCATGTCGTCCACGGGGACCACGACCCGCAGGTCGAACCGTTTGCCGGCGGCCGGGGCGACGATCTCCACGGCCGCGGAGCCGCCGAGGAAACGGGCGACCTCGGAGGCCGGGCGCACGGTGGCGGACAGCCCGATCCGTTGGGCCGGGGCGGCGAGCAGGTCGTCGAGCCGTTCGAGGGAGAGGGCGAGGTGCGCGCCGCGTTTGCTGGCGGCGACGGCGTGTACCTCGTCGATGATGACCGTGTCGATGCCGCGCAGGGATTCCCGCGCCGCCGAGGTGAGCATGAGGAACAGGGACTCGGGGGTGGTGATCAGGATGTCGGGCGGCACCTTGACCAGGCGGCGCCGGTCGGCGGCGGGGGTGTCTCCGGAGCGCACGCCGACGCTGACCCGGGGCGGTTCGAGCCCGAGGCGCAGCGCGGCCTGGCTGATGCCGACGAGCGGCGCGCGGAGGTTGCGTTCGACGTCGACGCCGAGGGCCTTGAGCGGGGAGATGTAGAGCACGGTCGTCGTCGGGGGCGCGTCGCCCGCTCCGGGTTCACCGGCCCGGGAGGCCAGCCGGTCGATGGCCCAGAGGAAGGCCGCGAGCGTCTTGCCTGAGCCGGTCGGCGCGACGACGAGCGCGTGCGAGCCGCGGGAGATGGCGTCCCAGGCGCCGAGCTGGGCCGGGGTGGGCGCCGTGAACGCCTCGCCGAACCACGCCCGGGTGGCCGGTGAGAATCGTCGCAGCACCTCGGTCATGGCACCATCTTGCCCGAAACGACTGACCGGCGCCGCTTTCCACCGGAGGCTATGCGGACCCGCTGAGCTGCACCCGGAGGGAATCGACCTGGGTGGCGATGACGTCGCTCGCCGACCAGCGGGCGGCGAGCCGGGCGAGGGTGGCGTCCAGTTCGGTGCGGGTGAGCCCGTCGACCAGTTCCAGCCGGACGATCAGTTCGGGGCCGGCCAGCCGGGACTGCGGGTCCCCGGCGCTGAGCCGGGCGTCGAGCACCGTCAGCTCGGTGGCGATCGAGGCGGCGAAGGCATCCGCCACCTGCCTGCTCGCGTAGCTGGGCGTCCACGGTTGCGACTGGGCGATCGCCCACAGCGCGGGGCGCCGGATGACGAATTCGGTGTCGGTGGTCGGATCGAGCACGACCAGGTCGGTGTTCTCCTGGGCTGCCGCCAGCGCCACCCGCACACCGTCGGACGGGACGGGACGGGCCTCGGGGTTCCAGGACCGCATCGCGGCCGTCGAGGAGAACACGGGCAGAACCCCACGGCCGTCGGGGCCGGCCACGGTGATGATCGAGAGTTCCTGGGTCTTGTCGATGACGAGACCGGTCGGGCCGACGCCGGCGTCGCCGAGCGCGGTCACGAGCGGGATGAGCAGCCGGGCCGTGCGGAGGGCGTCGACGACGCTCTCCTCCCCGGTCTCGCGGGCGCGGAAGAGCGCGAGGGCGGCAAGCAGCGCCTCGGGCGCCGCCCCGTCGTCGTCGGCATGGGTGTTCGCCTCGAATTCCCGGCCGGCCCACGGCTGCCCGGCGGAATCGGCGGGACCGGCCGGTTCGCCGGTCGAACCGAGGTTACGCGCCGGCGACATCCAGTGCCTCGCCCAGGGTGAAGGCGCCCGCGTAGAGGGCCTTGCCCACGATCGTGCCCTCGAGGCCGAGCGGGACGAGCTCGCGCAGCGCGGCGATGTCGGCGAGGCTGGAGATGCCGCCCGACGCCACGACGGGGCGGTCGGTGCGCTCCATCACCCGGCGGAGCAGCTCGATGTTGGGGCCCTGCAGGGTGCCGTCCTTGGTGACATCGGTGACGACGTACCGGGCGCAGCCGGCGTCTTCCAGCCGGGCGAGTACCTGCCAGAGGTCGCCGCCGTCCTTGGTCCAGCCGCGTGCCGCGAGGGTCGTCCCGCGCACGTCCAGTCCGACCGCGACGGCGTCGCCGTGCTCCGTGATCACCCGGGCCGCCCACTCGGGGTCCTCGAGCGCCGCGGTGCCGAGGTTGATCCGGCTGACGCCGGCGCCGAGCGCGGCCGCGAGGGACGCGTCGTCACGGATGCCGCCGGAGAGTTCGATCCGAACGCCTGGCAGCGAGCGGATCACGTTCCTGATCACCTCGGTGTTGTTGCCACGGCCGAACGCCGCGTCGAGGTCGACGAGGTGGATCCATTCGGCACCCTGCCTGGCCCAGTCGAGGGCCGCGTCGACCGGGTCGCCATAGTTGGTCTCGGTGCCGGCCTCGCCCTGGGTGAGGCGCACGGCCTTGCCGCCGGCCACGTCGACGGCGGGCAGGAGTACGAGACGCGGGGTGGGGTGCTGCTCAGTCATGGGAGTCCTCAGATCGGGGTGGGCGCGCGGCCCAGGGTCAGGCGAAGGGACCGGCTAACCGCGGAGCGAGCCGAGCCAGTTGGAGAGCAGGCGGATGCCGGCCTCCCCGGACTTCTCCGGGTGGAATTGGGTGGCCGACAACGGTCCGTTCTCGACCGCGGCGAGGAACGGGACGCCGTGCTCGGCCCAGGTCAGCCGGGGCTTCGGGAACGGCGGCATCACCTCGAGGGTCCATTCCTGAGCGGCGTAGGAGTGCACGAAGTAGAACCGCTCCTCTTCGATGTCCCGGAACAGCACGGAGTCCTCGGCGGGGGTGACGGTGTTCCAGCCCATGTGCGGGAGGATGGGCGCCTCGAGTCGGGTGACGGTGCCAGGCCATTCGCCCAGGCCCTCGGTGTCGACGCCGCGTTCGACGCCGTGTTCGAACAGAACCTGCATCCCCACGCAGATCCCGAGGACCGGGCGGCCGCCGGCGATCCTGCGGTCGACGATCTCGTCGCCGCGCACCGCCTTGAGGGCAGCCATCACCGCGCTGAACGCGCCGACCCCCGGAACCACGAGACCGTCGGCTTCGAGGGCCGTTTTCCGGTCGCTGGTCAGCGTAACCTCGGCACCGGCCAGTTCGAGCGCTTTGACGGCCGAGTGCACGTTGCCGGTGCCGTAGTCGAACACGACGACACGGCTCACAGCGCACCCTTGGTCGACGGGATGCCGGAGACGAGCGGGTCGAACGCCTTCGCCTGACGGAACGCGCGCGCGAAGGCCTTGAACTCGGCCTCGGCGATGTGGTGCGGGTCACGGCCGCCCTGCACGGTGATGTGCACGGTCAGGCCGGCGTTGAACGTGATCGCCTCGAAGACGTGCCGCACCATCGATCCGGTGAAGTGACCGCCGATCAGGTGGAACTCGAAACCGGCCGGCTCGCCGCGGTGCACCAGGTACGGGCGGCCCGAGATGTCGACGACGGCCTGCACGAGGGCCTCGTCCAGCGGCACGAGGGCGTCACCGTAACGGGAGATGCCCGACTTGTCGCCGAGCGCCTGGCGGATCGCCTGGCCGAGCACGATGCCGATGTCTTCCGCCGTGTGGTGCACGTCGATCTCGATGTCACCGCGGGCGCGCACGGTCAGGTCGGTCAGCGAGTGCTTGGCGAACGCGGTCAGCAGGTGGTCGTAGAACGGGACGGAGGTCTGGATGTCCGAGACACCCGTGCCGTCGAGGTTGAGCGTCAGGTCGATGCTCGACTCGCTGGTCTCCCGCTGAAGGTGGGCGACGCGGGGCGAGGAGGTCGTGGGAGTCAGGCTCATTCCGACAGTTTATTGGGCCGGGCGGCGGAGTGCTGCCCGAGCCCGGCCAGTGCCTCGAGGAATGCGGTCGTCTCCGCCTCGGTGCCCGCCGTCACCCGCAGGTGCCCCGGAATTCCGACGTCGCGCACCAGGACGCCCTCCGCCAGCAAGGCCTCGAAGGTGCCCCGGGGATCGTCCACCCCGCCGAACAACACGAAATTGCTCGCGCTGCGCAGTGGCCGGTAGCCGAGGACGGCAAGTTCGGTGACCAGGCGGTCCCGCTGACCGCGGATGTCGTCGACCATGGCGAGCATCTCGGGGCTGTGTGCCAGGGCCGCGATCGCCGCGGCCTGGGTGAGGGCCGACAGGTGGTAGGGCAGGCGCACCAGGCGGAGGGCATCCGTCACCGCCGGGTCGGCCGCAAGATAGCCGACCCGCGCGCCGGCGAATGCGAACGCCTTGCTCATGGTGCGGGAGACGAGGAGCCGTTCCCGCCCGGGCAGCAGGGTGAGTGCGCTCGGCGCGTCGGACGGGCCGAACTCGGCATAGGCCTCGTCGACGACCACGATTCCGTCGGCCGCGTCGTACACCGCCGCGATCGTGTCGAGCGACAGCGGGGTGCCGGTGGGGTTGTTCGGGGAGCAGAGGAAGACGAGGTCGGGCGACTCGGCGTCGACCCAGCTCCTGGCGGTGGCCGGGCTGAGCTCGAAGTCGGTGTCGCGGGTGCCGGCAATCCACCGGGTTCCGGTGCCGGAGGCCAGCAGGGGGTACATCGAGTAGGTCGGCGCGAAGCCGAGGACCGACCGGCCCGGACCGCCGAAGGCCTGCAGCACCTGCTGCAACACCTCGTTCGAGCCGTTGGCCGCCCAGATGTTCTCCCGGGTGAGACCGTGGCCGAGGTACCGGGCCAGCGACTCCCGCAGTTCGGTGAACTCGCGGTCGGGGTAGCGGTTGATGGTGCGGATGGCCTCGGCCATCGCGGCGACGATGTCGCCGGCGACGGCGTCGGGGATCCCGTGCGTGTTCTCGTTCACATTGAGCGCGACGGGCACGTGCAGTTGTGGTGCTCCGTAGGGGGTGAGTCCGCGCAGATTGTCGCGGAGGGGCAGGTCGTTGAGACTGGTCACTCCCCCAATGCTACCGGGGATGCCCGGGTGCCCCCGGGCGGCACCGATCACGCCCCAGTCGATTCAGAACCTGGCCGGCAGGGCGAGGCGCTGGCCCGGCTGCACGTTCTCGGAAGGCAGCTGGTTCAGGCTGACGATCTCGGCGATCACGTCGCGCGGGTCCGAGGTGGGGGCGATGGTCTCGGCCAGCTGCCACAGGGACTGGCCCGACGCGATGGTGACGTAGTCGAAGACCGTTGCGACGTCGGCCACCGTGGCCGCACCGGCGCTGGTGCCCTCCGCCGCTGCGATCCCGCCGTTGAGGGCGAGGGCGAGCGCGACGGCGGCAAGGGGGATCGCTGCGAGCGTCGTGAAGACGACCCGACCGCGTCGGGTGAGGTGCAGGCGGGTGCGGACGGAGGGCATCCGGACGGCGCCTGATCGGACGGCCCCCAGGTCGAGCGCCCCGTTGCTTCCGAGGGCAGTCATTCCGATTGCAGTGCTCATGTCGAACCTCCTGTGTAAAAACGCATCCGGCTCTCGGCCGGGAGAGCCGGATGCGAACCTATGTTCCGAATATATATTCGATTCTTCGAACAATCAAGAGATATTTGCGTTGTTTCCCGAAAAAGGTGACGACACACTCGAATAGATGTTTGTTTATCGTGCTCGAGATGGATACAGTTTCGATTGTCTGGATTGAATCAACCAGACGCCACCGACATTCGGGTCTGACGGCGGTTTCGACCGCTGACAGGACCGGTTCACCGAGACGAGGAGCGACATCGTGACGCAGGACAGCAGCGGTCCCCGCGACAAGGGCGGAACCAGGCGGCGCAAGAGCCTCAGTGAGAAGCAGCTCGCCATTCTGGACGTGATCCAGCGCTCGGTGAGTCAGCGCGGCTATCCGCCGAGCATGCGCGAGATCGGGGACGCGGTCGGCCTCTCGTCGCTGTCGAGCGTCACCCATCAGCTCAACCAGCTGGAGCTGAGCGGGTACCTCCGGCGCGACCCGAACCGGCCTCGGGCGCTCGAGGTGCTGATCGAGATTCCGCAGTCGCCGGAGGACGTGGCGGCCGGCGGTGCGGAGAGCTACCAGTCGGGTGTGCAGGTCGGCGATGCGGCCATGGTGCCGCTGGTCGGCCGGATCGCGGCCGGCGTGCCGATCATGGCCGACCAGATGATCGACGAGATCTTCCCGCTCCCCCGCCAGCTGGTGGGCAAGGGCGAACTGTTCATGCTCAAGGTCGTCGGCGAGTCGATGATCGACGCCGCCATCTGCGACGGCGACTGGGTCGTCGTCCGCCAGCAGAAGACGGCCGAGAACGGCGAGATCGTCGCGGCCATGCTCGACGGCGAGGCGACGGTCAAGGTGTTCCGCCAGCGCGACGGACACATCTGGCTGCTGCCGCGCAACACCAACTTCGAGCCCATCGTCGGCGACCACGCCGAGATTCTCGGCAAGATCGTGGCGGTGCTGCGCTCGGTCTGATCTTCTCGCGCGGAACGGCCCTGTCGGTGTTCCGGCAGGGCCGTTCTGCGTTCGGCTGGCGCTCAGGCCGGGGGCCGCGTTTAGGCGGGGATGCCGGCACCGATGCGCGCGCGCACCGCGCGGGTGGCGGTCACCATGTTGTGCAGCGATTCGGCGGTCTCCGCGTAGCCGCGGGTCTTGAGTCCGCAATCCGGGTTGACCCAGACCTGGCGCTCCGGGATGGATTCGAGGGCCCGGTCGAGCAGCTCGGTGATCTCCGCCACGCTCGGCACCCTCGGTGAGTGGATGTCGTACACGCCCGGTCCGATGCCGTGGTCGAATCCGCCGGCCTCGATGTCGGCGACGACCTCCATCCGGGAGCGCACGGCCTCGATGCTGGTGACGTCGGCGTCGAGGTTCCGGATGGCGTCGATCACCACGCCGAACTCCGAGTAGCAGAGGTGGGTGTGGATCTGGGTGGCGTCGGCCACGCCGGCTGTGGCGAGGCGGAAGGAGCCGACCGACCAGTCGAGGTAGTCGGCGTGGTCCCTCTTCTTCAGCGGGAGGAGTTCGCGCAGGGCAGGTTCGTCGACCTGGACGAGCCTGATCCCGGCCGCCTCGAGGTCGGTGATCTCGTCCCGGAGCGCCAGCGCGACCTGCCGGGCGGTGTCGCCCAACGGCTGGTCGTCGCGCACGAACGACCAGGCGAGGATCGTGACCGGTCCGGTGAGCATCCCCTTGACCGGCTTCCTGGTCAGCCCCTGGGTGTAGGTCGACCAGTCGACGGTGATCGGGCGGGGCCGGGACACGTCCCCCCAGAGGATCGACGGCCGGGTGCACCGGCTGCCGTAGGACTGCACCCAGCCGTTCTCGGTCACCTGGAAGCCGTCGAGCTGCTCGGCGAAGTACTGCACCATGTCGTTGCGCTCCGGCTCGCCGTGCACGAGCACGTCGAGCCCGATCTCCTCCTGCAAGGCGACCACCCGGGCGATCTCCGCCTCCATCAGAGTGCGGTAGCCGTCGGCGGACAGCGTTCCGGCGAGGTGCCTGGCCCTGGCCCGGCGGATCTCCCCGGTCTGCGGGAAGGACCCGATGGTCGTGGTCGGCAGCAGCGGCAGCCCGAGGGCGGCATCCTGCGCGGCCAGCCGGGTCCGGTAGTCGCCGCGGCTGAAGTCCGCCTCGGTGAGCGCCGCGGCGCGGGCACGCACCGCGGAGTCTCGCACGCCGGGAGCGGTGCGCCGGGATTCGAGCGCGGCGGATGCTGCCGCCAGCTCTGCCGCGATGGCTTCCCGGCCCTGCGAGAGGCCTCGGGCCAGGGCGGCGACCTGGCCGACCTTCTGGTCGGCGAAGGCCAGCCAGGACGTCAGTTCGTCGCCGAGCGCGGACTCATCGTCGACGTCGTGGGGAACGTGCAACAGGGAGGTGGACGTGGACACGGCCACCCGCGAGGAGAACGCGCTGAGCCGTTCGGCCTTCTCGAGCGCCCCGGCCAGGTCGCCGCGCCAGATGTTGTGCCCGTCGATCACCCCGGCGACGAGGGTCTTCCCGGCCAGGCCGGGGGTGTCCTGGGACAGGGCGCCGCGCACGAGGTCGAGTCCGATCGCGTCGACCGGTGTACCCGCGAGCACGGGAAGGGCGTCGTCGAGGCTGCCATACGGTGCCGCGACGAAGATGGCCGGCCGGGCGGACAGTCGGCCCAGGGTGGCGTAGGCCCAGCCGAGTGCGGTCAGTGCCTTGTCCCGGGGGGCGTCGATGCTCTCGCTGACCAGAGCCGGCTCGTCGAGTTGCACCCACTCGGCGCCGGCTTCGGCGAGTCGCTGGAGCAAGGTGGCGTAGACGGGGAGCAGGTCGTCGAGGCGGTCCAGGGGCGAGAAACCGGCGGGGGCCTCGTCACTGGCCTTGCTCAGCAGGAGGAACGTGACCGGGCCGACGATGACCGGGCGGGTGAGGTAGCCGGCCGTTTTCGCCTCGACGAACTCCCGCACGATGCGATCGCTGGAGAGCGAGAACACGGTCTCCGGGCCGATTTCGGGGACCAGGTAGTGGTAGTTGGAGTCGAACCATTTCGTCATCTCGAGCGGCAGGTTCTCGCCCGCGCCGCGGGCGAGGGTGAAGTACCCGGCCAGGTCGATCCCCCCGTCGGCGCCCACCAGCGACGCATACCGGGCGGGGACGGCTCCGACGGTGCAGAGGGTGTCGAGCACCTGGTCGTAGAAGGAGAACGAGCCGGGGATGGACGAGTCGTCGGCGCCGAGGCCGAGGGCCACGAGGCGCTCCCGGGTGGCCTGGCGCAGGGTGGCCGCGGTGTCCTCGAGCTCGGCGGCGCTGGTCGTGCCGGCCCAGAACGACTCGACGGCCTTCTTGAGCTGGCGGCGGGGGCCGATCCGCGGGTAGCCGAGGATGGTTCCGGCAGGGAATGGGGAGGTGGCGGTCATGGGGTGTCCTTTGCGGGGTGGGATCGTGCCTCGGATGGTGCGGGGCTTTTCGGTGCGGGCAGTGCCTGTGCCCGCACGATTTCGGGCGCGACGGTATCTCCGAGGCGCGTGCGGGCCGTTCGGTGGGAGGGGAAAGGAAGAGGGTGACGCCCGGAACGGGTCGCGGCGGGGCCGATCTACACGGTCGCCGGCAGCTTCGTCGGCGCCGAGACCGGAGCCGTGAGCAGTCCGCAGCCGCCGAGCACCTCGAGCACGGTCTCGTGCTCGTTGAAGGCGTAGAGGTGCAGCCCGGGAGCCCCGCCGGCGATCACCTGGCCGGCGAGGTCGATGGCGTGCTGGATGCCGATCTCACGCTGGCCTTCCTTGGTCGGTTCGATCTCGAGCCGGATCGACAGGTCGGAGGGCATTGGTTCGCCGGACAGCTCGATGATGCGGCGCAGTCTCGCCGGGCTCGTCACCGGCATGATGCCGGGAAGGAGCGGGAAGAGGACGCCGGCCTCCCTGGCGCGCTGGGCGAAGCAAAGGTAGTCGTCGGCATGGAAGAACAGCTGCGTGATGCCGAGGTTCGCCCCCGCCGCCTGCTTGGCGAGCAGGGTGTCGATGTCCTGCGCCGAGGACCGGGAGCGCGGGTGCCCGTTCGGGAACGCCGCCACGGCGATGCGCACCTTCTCGCGCCCGGGCTTCACGGCGCGGGCGGCCGGGATGCCGGGGATGATCGACTCCCGGTACGGTGATTTCTCGGCCTGGACCCGGTGGATGAGCTGCACGAGTTCGGCGGCGCTGCCGAAGTCACCGAGGAACGCCTCGCCCTCCTTCGCTCCCGCCGGGGGGTCGCCGCGCAGCGCGAGGAAGCTGCGCACTCCCGCGTCGAGGAACTCACGGATCAGCCGGTTCGCCTCCTCATGGGTGGAGCCGACGCAGGTGAGGTGGGCCATGGCCTCGACGTTCGTGGTGCGCAGGATCCGGCTGAGCACGTCGAGCGAGGATCGGCGGGAGGACCCGTTGGCACCGTAGGTGACCGAGAGGAAGTCGGGGCCGGCCGCGGCGAGCCGCTCGATCGTCGTCTCGAGAGCGGATGCGGCCGCATCCGTCCTGGCCGGATAGAGCTCGAAGGAGAACGGGATTCGACCGGGACAGGCCGGGTCCGACGTCTTCTGCATGTGCACCTCATTCGACAGTTGCCCGCACCGGCGGGTGCCGGGCGGCCGCGGACCGCCGGGCAGGCCTGGCGGGTGTTCGCGGGCGGATGCCGGGCTCGGCTGTCGCTCCATGCCCCCGAGCTGAAACCTCGGCGGCAACGATTGAATGAGACTCTAGCAACCCCGCTCGAGGGCCGCCAGACTGTGACTTCATGTGTCGCGCAGGCCCCGGTGATCGAACCTGTCGAGAGCCGGCCCCGGTGATCGAACCTGCCGAGATCCGGCTCAGGCGCTGACGGAGGGCCGAACGATGAACGGGCCGAACTGGGCCTGGATGTCGGGGGTGACCAGGGCGGTCACCTCGGTGCCGGTCTCGACGTAGTCCGTCGAGAGCACCTGTCCCTGGTCGTGCAGCGCGGCGATGAGGTCGCCGCGCTCGTAGGGGATGAGCAGCCTGAGCTCGATCTTGGGGCGCGGCAGGAGCTCGGAGACGGCCGCGAGAAGCTCGTCGATGCCCTCGCCGGTGCGGGCGGAGACGAAGATGCCCTGCGGCCACAGCCCCCGCAGCACCAGCCGGTCGTCCTCGCCGACGAGGTCGGCCTTGTTGAAGACGACGATCTCGGGGATGTCCCTGGCGCCGACCTCGCCGATCACCTCGCGCACCGTGGAGAGCTGGCTGGCCGGGTCGGGGTGGGAACCGTCGACGACGTGCACGATGACGTCGGCGTCGGCCACTTCCTCGAGGGTGGAACGGAAGGCCTCGACCAGCTGGTGAGGCAGGTTGCGCACGAAGCCGACGGTGTCGGTGAGGGTGTACAGGCGCCCGTCGGCCGTTGTCGACTTGCGCACGGTGGCGTCGAGGGTGGCGAAGAGGGAGTTCTCCACGAGCACGCCGGCCCGGGTGATCCGGTTGAGCAGGCTCGACTTGCCGGCGTTGGTGTAGCCGACGATGGCGACGGATGGCACGGAGTTGCGCTTGCGGTTGGCCCGCTTGGCCTCACGAGCGGGTTTCATCTCGAGGATCTGCTTGCGGAGCCGGGACATCCGGGTATGGATGCGGCGCCGGTCGAGCTCGATCTTCGTTTCACCGGGGCCGCGGGAGCCCATGCCCGCGCCGGCGCCGCCGACCTGGCCGCCGGCCTGGCGGGACATCGAGTCGCCCCAGCCGCGCAGGCGCGGCAGGAGGTACTCGAGCTGGGCGAGTTCGACCTGCGCCTTGCCCTCGCGGCTCTTGGCGTGCTGGCTGAAGATGTCGAGGATGACGGCGGTGCGGTCGATGACCTTGACCTTGACCACGTCCTCGAGTGCACGTCGCTGGCTGGGGGCCAGTTCGGTGTCGGCGATCACGGTGTCGGCGCCCATCGCCTTCACGATGCCGGCGAGTTCCTCGGCCTTGCCCTTGCCGAGGTAGGTGCTCGCGTCGGGCTTGGCGCGGCGCTGCATCAGCCCGTCGAGCACGGTCGCGCCCGCCGTCTCGGCGAGGGCGGCGAGCTCGCGCATGGAGTTCTCCGCGTCGGCCACGGTGCCCTGGGTGTACAGGCCGATCAGCACGACGTTCTCGAGTCGCAGTTGCCGGTATTCGACCTCGGTGACGTCCTCGAGTTCGGTGGAGAGGCTGGGCACGCGGCGGAGCGCGTTGCGGTCCTCCCGATCCTGCTGCGCCCCGTCGTGGCCCTCGTCGGATTCCGCGGTGGACGAGTCGGCCTGCAGGGCCTGGGCGGAACCGCTCCGGAATAGCGAATAGCCAGCGGCTTTGCTCTCGGCGCTGGCCAGGACGCGCGCTACCACATCGTCGTCGTTGTCGTGCTCGGTTGGCTCAATCATTGCTTTAACCTTAGTTCCTCGAAGCACGATAGGTTCCCTACTATGGCCTCAGACCACTACTTCACCCCGGCACCCGACAGCGCCCTGAAACTCAGGCAGATCACTGTTTCGCTGGGCGGCCAGGACCGGCTGTTGACGACCGCCAATTCGGTCTTCAGCCCCGACCACATCGACACCGGCACCCAGGTCCTGCTCGGCAACGCTCCGACCCCGCCGCCGGGCGGCGACTTCCTCGACCTCGGCTGCGGCTGGGGACCGATCAGCCTGCACCTGGCCCTCGCCTCGCCCCGGGCCACCATCTGGGCGGTCGACGTGAACGAGCGCGCGCTCGACCTCGTGCGGCTCAACGCGGAGAAGCTGGGCCTGACCAACGTCACGGCCGTGCTGCCCGACCAGGTTCCGGCCCATCTGAGCTTTCGCACGATCTGGTCGAACCCGCCGATCCGGGTGGGCAAGAGCGAGCTGCACAACCTCCTGCACACTTGGCTGCCGCGCCTGGAGCCCGACTCGGATGCCTGGCTCGTCGTGCAGCGCAACCTCGGCTCCGACTCGCTGCAGCGCTGGCTCGACGGCGACCTGCCCGACGAGTTCACGACCAGCCGGCACGCCATCAGCAAGGGCTTCCGGGTGCTCCGCGTCAAGCGCCACGAGTGACTCCCGGGCTCGGCGACTGACGCCGAGCCGGTCCGGCGCGTTCTCAGGCCAGGCGGAAGACCCCGTCGAAGACCAGGTCGGCCGGGCCGGACAGTGACACGTGCTCGCCGTCCTCGGTCGGGAACATCCGCACGCCCAGCACGCCGCCCCGCACTTCGACCCGCCACTGGTTGGGTGCCCCGGCTCCGGCCCAGTGCCGGGTCGCGAGGGCCGCCGCGGCGGCGCCGGTACCGCAGGACAACGTTTCGCCGCTGCCGCGCTCGTGCACGCGCATCCGGATGCGGCCGACGCCGTCGACGACCAACGGATCGTTGGGCACCACGAATTCGATGTTCGCGCCGGCCGACGGCTCCGGGTCGAGCTGCGGCACGAAGGTGAGGTCGGCGTTCTCCAGTTCGGCGTCGTCGGCGAGGGCCACGACGACGTGCGGGTTGCCCACGTTGATGCCGAGGCCGGGGCGGGCGACCGGCAGGTTCTTGGCCCGCACGAGCGGTTCCCCGCCGTCGAGCTTCCACCGGCCGAGGTCGACCTGGTAGCCGGTTCCGCCGCGCTGCACGTCGCGCACTCCCCCGCGCGTTCCGATGCTCAGGGTCTCGCCGCCGGCGAGCGTCGCCAGGCCCTGCTCCACCAGGAACCGGGTGTACACGCGGATGCCGTTGCCGCACATTTCCGAGACGGTGCCGTCGGCGTTCCAGTAGTCCATGAACCATTCGGCCTGGTCGTCCTCGGCCAGTGCGGCGCCGCCCGCGTCGAGGCTGCGCGAACGCACCGCACGGATGATGCCATCGCCGCCGATGCCGAACCGGCGGTCGCAGACGGCGCGGATCTGGTCGGGGGTGAGGTCGATGCGGCCGTCAGGGTCGGCGAACAACACGAAATCGTTGCCCGTGCCGTGGCCCTTGGTGAAGTTCAGATCCAGTCCCATGGGTCCAGTTTAGGAGAGCGGCGTCGCCGGCATCCCGCCGTCGATCCGATCGACGGCCTGCTGCACCCGGTCGGCGGCGGCGGAGTCGATCCAGTGGGTGTGCGGGGAGCGCTTGAACCAGCTGACCTGTCGCCGGGCGTAGCGGCGGGTGAACTGCTGGGTCTGCTCGATCGCCTCGGCACGGGTGAGGGTGCCGCGAAGCTGGCCGAGCGCCTGCGCGTAGCCGATGGCCCGGCTGGCCGTGACGCCGGTTTCGATTCCCGCCGGGATCAGCGCCTCGACCTCGTCGGGCAGCCCCGCGGCCCACATCGCGGTGACACGCGCGTCGAGGTGGGGCGTCAGCTCGTCCCGGGGCGCGCGCAGCCCGACGGTCACGGTCGGCCGCCAGTAGACCGGGTCACCGGGCAGCGCCGCGGAGTGCGGGGCTCCGGTGATTTCGACGACCTCGAGCGCGCGCACGAGCCTGCGGCCGTTGCTCGCGCCGATCCGGGCCGCAGCGGCCGGGTCGACGGCTGTGAGCCGGGCGTAGAGCGCGCCGGGGCCCTGCTCGACCAGTTCGGTCTCCAGCCGCGCCCGGAGCACGGGGTCGGTACCGGGGAACTGGAAGTCGAACACGACAGACGACACGTACAGCCCGGAGCCGCCGACGAGGATGGGCACGGCTCCCCGCCCGATGATCTCGGTGATGGCCGCCCTGGCCTCGATCTGGTACCGCGCGACCGTGGCCTCATCGGTCACCGCCAGCACGTCGAGGAGATGGTGCGGGATGCCGCGGCGTTCCGCCACGGAGAGCTTGGCGGTGCCGATGTCCATTCCGCGGTACAACTGCATGGCATCCGCGTTGACGATCTCCGCGGCCCGGCCGCTCGCGGCCAGGCGTTCCGCGAGGTCGAGGGAGAGCTCGGACTTGCCGGTGCCGGTCGGCCCGACCACGACCACCAGTCCGGGGCCGGCGTCCGTGTCGACGTCGTGCACCCGGTTAGCGCTCCCCGTCGGTGACGTCGTAGATCGGGGTCGTGGAAACCGTGCTGCGCGCCGCGGCGGGCAGCCCGGTGGAGGGCAGGCCCAGGGTCGGCATTCCGAGGGACACGGCGCCGCCCGTCGCGGCTGCACCGCTGTGGCTGGGCACCCCGCACGCCTCGGCCTCGGCCAGGTCCCAGGCATCGCCGGCGCGGGTGCGCCGGATCCGCAGCGGGGAGCCGTCGAGCGAGTCGGCGATCAGGTGGAACGGCGCCGCCTGGGTCACGGTCACGGTGACGATGTCGCCGGGCCGGGGCAGTTCGGACCCTGCCGGGACGTCGAAGTGCACCAGCCGGCTGTCGGGGGCGCGCCCGCTCAGCCGGTGGGTGTCGGCATCCTTGCGGCCCTCGCCGTTGGCGACCAGGAGGTCGACCTCTCGGCCGATCACGGCCTGGTTCTCCTCCCAGGAGATGCGCTCCTGGAGCGCGGCGAGGCGTTCGTAGCGGTCCTGCACGACCTCTTTGGGCACCTGGTCGGCCATGGTGGCGGCCGGGGTGCCTGGCCGGATCGAGTACTGGAAGGTGAACGCCGTCGCGAACCGGGCCAGTTCGACCACGCGGAGGGTCTCCTGGAAGTCCTCCTCGGTCTCGCCGGGGAAACCGACGATGATGTCGGTGCTGATCGCCGCGTGCGGCATCTGGGCCCGCACCCGGTCGAGGATGCCGAGGAAACGGGCGGAGCGGTAGGAGCGCCGCATCGACTTGAGGATGCGGTCGGAGCCGGACTGCAGGGGCATGTGCAGCTGAGGCATGACCGCCGGGGTCTCCGCCATCGCGTCGATCACGTCGTCGGTGAACGCGGCGGGGTGCGGGCTGGTGAACCGGATGCGTTCCAGCCCCTCGATCCGTCCCGCGGCGCGCAGCAGCTTGCCGAACGCGAGACGGTCTCCGAATTCGACGCCGTAGGAGTTGACGTTCTGGCCGAGCAGGGTGACCTCGATCGCCCCGTCGTCGACGAGGGACTGGATCTCGGCGAGGATCTCGCCGGGACGGCGGTCCTTCTCCTTGCCGCGGAGCGCCGGCACGATGCAGAACGTGCAGGTGTTGTTGCAACCGACCGAAATGGACACCCAGCCGCTGTAGCTGGAGTCGCGTTTGGTCGGCAGGGTGGACGGGAAGGTTTCCAGCGCCTCGAGGATCTCGAGCTGGGCCTCGCCGTTGTGGCGGGACCGTTCCAGCAGGCTGGGCAGCGACCCCATGTTGTGGGTGCCGAACACGACGTCGACCCAGGGGGCCTTGGCCAGGATCGTGTCCTTGTCCTTCTGGGCGAGGCAGCCGCCCACGGCGATCTGCATGCCTTCGTGGCGCCGCTTCACCGACGCCAGCTGGCCCAGGTTGCCGTAGAGCTTGTTGTCTGCGTTCTCCCGCACGGCGCAGGTGTTGAGCACGACGATGTCGGCCTCCTCGCCGGCGGCGGGCACGTAACCGGCCGCCTCGAGCGAACCGCTCAGGCGTTCGGAATCGTGCACGTTCATCTGGCAGCCGAAGGTGCGCACCTCGTAGGTGCGCACCCGGCCGTCCGCGGCGCGGGCCGCGCTCGACGGCGCGATCAGGGTGCGGGTGCGGGTCATCGGGTCGTCCTCGGTGCTCGCTGCCGGTGGGCTCAGCGTCACGGCGCCGGAGAATGGGGATGCGGGGGTGCTGCGGGTCATAGTGGCCTCAGTTTACGCGTCGAACCCTGAGCGCGGGAAAGGACCGCCGGATCAGCGGAACCGCACCCGTGATGCTCCCCCGGAACCGGACCGGGACGCCAGGGCGGCCTTGACGGCCAGGCGCACTGCGGACGAGGCGTAACCCTTGCGCATGAGGAACCCGGTCAGCCTCCGGTCGACGGTCTGGTCGTCGAGGCGGCCCAGTTGCTGCACCCGCTTGCAGGCCAGTTCGATGGCGCGTTCCGCCTCGTCGTCGGGGAGCTCTTCGAGCTTTTCGAGGATCAGGTCGTGGTCGAGGCCGCGGCGGCGCATCTCCGCCTGCACCCCGGACCGGCCCAGGCCCTTGCGTTCGTGGTGGCTGTGCAGGATCTGGTCGGCCAGCTTGCCCTCGTCGATGTAGCCGAGTTCGGCGAACCGGTCGATGACCTCGTCGATCTCGTGTTCGGCGATCTCGGTGCCGGCCAGAACAGTGCGCGCCTCGGTGGCCGACAGTGAGCGTGCGCGCAGCCGCTGCAGCAGCATCTGCTCCGCGTGTTCCCGTTCGGCCGCCGCATCGGCCTCGGCGGTGGCCGAGGAAGCCGCACCCGGGGCATCCTCGTCTGCCTCGTGCGCCTCGGGCGGCGCCTCGGTCGGGGCTGAACCTGCCGGGGCGGAACCATTCGGGGCTGAACCGGCCGGGGCCCCACCGCGCAGGTAGGTGACCGGGGCCAGTGCCGGTGTTCCCGCGGCGATGTCCTCCGCGGCCGGTTCGGCCGACAGGGCCTTCGCCGCGGCCCGAGCCCTGCTTTTCGCGCGGGCCGCGCTGATCGGGGTGACCTCGTCGGCCGGTTCGAAGTGCACCATCGCGGCTACGCGCCCTTGCGCGCTGCGAGCTTCGCCGGGACGGACTTGGCGTCCAGGCCGGCCTCCTTGGCCGCGGCTGCGGCGGCGGCCGTGACTGCGGCTGCAGCGGCGTCGGCTGCGAGTTGGGCCTTCTTGGCTGCGGCACCTTCGGGGCCGACGCCAAGCTTGAAGAGGATCTTCTTCTCGATCTCGTTGGCCATGTCTGGGTTCTTGAGCAGGAAGTTCCGGGAATTCTCCTTGCCCTGGCCGAGCTGGTCGCCGTCGTAGGTGTACCAGGCTCCGGACTTCTTGACGATGCCCTGGTCGACGCCGAAGTCGATCAGGCTGCCCTCCCGGGAGATGCCGATGCCGTAGATGATGTCGAACTCGGCCTGCTTGAACGGCGGCGCCATCTTGTTCTTGACGACCTTGACCCTGGTGCGGTTACCGACGGCTTCGGTGCCGTCCTTGAGGGTTTCGATCCGGCGGATGTCCAGTCGGACCGAGGCGTAGAACTTGAGCGCCTTTCCCCCGGCGGTGGTCTCGGGGCTGCCGAAGAACACGCCGATCTTCTCGCGCAGCTGGTTGATGAAGATCATGGTGGTGTTGGTCTGGCTGAGGCCACCGGTGAGCTTGCGCAGCGCCTGGGACATCAGTCGGGCCTGGAGTCCGACGTGCGAGTCACCCATCTCTCCTTCGATCTCGGCGCGGGGCACGAGCGCGGCGACGGAGTCGATGACGATCAGGTCGATCGAGCCGCTTCGCACGAGCATGTCGGCGATCTCGAGCGCCTGCTCACCCGTGTCGGGCTGGGAGACCAGGAGGGCGTCGATGTCGACGCCGAGCTTCCTCGCGTATTCAGGGTCGAGGGCGTGTTCCGCGTCGATGAAGGCGGCGATTCCGCCGCCCTTCTGCGCGTTGGCGATCGCGTGCAGGGTCAGCGTGGTCTTGCCGGAGGACTCCGGGCCGTAGATCTCGACGATGCGGCCGCGCGGGAGCCCACCGATCCCGAGCGCGACGTCCAGGGCGATGGATCCGGTGGAGATGGTCTCGACGGGGGCGCGCTCGTCGCTGCCCAGACGCATGACCGAGCCCTTGCCGAACTGGCGGTCAATCTGGGCGAGCGCGGTGTCGAGTGCCTTCTCGCGGTCTGCTGCTGATGCCATGGTGGACTCCTTCGGTCGTGCGTTTCGGCGCCTATAGGCTGTCGACCGCGGCGACCGGGAAGACCCCGGGTGCCGCTCTCGACAAGGCATTCGCTGTCTGTCTCTGACGAAAACCGACTGTACGCCGCACCTCCGACATCGGACGGAAACCGCGGTGCGCGTGCACAATCCGTCGTCGACGTCTGCTGTTGAGGAGCCTAGCAAGATGCGAACACGTATTCGAGCTTTTGGCTCTCGAATCGGGCGTGTCGTCGAAACTCACCGGCGCCGCGCCGGACGAAGCGGGTGTCGACGGAGCGAGTGTCGACGGAGCGGGTGCTATTTCCGCGCGGCGGGAAGCCCCGCGCCGTACCAGCGGCTCTTCGGGACGTCCGTTTCGGCGCAGAGCGCAAGCCACACATCGCGTGCCGGCGCACCGCCGGCCAGTGCCTGGTCGGCGGTGCGCCCGAAGGCGGTGAGGATGAGGTCCCGGGTGAGCACGCGACCGTAACCCTCGCCGAACTCGTCGTTCAGGGCCTGCCGGAACTCACTCAGGCGCATGCGGGGAACACAGGAATCGCTGCCGCAAGCGTCAGCGAACCATCAGACCGGTGTCGAAGTTGGCGACCAGTTCGTCCGGAACGGTGTCGGGGAAACGGTCGATTCCCTCGATGACCGCGAGACGGTCGCCGACCTCGCGCATGATGACCGAGATCGGGGTCTCCAACGCGTCTGCGACGGAGGCCAGAATTTCGGAGGACGCTTCCTTCTGACCGCGTTCGACCTCGCTCAGGTAGCCGAGGGCCACGCTGGCCTTGCTCGCAACCTGACGCAGAGTGCGCCCTTTCTGCAGGCGGAAGTCCCTGAGCACATCGCCGATTTCCTGTCTTACAAGAATCATCGGAACCTCCTTCTCGTACCTTTTCAGTACCACTTGTGAACTACGGTCATCTGGTGTCTGGTGTGGCGGATGGCCTACAGTACTACATTCATCCGACACCCCGAGACTACCGACGACTACTGGGCTTTTCTTGTGAATCTGCTCGGTGTAACCGCCGTGTCGCAGGAACTATTCCGGGCGGGAACCGGCTATCAGGGTGTGCACAGCTTCGACCGCCCTGGCCACGGTCTGCGCCCGGATCGCCGCCCGGTCACCGGCCAGGCGGAGCGGAATCGCCCACCCCTCGCCGCCGCGGGACAGCCCGAGGAAGACCGTGCCGACAGGGTGCCCGCCCTGCGGGTCCGGGCCGGCGGCGCCGGTGGTCGCGATGCCCAGGTCGGCGGCGCGGCCGGCCGTCGAGAGCCTGGTGCGCACACCGCGGGCCATCTGAATGGCGACCTCCGGATGCACCGGCCCGTGTTCGGCCAGGAGCGCCGGGTCCACGCCGAGCAGGGTGTGCTTGAGCTCGGTCTGGTAGGCCACGACTCCCCCGTTGACGCAGAGGGACGCCCCGGGGATCCGGATGAGTTCGGCCGTGAGAAGGCCACCGGTGAGCGACTCGGCGACGGCGATGGTCAGGCCGGCCGCGGTCAGCGCACCGATCAGATCGGCCGTCAGGTCGGGCACAGCGGTCATCGGCGTCAGTTCGCGGCCGGAGCGTCGCGGTTGTCGCGGCGGGCGGCGAGGAGGTAGTCGACCCCGGTGATCACGGTCGCGACCAGCGCCGCGGCCATGACCGCGCCGTTCACCCAGTGCACCCAGTCACCCAGCAGCAGCCAGAGCGGCACGAGGGCCAGCGAGATCGCCACGGACTGCAGCACGGTCTTGAGCTTGCCGCCCCGTGAGGCGGGGATGACCCGGTCCTTCAGCATCACGAACCGGAAGACGGTGATGCCGATTTCGCGCACGAGGATGACGATGGTCACCCACCACCACAATTCGCCGAGGATGGACAGGGACACGAGCGCCCCGCCGGTAAGCACCTTGTCCGCGATCGGGTCGAGGAGCTTGCCGAGGTCGGTGACCTGGTTGTTGCGGCGGGCGATCGCGCCGTCGATCCCGTCGGTCGCTATGGCGAGGATGAAGAGCACTGCGGCGGCCCAGCGGAGGGCGCCGTCCTGGCCCGCGTCGGCCAGGAGCAGCCAGATGAACACGGGTGCCAGCAGGATGCGCACCACCGTGATCAGGTTGGGCAGGTTCCAGTTGCCGGGGCGCGCGACGGGCGTGAGTGGTGTGGCCATCGGTCATTCCCTGTCGGTCAGTTGCCAGGCATCCTCATCGGGGGCAGCCTCTTCTTCAGGGTACCCCTCGGACATCTTCGCGACCGGGTCGCCGGCGTACCGGGAGTCAGGGGCACTGTCGGCCTGGTGTGCCGCGGCGGCCTGCGCGTTCGCGCTGGCCGCGTGGTGCTGCTCGTCCGACCCGCGGAGCAGTGCGAGCACGCTCGGCAGCTGTTCGACCGTGACGAGCACGTCCCGGGCCTTCGAGCCCTCGGACGGGCCGACGATCTCCCGGGACTCGAGCAGGTCCATCAGCCGGCCGGCCTTGGCGAAGCCGACCCGCAGCTTCCGCTGCAGCATTGACGTGGAGCCGAACTGGGTGGAGACGACGAGTTCGGCAGCGGCGAGCAACACCTCGAGGTCGTCGCCGATGTCGGAGTCGATCTCCTTGCGCGGGGCGACCATCGAGACATCCGGCCGGTAGTCGGGGCGGGCCTGCTGGGTGACGTGCTTGACGACCCGTTCGATCTCGGCCTCGTTGACCCAGGCGCCCTGCACCCGGATGGCCTTGGACGCCCCCATCGGCAGGAACAGGGCGTCACCCTGGCCGATCAGCTTGTCGGCGCCCGGCTGGTCGAGGATGACCCGGGAGTCGGTGACGCTGGTCACGGCGAAGGCGAGCCGGGACGGCACGTTCGCCTTGATCAGGCCGGTGACGACGTCGACGCTGGGCCGCTGGGTGGCCAGGACGAGGTGGATGCCGGAGGCGCGAGCGAGCTGGGTGATGCGCACGATCGAGTCCTCGACGTCGCGCGGGGCGACCATCATCAGGTCGGCGAGCTCATCGACGACGACGAGGAGGTAGGGGTAGGGCTTGAGGGTGCGGGCGCTGCCGGCGGGCAGCACGATCTCGTTGTTCACGACGGCCTTGTTGAAGTCGTCGATGTGGCGGAAGCCGAAGCTGGCCAGGTCGTCGTAGCGCATGTCCATCTCTTTGACGACCCACTGCAGGGCCTCGGCGGCCTTCTTCGGGCTGGTGATGATCGGCGTGATCAGGTGCGGCACCCCGGCGTAGGCGGCGAGTTCGACCCGCTTCGGGTCGATCAGCACCATCCGCACGTCGCTGGGCTTGGCGCGCATCAGCAGGCTGGTGATCATCGAGTTCACAAAGCTCGACTTGCCGGAGCCGGTGGAACCGGCCACGAGCAGGTGGGGCATCTTGGCAAGGTTGGCGATGACGAATCCGCCGCCGACGTCTTTGCCGACGCCGATGGTCATCGGGTGGGTGCTGTTGGTCGCGGTGCCGGAGCGGAGCACGTCACCGAGGGTGACGATCTCGCGGTCGGTGTTGGGGATCTCGATGCCGATGGCACTCTTGCCCGGGATGGGCGAGAGGATGCGCACCTCGTTCGAGGCGACCGCGTAGGAGAGGTTCTTGCTCAGCGCGGTGACCCGTTCCACCTTGACGCCCGGGCCGAGCTCGATCTCGTACTGGGTGACGGTGGGGCCGCGGGAGAACCCGGTGACCTTCGCGTCGACCTGGAACTGGCGGAGCACCTCGGTGATCGACTTCACGATCTCGTCGTTCGCGGCCGAGCGGGCCTTCGCCGGCGGGCCCTTGGTCAGCGTCGTGTTCGACGGCAGCTGGTAGGGGGCTGCCGGCTCCGGGGCTGCGGCTTCGGGGCGCGGGGCCAGAGCAGCCGCGTCGAGCTCGTCGAAACCGGGGAGCACCTCGGTGAGCCCGGTCGGGTCGTCGGCGTACAGGCCCGTGGCCGAGCCGCGCTGCACGTCGATCTCGCCGGTGAAGCGCTTGATGGCGTCCTCGGCGCGGATGAGGTCTTCGAGCACCTCGGTGCCGTAGTGGTCAGTGTCGCCGTGGTCCTTGTCGCCGCCCGGGGCCGGCTGGGCACCCTCCAGGGCGGTGGCGAAACTGCCGCGGCCGTCGCCGCCGAGCAGGGTGCTCAGCGGGTCGGATGCCGGCGGCTCCGCCTCGCCGGCGGGGTGCGCATCCGTGCTGACCGGGCTGCTGAAATCGGGGTCTTCCTCGCGCTTGCTCGTGTTGCGCCGCCACCAGGGCAGGGTGCTGGTGTCCTCGTCGACGCCGTCGAGTTCGACCTGCACGGTCTTCTCCAGCTTCGCCTCACGGGCGGCCGCGCGTTCCTCTGGGTCGGGGAGCTGGGCGCCGAACAGCCAGGCGTAGAGCTCACGGCTGCGCGCGCCGATCCGGTTCGGCGGGGTCTTCGTGATGATGAAGAGGCTGAGGGCCAGCAGCAGGATCACGACGATGGTGGCGCCGATGGCGGTGGTCAGGTAGATCAGCGGCGCGGCGATCATCCAGCCGATCACACCGCCGGACAGGGCGAGCACCTCCATGCCGTCGCTGGGCGCCGGCTGGCCGCCGAAGATGTGGCAGAGGCCCGAGACCGACACGAGCAGCAGCGACAGGCCGATGCCGATCCGGCCGTTGTCGTGCACCGAGCTGGGGTTGCGGAAAAGCCAGACCGCGAACAGCAGCATGATCACGGGCAGCGCGAATGCGACCCGGCCGAACAGGCCGCCGAAGGTCCAGGCGTCGAGGGTCTGCGCGACGGGACTGTTGATCAGGAACCATTCGATCACCGCGCCCGCGATGGCCAGGAGCACGAGGAAGAAGGGCAGGCCGTCTCGGCGTTCCTCCTTGGAGAGCTGTTCGGGGCCGAGGGCGCGCGCGGCGCCGCCGGTGACGTGGGCGAGCGCCATCCAGATCCGGGCGAACAGTCCGGGGCCGGGGTCGCCGGCCGTGAATTTGACGGTCTTCTGGGTCTGGGTCTTCTGGGCGGGCTTTCGCGCGGCCGTGCCGCGCGCAGGCGAGGTGCGGGCGCGCCCGGTCGACTTAGTGCTCGTAGCCATGGAATCTACGGTACCGTCGCCCTCGGACATCCGGGTCACCCCACGCCCACGCGATTGCGACCGCTTACCGTCCCGCACGTTCGGGATGGAGTTTTTCGCGACACGCCGTGCCCGGCACCCGGGACACCCGCGTGGCGCGAAATTCTCCGGTCTGAGCGCCGGAGCGGGCTACGCCTCGATCACCAGCGGGACGATCATCGGGCGGCGACGGAAGGCCACGTTCACCCAGCGGCCGACCGTGCGGCGCACGATCTGCTGCAGGGCGTGCGTGTCGCGCACCCCGTTCTGCGCGGCCTCGGCCAGGGCAGCCTCGATCTTGGGCCGCACGGCGTCGAAGACGGAGGCGTCCTCGGCGAATCCCTTGGCGTGGATCTCCGGGCCGACGATGACCTTGCCGGTGGAGGCGTCGACCACGATGATGATCGAGATGAACCCCTCCTCGGCGAGGGTGCGGCGGTCCTTGAGGTCGGCGTCGGTGATCTCGCCGACGCTCGACCCGTCGACGTAGACGTAGCCCAGGTCGAGCTGGCCGACCTTCCGCACGACGCCGGCGCGCAGGTCGAGCACGGTGCCGTCCTCGGCGAGAATCACGTTCGCGTCGGGCACCCCGGTCTCGACTGCGAGCTTGGCGTTGGCGACGAGGTGGCGGTACTCCCCGTGCACGGGCAGCACGTTCTTCGGCTTGAGGATGTTGTAGCAGTAGGTCAGTTCGCCGGCGGCGGCGTGCCCGGAGACGTGCACCTTCGCGTTGCCCTTGTGCACGACGGTGGCGCCGAGCTTGGTCAGCCCGTCGATGATCCGGTAGACCGCGTTCTCGTTGCCGGGGATCAGGCTGGAGGCGAGGATGACCGTGTCGCCGAGGCCCACCTCGACCTGGTGGTCCATGTTCACCATCCGGCTGAGCACGGCCATCGGCTCGCCCTGCGACCCGGTGGACATGTAGACGATCTTGTCGTCGGGGATGCTGCCGGCCTTCTTGAAATCGACCAGCACCCCCTCCGGCACCCGCAGGTAGCCGAGCTCGGCGGCGATGGTCATGTTGCGCACCATCGACCGGCCGAGCAGGGCCACCCTGCGGTCGTTCGCGTAGGCGGCGTCGAGCACCTGCTGCACCCGGTGCACATGGCTGGAGAAGCTGGCGACGATCACCCGGCGCGGGGCACGGGCGATGACGTCCTCGAGCACCGGGCCGATCAGGCGCTCGGAGGGGGTGAAGCCCGGGACATCCGCGTTCGTGGAGTCGACCAGGAAGAGGTCGACGCCCTCGGTGCCGAGCCGGGCGAATTCGCGCAGGTCGGTCAGCCGGTGGTCGAGCGGCAGCTGGTCCATCTTGAAGTCGCCCGTGTGCAGCACGGTGCCGGCGACGGTCTTGATCGCCACGGCCAGGGCGTCGGGGATCGAGTGGTTGACGGCGACGAACTCGAGGTTGAACGGGCCGAGGCGTTCCTTCTGGCCCTCCTTCACCTGCAGGGTGTACGGGGTGATCCGGTGTTCCTTAAGCTTCGCCTCGATGAAGGCGAGGGTCAGCCCCGACCCGATCAACGGGATGTCCTGCCGCAGCTTGAGCAGATATGGCACGGCCCCGATGTGGTCCTCGTGCCCGTGGGTGAGCACGACCCCGAGGATGTCGTCGAGGCGGTCCCTGATCGGGCTGAAGTCGGGCAGGATGAGGTCGACGCCGGGCTGGTGCTCCTCGGGGAACAGCACCCCGCAGTCGACGATGAGGATCTTGCCGTCGATCTCGAACGAGGTCATGTTGCGGCCGATCTCGCCCAGACCCCCGATCGGGATGACCCGCAGCGTGCCCGGTTCGAGGGGGGCCGGGTCGTAGACGTCGATGGGCATGGGCCCTCCTAGGGGGTCGGTGGCGTGATTAGCGTGTTGTTCCGGCGATCTTCGGCAGCGCGCCGCCCGCGGCGGCGTTGCGGTCGGGGCGGAAGTTGGAGAAGTCGACCCCGGGGATGTTCTTGACCAGGTCGATCTCGTCCTCGATCTGCGCGGCCTCGAAGTCCTCCGGGCCGACCAGGGGCAGGCGCACCCGCGGGCTGCCGATCCGGCCGAGGCCGTGCAGGATGTACTTGACCGCGACGGTGCCGGGGACGTGGGTCATGCAGGCCCGCACGAGGGGTTCGAGCTGGCGGTGCGCGGCGGTGGCCGTCTTCAGGTCGCCGGCGTTGACGGCGTCCACCATCTGGCGGTACGGCGTGGCCGCGATGTTCGCGGTGACGCCGATCAGGCCGGTCGCCCCGATCGACAGGTGCGGCAGCACATTCGGGTCGTCGCCGGAGAAGTAGAGCAGGTCGGTCTGGTTGAGCACCCGGCTGACCTGGGCCAGGTCGCCCTTGGCGTCCTTCACGGCGAGGATGTTCGGGTGCTTCGCGGCGCGCAGGATGGTCTCGTAGTTGATCGGGACGCCGGTGCGACTGGGGATGTCGTAGAGGATCACCGGCAGGTCGGTGGCGTCGGCGATCATCCGGAAGTGGGTGAGGATGCCCGACTGGGTGGGCTTGTTGTAGTACGGGGTGACGATCATGTTGCCGTCGGCGCCGGCCTTCTCGCTCTGGCGGGCGAGCTGCATGGCGTGCGCGGTCTCGTTGGAGCCGCCGCCGGTGATGATCTTGGCCCGGCCGGCCGCGACATCCTTGCCGACCTCGACCAGCCTGATCTTCTCCGGGTCGGTCAGGGTGGACGTCTCCCCGGTGGTGCCGGTGACGACGATGCCGTCGGCGCCCGCGGTGATCACGTCGTCGATGTGTTTCTCCACTCCCGCCCAGTCGACTTCGCCGTCGGCAGTGAAGGGAGTGACCAGGGCGACGAGGACCTGGCCGAAAGGGTTATAGGACGTAGACACGAATTACAGGCTATCGGTCACGGTGCGAGAGCGCACGCGGCGCCCGGCGCGGCCGGGCCTCCGCCGTAACCTGTCGTCACACTCCCCCGGCCGGTCCGGGACGCCCGTACCGTTGCGGAATGGATCCGATTCTCGCCCTCGGCAGTGTGCTGGCGCTCGTGGCCGCCGCGACCGGCCTCGGGCTGGCCTGGCGCGCCCGGCAGGGCCGCTTCACCGAGGTGGCGGAGGCGCCCGCGCTGACCCCGGCGGATGTCGCCAGCACCGCCCAGTTCGGCGCGGAAGCCACCCTGGTGCAGTTCTCCACCGAACACTGCTCCCGCTGCCCCGGCACCCACCGGATGCTCGCCGGCGTTGCCCGGTCCCGGCCCGGCGTCGTGCACGTCGAGGTGGACCTCACCCACCGGGCCGACCTGGCCCGCCGGTTCCAGGTCTTGCAGACCCCGACCACGCTGATCCTCGACCGGACCGGGCGGGTGCAGGCCCGGGTCGGCGGCGCCCCGCACAAGGCCGGAATCATCGCCCACCTCGACGACCTCCCCGGGAGCCGCCATGCCACTCTTGCCCGCTGAACCCGGCACGCCCGCGGCCGGAGCGGGTGCGCCCCGCCCCCGCCGGCCCGACCTCGACCCGCGCGGCCCGCGGTTCGGCGCCGGGATCACCGCCGTGCTGCTGCTCGTGGTGGTGTTCCTGTCGCTGACCGGGGCATCCGCCGCCGCGCTCTCGCTGCTCGTCGTGCTGGCCGCCCTGTTCGCCTGGGGCGCGATCGCGGGCGCCGGCCGGCACCCCTGGGGTCTGCTGTTCAAGCGTTTCGTGCGGCCCCGGCTGGCCCCGCCGGGTGCACTGGAGAACCCCGCCCCGCCGACGTTCGCCCAGGGCGTCGGCCTGCTGGTCACCCTCGTCGGCGTCGTGCTCGGCCTGGTCGGCCTGGCTCCGGCCGTGGGCATCGCCGCGGCGGCCGCGTTCGTCGCGGCCTTCCTCAACGCCGTGTTCGACTACTGCCTCGGCTGCCAGCTGTACCTGCTGCTGGTACGGTCCGGGCTGCTCGGCCGGGGGCCGGCCAGCGCCGGATAGCGGCCTCCCTGCCGATTCCCAGACGGGGTGGCCCCCTGCCGCCGGCCCCCATGGTTAGGCTGGAGGTTCACTCAGGAGGTAACACCATGGCATTGACCAGCGAAGCGACCACCGTCTGGACCGGCGATCTGAAGTCCGGCCAGGGCACCGTCTCCCTCGACTCATCGCAGGCCGCCGAATTCCCGGTCACCTGGCAGGCCAGGTCCGTCGGCAGCCCGAACACGACCAACCCGGAGGAACTCCTCGGCGCGGCCCACTCCGCCTGCTTCTCGATGGCCCTCGCCAACGGCCTCAGCGCCGCCGGTCACACGCCGGAGAGCATCCAGACCACCGCGGCGGTCACCTTCGAGGCCGGGGTCGGCGTCGTCGGCAGCCACCTCCTCGTCAGCGCCAGCGTGCCCGGCCTGACCGAGGAGGAGTTCGAGGCCTTCGCCGCGGACGCGAAGACCAACTGCCCGATCTCCAAGGCGCTGGCCGGCATCCCGATCACGATCGAAGCCGAGCTGGCCTAGCAGGGCCGGGCGTTCATGCGAGTTCTGGTCTCCGGGGCCTCCGGCCTGATCGGCACCGAGGTCTGCCGCCAGCTCGGCGCGGCGGGCCATACGGTCGCGCGCCTGGTGCGCCGCGACCCGCGGACGCCCAATGAATTCCGCTGGAATCCCGCCGCGCTGACCCTGGACGAGGCCGCGCTCGGGCAGGTGGATGCGGTGATCAACCTGTCCGGCGCGTCTCTCGCCCGGCTGCCGTGGACCCCCGGGTACCGGCGGCAGATCCTCGAGTCGCGGGTGCAGGCCACCCGCACGCTCACCGACGCCATGCGGCGAAGCGCCCACCCGCCGGCCGTGCTGCTCAACGCCTCCGCGGTCGGCATCTACGGTGACCGCCCCGGCGAGGTGCTCACCGAGCAGTCCGCTCCGGGCACCGATTTCCTGGCCGGCGTCGTCGCCGCCTGGGAGGCCGAGGCCGCTCGGGCGCCGGAGCAGACCAGGGTCGTGACCTTCCGCACCGGGCTGGTCATCGCCCGGGGCGGCGCGCTGCGGCCGCTGCTGCCGCTGGTCCGCCTGGGCGTGGCCGGTCCGCTCGGCCGCGGCACCGCGCACTGGCCGTGGATCAGCCTGCACGACGAGGCCGCCGCGATCGTGCACCTGCTCGGTTCGGCACTGTCCGGCCCGGTGAACCTGGTCGGCCCGACCCCCGCCAGCTCGAACGACGTGATCAAGGCCGTGGCCACGGCCCTGCACCGCCCGTTCCGGATCCCCGTGCCCGAGCTGGTGCTCACCGTCGCCCTGCAGGACGCCGCGCGTGCACTGCTGCTGGCCGACCAGCAGGTCGATTCGACCCTGCTGCAGAACGACGGTTTCGTCTTCTCCCAGCGCACCGCGGCCGAGGCCGTCGACTGGATGCTCGCCCAGCCCTGACCAGGCCAGGCAGGTCACACTACCGCTACCGGGGCGGCGCGACCGCGTGCATGGAGCGTTCGAGGGCAATGGCGGTGCGGATGGCGCCGCGCGCCCGGCGACGGTCCCCCGACGCGTCGTAGGCCAGTCCGAGGCGGAACCAGGCCCGCCAGTCGCCGGGGGCGGCATCCACTGCAGCCGTGAACCGAGGGAACTGCGCGTCGGCGGCGTCCCGGAGCGGCCGTCCACTCGGACGGGTGGGCAGGTCTTCGACGGGGAGGCCGCCCTCGCGCTCCAGCTGCCGCACGAGGCGTTCGGAGTCTCGGCCGAACCGGAGTTCGAGCACGAGCGCCCAGACCCCGATCAGCGGCAGGATGATCAGCGCCACCCCGATCAGGATGCCGACGGGGTCGCCGCTCTGCACGAACAGCACCGCGCGCCAGCCGACGAGGACCAGGTAGAACGCCAGGAGGAGGGCCATCGGGACGACGGCCAGGCGGCCCTTCATGCGCCGGCGCCTGAACTGTCGAGAACAGAGCCGTCGGGCACGGCGCCGTCGGGTGTGGAGTCGTCCGGTCCCGGTTCCGCCGGGACATCCGGCCGGACCGGCTCCCCGAGGCCGAGGTCCACGACCTGGTCGAGCCCGACCGTCACGCCGCGCGCCGACACGGCCGCGGCGAGGGCCAGCAGGATGCCGCGCTCGTAGGCAGCCGCGGAGAGGGTGTTGTGGCTGATCGTCAGGGTCTCCCCCGTGCCGCCGAAGATGACGTCCTGGCGGGCGAGCAGCCCCTCGAGCCGGAGGCTGTGCACCGGGACGCTGGAGACTTGCTGGCCGCGGGCTCGCTGGTCGATGTGCGGCGCGGACACCGGCCCGAGGCCGGCCCTGGCCCGCCCGATCAGTTCGGCCGTGCGCACCGCGGTGCCCGACGGCGAGTCGACCTTGCCGGCCTGGTGCGCCTCGACGATCTCGATCGAGTCGAAGAACCGGGCCACCATGGCCGAGAGCGCGGTGCCGATGACCGAGCCGATGGAGAAGTTGGGGATGATGACCACGCCGGTGTCGTCGCGCCCGGCGATGCGGCGGGCGAGGGCGTCGATCCGCTCCTGCGACCAGCCGGAGGTGCCGACGAGCACACGGAGCCCATGGTCGACGGCGAAGTCGACGACGCCCTGGCTGGCCCGGGGCACGGTCAGGTCGATCACCACGTCGGCGCCGAGCATCTCGGCCAGGTCGCTGGCGGAGTTCAGCCCGGCGACGAGGTCGTAGCCGTCCGTCTTCTCGACCAGTGCGGCGACGAGGCGGCCCATCGTTCCCGTTACGCCGACGATGGCCACCCGTGTTGTCATGGGTCCAATCTACCAAGGGCGGCGGGCCATTGCCGCAGCGGCCGGGCGAAGTAGCCTTGACCCATGTCCGATTCTCCAGCCCCGGCCTTCAGCGACGTGTCGGTGACGGATGCCGGCTCGATCGTGCTGCTCACCCAGTACTTCAGTGATCGTGAGTCGAGCTTCCCGGCCGATCAGGGTGCCTACCGCACCACCTTCCCGACGCCGGGCGAGTTCGTGCAGCCGAACGGGGTGTTCCTGCTGGTCAGCGAGGAGCCCGGCAAACGGGAACGCGCGTTCGTGGGGTGCGGCGGCATCCGCCGGATCGCTGATTCGCCGGCCGGCCGGGTGCGCTACGAGGTCAAGCACCTCTGGCTGCAGCCGCAGGTGCGTGGCCGGGGCTGGGGCCGCGTCCTGCTCGCCGAGCTGGAACGGCGGGCGCGGGACTTCGGCGCCGACGAGCTCGTGCTCGACACGAACGCGAGCCTGACAGCGGCCGGGGTGCTCTACTCGAGCGCCGGGTACGAGGACTGCGCACCCTACAACGACAACCCGAACGCCACCAACTGGTACCGCAAGCTGCTCGCCTGAGGCCGTCCGGGCGCGCTTCGCTCGAAGCGCGCCGCGAGAAGCGCGCCGCTAGAAAAGGAGCGGGTCGGGCAGGCCTGTGCGCAGCTCCACGGGGAGGTGCCCGGTGTCGTTGTGGGTGACCATGGTCCACGGCCGGCCGGGCTTCTGGTGCAGCACCGTGAGGCCGCAGTTGGCCTGGTTGATGCTGATCCAGCGCCAGTCCGGTGCGCCGAGCACCTCGCGCACGAACCAGGCGATGACGAAGTTGTGGGTGATCAGCAGGTCGTGGTGTTCCCCGCGCCTCGGCTGGAGGAACTCGGCGACGGCGTCCTCCATCTGGGCGCTCCCGGCCTCGATCTCCGCCTCGGTGACCGCACCGAAGAACGGGGCGTAGGCCGTCGGGGTCTCCGGCGCCCTGCCGGACGGAATGCAGTCGAAGAGCAGCGCCGAGGGTTCGGGCGTGAGCGCGGGCAGGCGCTGGGCGATGATCTTCGCCGTCTCCGCGGCCCGCTGCAGCGGGGAATGGTACGCGGCCGTGAACGGCACCCCGCCGAGGCGCTCGGCGATCAGCTGGGCCTGGCGCTTGCCGCGCGCGGACAGCGGGCCGTCCGGCAGGCCGTGTTCGGCATCCTGCTGTTCACCGTGGCGCACGAGGTAGATGTAGTGGGGCAAGTTGTTCTCTTTCGATTCGCTGCGCCCGGGTGAGCGGTGGGCGGCCGGGTCGGATGCCGGCGTCTGCGCCGGAGTCGGTTGGCGGGAAGTCAGGAGCGGAGCGGGTCCGGCAGGATGGCCGCGAAGGCGTCAGGCTCCAGCGCGCCGACGGCGGCGATCGATAGCGGGCCGGCCGCCAGGTCGACGGCCAGCGCCTGGACGTCCGCGGCGGTGACCAGGGCAAGGCGGCGGAGCGCCTCATCGAGGTCGATGAACTCACCGAGGGTGATCTCGGAGCGGCCCAGCCGGGACATCCGGGTGTCGGAGTCCTCGAGGGCGAGGGCGGATGCCCCCGACAGCTGGCCCGACGCCCGCTTCATCTCGTCGGCGGTGACGCCGTGCTCGGCGAGCCGGTGCAGCTCGCTGAGCATCAGCTCGGCGACCTGGCCGGCCTTCGCCGGCGTGCAGCCGGCGTACATGCCGAACAATCCGGCGTCGGAGTAGCCGGGGGCGAAGGAGTAGACCGAGTAGGCCAGTCCGCGCTTCTCCCGCACCTCCTGGAACAGTCGGGAGGACATGCCGCCGCCGAAGATGGAGTTCAGCACGCTCATCGTGACGCGCCGGTCGTCGGTGGCGAGGAGGCCGGGGAACCCCATCAGTAGGTTGGCCTGTTCCAGCGGCCGCGGCACGATCGTGAGCCGGGCACCCTGGCTGATGCCCGCCGGGCTGCCGGAGCGTCGGCCGACGGGCGCGGCGTATTCGCTCAGGTCCCAGCCGGCCAGGGCGAGGGCACGGGTCACGGCCGCGACGAGCACGTCGTGGTCGACCGCCCCCGCCACCGTGACGACGAGGTCCTGAGGGCGGTAGTTGGCCCGGTAGTGCTCGTGCACGGCGGCGTGGGTGGCGGCCCGGATCGTGTCGGGGCTGCCGCCGATCGGCCGGCCGAGCGGATGCTCCCCCATCACGGCCTCGAAGAATCGCTCGTTCGCGACGTCCGACGGGTCGTCGTCGGCCATGGCGAGTTCTTCGAGGATGACGCCGCGTTCGTTCTCGAACTCGACCGGGTCCAGCAGCGACGAGGTGAGCATGTCGGTGAGCACCTCGACCGCCATCGGCAGGTCACGGTCCTGCACCTTGGCGTAGTAACAGGTGTACTCCTTGGCGGTCATCGCGTTGTGCTCGCCGCCGACGGAGTCGAAGGCGATCGCGATGTCCAGCGCGGTGCGCTTCGCCGTGCCCTTGAACAGGAGGTGCTCCAGGAAGTGGGTCGACCCGAAATGGCCGGGCTCCTCGTCGCGGGAGCCGACGGCGACCCAGTAGCCGATGGTCAGGCTGCGACTGCCGGGCACGTGCTCGCTGACGATGCGCACACCGCTCGGCAGCACGCTGCGGCGTACGAGGGACTCACCGGCCGCTCGGAAGGAGAGTTCGGCCAGGTCCAGGGGAAACTCAACGGCACCGTTCATATCTCCCCCACCCTACGTCACCGGGCCTGCGCGGCCGAGGCCCGACTCGCGCCCGCGGGCGACCCGATTCCGCCACGGCGGGCGTCGCCCCTGGGCGTCGCGGCGGCGTCGCTAGGCCGAGGCCCGGTCCAGGTCCACCATGTCGCCGCGGGTCAGGCGGATGCCGGCGGCGGCCAGGAGCGCCTCCACCTGGTCGGGGTGGCTGGCGCTGGCCACCGGGGCGACGACCTGGCCGCGGGCGAGGAGCCAGGCGATCGCGATGGTCGCCGGGGCCACGGCGTGCTCCTCGGCGATGCGGTCGACGACCGCGAGCATCCGCAGCCCGGTGCGGGTGACGTATTTGGCGGCGCGGGCGGCGCGGGTCGTCTTCTGCAGGTCGGCCTTCGACCGGTAGCGGCCGGCCAGGAAGCCGTGCGCGAGAGCGAAGTAGGGCAGCACCGACATGCCCTGCGCCCGGGTGACCAGCGCCAGCGAGGACTCGAACGGCGCGCGGTGGAGCAGGCTGTACTGGGTCTGCAGCGCCACGAACCGGGGCAGGCCGTTGGCGGCGAGCACCCGGGCCTCCATCAGGCGTTCGGCGGAGAAGTTCGACGCGGCGAGGTAGCGCACCTGGCCGCTGCGGATGAGCACGTCGACGGCGCCGAGGCTCTCCTCCAGGGGAACGGTCGGATCGTCGAAGTGGAAGTGCAGAAGGTCGATGTAGTCGGTGCCGAGCCGGTCGAGCGAGGCCTGCACGGCGCCGATGATGCTGCGCGGCGACAGCCCGGGGTTGTCCCGGTTCTTGCCGATCTTGGTGGCGATCACGGTGCCGTCGCGGGCGCCGCGGGAGCGCAGCCAGTTGCCGACGATCACCTCGCTTCGCCCGGAGGTGTAGCTGTCGGCGGTGTCGAGGAAGTTGCCGCCGAGGTCGCGGTGCGCATCGAGCACCCGGGCGCTGGTCTCCCCGTCTGCCGTCCAGCCGAACACGCTCGTGCCGAGGGCGAGCGGGTGGACCGTGAGGTCGGTGTCGGCGATGGTGCGGCGGAGGCTCTGCGGCGTCGGCAGGGACTGCACGGAGACGGATACGGGGATGGGGAGCGAGATGGCGGGCGGGCCCTGCAACGCTGCCGGCCCGGTGGACGGCGCGCTCACGGGCCGCGTGCCGTGTCCGTGCATGGCCGGTCGGGGCATCCGTCACTCCCTCCGCTCAGTGCCGAGAATAACCCCCGCACCCGTTCAGACAAAGGACACGCCCTAACCGTTACCAAACCGTGGGGTCCCGGGCCCGAAACGAGCCTCTCGCGGGTCAAGTTAGAGTTGGAGGGGAACGATTCTGACCTGGCCGCCGCAGAGGCGTCGCCTCCGCCGGCCTGAATCGCCCGTGAAAGAAGGATCCATGACGCAGCCCATCGGCCTGTCCACGCCCGAGGTACTCTCTGAGGCTCGACGACGCCGCACGTTCGCCGTGATCTCCCACCCCGACGCGGGGAAGTCGACGCTCACCGAGGCGCTGCTGCTGCACGCGCGTGCCATCACCACCGCCGGGGCCACCCACGGCAAGGCGGGGCGCCGCGGCACGGTGTCCGACTGGATGGCGATGGAGCAGGCCCGCGGCATCTCGGTGACCAGCGCGGCGATCCAGTTCGAGTACCGCGACGCCGTGATCAACCTCGTCGACACCCCCGGCCACGCCGACTTCTCCGAGGACACCTTCCGGGTGCTCTCGGCCGTCGACGCCGCCGTCATGCTCGTGGACGCGAGCAAGGGCCTCGAGGTGCAGACCATGAAGCTGTTCGAGGTCTGCCGGCAGCGCAACCTCCCCGTGATCACCGTCATCAACAAGTGGGACCGCCCCGGCGCCGAGGCGCTCGACCTGATGGATGAGATCCGCCGGCGCACCGGCCTGATCCCCACTCCGCTGACCTGGCCGGTCGGGATCGCCGGGGACTTCCGCGGCGTGATCGAGCGTTCCAGCCACGAGTTCGTGCGGTTCACCCGCACCGCCGGCGGCGCGAAGGCCGCCGGCTTCGAACGGGTGAGCGCGGATGTCGCCGCCGCCGACGAGGGCGACGCCTGGCAGACCGCGACCGAGGAGTCGGAACTGCTCACCGAGGAGGACCAGGACCACGACGAGGCCAGGTTCCTGGCCAATGAGACCACCCCCGTGCTCTTCGCCGCCGCCGTGCTCAACTTCGGGGTGCAGCACATCCTCGACACCCTGGTCGACTTCGCCCCGGCCGCCGAGGCACGCGAGGACGCCTCCGGCGGCCACCGCCCCGTCGGCAGCGCGTTCTCCGGCTTCGTCTTCAAGGTGCAGTCCGGCATGAACGCCTCCCACCGGGACCACGTCGCTTTCGTCCGGGTCTGCTCAGGGCAGTTCCGCCGCGGCATGATCGTCACCCACGCGGCCAGCGGCCGGCCGTTCGCCACGAAGTACGCGCAGCACCTGTTCGGCCGGGAACGCGAGGTTGCCGATGAGGCCTGGCCCGGCGACATCGTCGGCCTGGTCAACGCCTCAGCGCTCCGGGTGGGCGACTCGATCTTCGAGGGCGACCCGGTGGAGTACCCGCCGCTGCCGATGTTCGCCCCGGAGCACTTCCGGGTGGTGCGCTCGGCCGACAGCAGCAAGCACAAGCAGTTCCGCCGCGGGATCGACCAGCTCGACCACGAGGGGGTCATCCAGGTGATGCGCTCCGATCTGCGCGGCGACCAGTCCCCCGTGCTCGGCGCGGTCGGGCCGATGCAGTTCGAGGTGGTCGAGGAGCGGATGACCCACGACTTCGGCGCGGCCATCCGTTCGGAGGCCCTGCCCTACCAGATCGCCAGGCGCACCGACCGGGAGAGCGCGCTGATCCTGGGCCACGACCGGCAGGTCGAGGTGCTGATGCGTTCGGACGGCACCCTGCTCGCCCTGTTCAGCACGGTCTGGCGGCTGCGCAACACGGTGCGCGACCACCCGGAACTGCTGCTCGAGGACCTTGCCACCGGCAGCCCGGAGGTGGCCGCCGCGCACTGACCCGGCGGCGAACCGCCGGGGCAGGTCAGCGGGTCATGCTCCGCGGCGGCTCGGGGAACTCGTCGCCGCCGAATTTCTCGTTGGCGACGCTCATCATGTCGGGCCACATCCGGTGCCGGGCGGTGGCCGCCTGGCCGTTGTCGAAGTAGGTGTCCCGTTGGTCCTGCCCGGCGCCGGACACGGTCACGACGCCGACGACGGTGGCGACCTTGGTGCTCGCCCCGGCCATCCAGGTGTCCTTGTTCTCGTCGGTGGTGCCGGTCTTGCCGATCATCGGCACCTCCGGGTCGGTCGCCCGGTTCGAGGTGGTCCCCGTGCCGCTGGTCATCACCCGGTGCATCGCGTAGGCCATCGCGGCCGCGACGTCCGGGCTGACGGATTGCGTGCAGGTCGACGTGGGGGCGGGGATCTCCGCGCCGTCCGGCCCGACGATCCGGTCGATCAGGATCGGGCTGCAGGTGGTCCCCTGGTTGGCGATCCCGGCGTACGCGGCCGCCATGGCCAGGGGGGCGATCTCGTTGGTGCCGAGCACCGACGCGGCACCCTGCTGGAGCGGATCCCCGTCGGCCCGGTGCACGCCGAAGGCTTCGGCGGTCTTGCGGATGCCGCACAGGTCGAGTTTCTTCGCCATGCCGATGAACCCGGTGTTGATCGAGCTGATCGTCGACTGGAGGGCGGAGTAGTACGACCCGTTCTCGTAGGAGGCGTCGTTGTTGGGGTCGAAACTCGTGCCGTATTCCTGGGGTCCGTTGCAGCTGTCCTGGAAGACGCCCCAGTCCGAGCGCTGCCGGGAGCTGACCGAGTCGGCGAGGGAGTTGCCCTCCTTGAGCCATTCGGCCAGGGTGAAGACCTTGTAGGTCGACCCGGTCTGGAACCCCTTCGACCCACCCTGGTCGGAGTCGGTGTTGAAGTTGATGCCCGTGGCGTTGGGGTTGGCGGCGGCCACGGCCGGATCCTGGGTGTAATCCTTGTTCTGGGTCATCGCGAGCACCCGTCCGGTGCCGACGCCCACGCTCGAGATGACGCCGCCGACATCCCAGTCCTCGAAGGACTTCGGGACGTTCTCGGTCATGGTCGTCTCGGCGGCGGCCTGCAGGTCGAGGTCCAGGGTGGTGTAGACGTTGTAGCCGCCGAGCCGGAAGTTGGCCAGCCGGGTGGCGCGATCCGCGCCGAAGGCCGGGTCGTTGCGCAGCGTGCGCAGCACCAGGTCGCAGAAGTAGGCGCTGCCGGCGGCGCTCTGGCAGCCGGTGCTGGGTTCGGTGATGGTCGGGGTGATCGGAGAGGCGATCGCGGCGTCGTGGTCGGCCGTGCTGATTTTCTTGTGCTTCAGCATCTCGCCGAGGATGTAGTCCCTCCGTTCCTTATTGTCCGCGTAGCCGGTGGCCGCACCGTTGGTGGCGCTCTCCGGCTTGTCGAGCTGGAACTTGACCGGGTTGTTCACGATCGCCACGAGGCTGGCCGCCTGCGGCAGGGTCAGCGCGGCGGCCGTCGTGTTGAAGTAGTAGTTCGCCGCAGATTCGATGCCGTAGACGGACCCGCCGAAACCGGTGATGTTCAGGTACTGGCGCAGGATGTCGGCCTTGGAGGACTTCTTCTCCAGCCCGATCGCGAGGCTCATCTCCTTGAGCTTGCGGTCGGGGCTCGTCTCCGTCGCGGTGTCGTAGCAGCTGGCCCGCTTCGCCTCGTCGGCCAGGGTCTCGCATTTCTGCACGAGCACGTTCTTCACATACTGCTGGGTGATCGACGACCCGCCGCGGGCCGTCCCGGTCACCAGGGTCGACACGAGACCGGAGACCGTCCCCCAGATGTCCACGCCGCCGTGGTCGTAGAAGCCGGGGTCCTCGGCGGAGGTCGCCGCATCCTTCACGAACTGGCTGATCGCATCCGAGGCGACCTCGACCCGGTTCTGGTCGTAGAACGACGCCAGCAACTGCGGCGTGCCGTCGCTCCGGGTGGCGTAGACGTTGCTCTTCTGCGACAACCGGCCGATGGCCAGGTCGTCGGGCAGGCTGATGACGAAGGCGACCAGGGTCGTCGCGAGCAGGGCCACGATGACGGCGGCGGAGACCAGTACGATCGACCGGCGGCGCGTTCGACGACGCGCCTTCTTCCGGCTGGGCAGTTCATGAGTCATGGGGCGATATCACTTCCGGGTTCGGCGAAGACGGAGGCCGCCGGGCTGGGGGCCCGGCGGCACCCGCTCACGCGTCGACGACGACCGAGGTGATCACCGGGATGCGGCGGTACTTGCGCTGCATCCACCGGGTCACGCTCTGGGTGAAGATGTCCTCGAGCTGCGGCCCGTCGACGATCTTGATCTTGTTGGCGGCGCGGAGGGCGTCATCGATCGACTTGGTGGCGCCGGCGATCCATTCCCTGTCCTGCACGAAGCCGCGCGCGATGAATTCGACCGGTTCGGTGAGCACGCCGGTGCGGGTGTCCAGGATGCCGAGGATGGTCACGGCACCGTCGTTGGAGAGCTGCAGGCGGTCGGCGAGGGCTTCCTCGGTGGCGCCGCTGCCGACGGTGACCCCGCCGTTGCCGGTCATGCCGTCGACGAAGACGAGTTCGCAGGCGACGCGGCCGGTGATCCGGGCCAGGCCGTCGACGAGGTCCACGACGACGCCGTCCTCGATGATCAGGACCTGCTCCTCCGGAATGCCGGTGCGAACGGCGAGTTCACCGTTGGCCTTGAGGTGGCGCCATTCGCCGTGGATCGGCATGACGTTCTTCGGCTTGACGAGGTTGTAGCAATAGACGAGCTCGCCGGCGCTGGCGTGGCCGGAGACGTGCACCCGGGCGTTGCCCTTGTGCACGACGTTGGCACCCCAGCGGGTGAGGCCGTTGATGACCCGGTAGATCGAGTTCTCGTTGCCGGGGATCAGCGAGCTGGCCAGGAGCACGGTGTCGCCCTCGCCGATCTTGATCTGGTGTTCCCGGTTCGCCATGCGCGACAGGGCCGCCATCGGCTCGCCCTGCGAGCCGGTGCAGATGAGCACGACCTTGTCGTCCTTCATCCGGTCGAACGCCTTGACGTCGACGATGAGGCCCTTGGGCACCTTGAGGAAGCCGAGCTTCTCGGCGATGGCCATGTTGCGCACCATCGAGCGGCCGACGAAGGCGACCTTGCGGTTGTGGCGGGCGGCGGCGTCGATGACCTGCTGGATGCGGTGCACGTGGCTCGCGAAGCTGGAGACGATGATCCGGCGCGGTGCGGTGCGGAAGACGGAATCGATGGCCGGACGGATGTCTTCCTCGGTCATCGTGAAGCCGGGAACCTCGGCGTTGGTCGAGTCGGTCATGAACAGGTCGACACCCTCCTCGCCGAGCCTGGCGAAGCCGGGCAGGTCGGTGAGGCGGTTGTCGAGCGGGAACTGGTCCATCTTGAAGTCGCCGGTGGCGAGCACCAGGCCGGCCTCGGTGCGGATGGCGATGGCGAGCCCGTCGGGGATCGAGTGGTTCACGGCGAGGAACTCGAGGTCGAACGGGCCGGCCTTGCGGCGCTGCCCTTCCTTGACCTGGATCAGGCGCGGGACGATGCGGTGCTCTTCCATCTTGGCGCTGAGGAAGGCGAGGGTGAGCTCGGACCCGATGATGGGGATGTCCTTGCGCTCGCGCAGGAGGTACGGGACGCCGCCGATGTGGTCTTCGTGGCCGTGGGTGAGCACGATCGCCTCGATGTCCTGCAGCCGCCCGCGGATGGCGGAGAAGTCGGGCAGGATCACGTTGATGCCGGGCTGGGTCTCTTCGGGGAAGAGCACGCCGCAGTCGACGATGAGCAGTTTGCCCTTGTGCTCGAAGACGGTCATGTTGCGGCCGATCTCACCGAGGCCGCCGAGCGGGGTGATCCGGAGGCCGCGCTTCGGCAGCGCCGGCGGCGTGGACAGGTCAAGCTGGTGCTTGGTCAATGAAACTCATTTCTCAGGGTGAGACCGCGCGCAAGGCAGTCAGGTCTCGGTAGGTGGGCCGGTGTGCGGTCCTGGTGAACGGGTGGTGCAAAGTTCGGATTCGCGCCTCGTCCTGGGGGACGTGGCCGGTCTGGCCGCCCGATGGGCAACAGTGCCCGGGGCCGGCTCGAGGGCGGCGGAGTCGCGATCTGGTGGCTGCCGATGCCGGGCAGGCGCGATGATGGCGACTCCCCAGCCTACCGCACCGGGCCGCGGACGGCAGTCCGGTGCCCCGGTTGCCGTGTCCTGCCGCGTTGCCCCGGCCGTCCGCCCAGCGATCTCGAAGGGTGCACCGTTAGCATCGCCTCATGTCAGCCAGCGCACTCTACGAGACCCCCCTCACCCTCATCGACGGCACCGAGACCACCTTCGGGCAGTTCAGGGGAAAGACGGTGCTCGTCGTGAACGTCGCCTCCAAGTGCGGGTTCACCCCGCAGTACGCCGGCCTGGAGGCGCTCTACGAGAAGTACGCGGACGACGGCCTGGTCGTGCTCGGCCTGCCGTGCAACCAGTTCATGGGCCAGGAGCCCGGCGACGAGGCGTCGATCGAATCCTTCTGCCAGCTCAACTTCGGCGTCACGTTCCCGCTGACCGAGAAGGTGGACGTGCGCGGCAAGAACCAGCATCCGCTCTACGCCCAGCTCACGAAGTTCAAGAGCGGCCTGCTCCCCGGCCTGATCAAGTGGAACTTCGAGAAGTTTCTGGTCAGCCCGACCGGGGAGATCGTCGACCGGTTCGCCTCGACCGTCGAGCCCGAATCCGACGACATCGTGCGCGCGATCGAGAAGACCCTCGCCGCCAGCGCGGCCTGACCGCTCGCCTCACCGCGCCGCCTCACCGCGCCACCCTCGACCTCGAGACCCCAGCCAACCGGCTGAACCAGCTGCTTCACGCGGCATAAACCCCCGCGTTGCCCCGACCCCTTGACTTTGCCCGGCCGAAAACCTGCACACCTCACAGTTCGGCGAGGTGGGGCGGCCGGGGCGGGGCGGAGGCTCAGCCGGTCGGCGCCGCCCGCCGCAGCACCGCCTCGGCGTGCCGGAGCAGGGGCGAGTCGATCATCCGGCCCTGGTAGGCGAAGACGCCGTCCTCGCCCGCGGCGGCTTCCAGGAGCGCCCAGGCGGCGGCGACCTCCTCCTCGGTGGGCCGGAACGCATCCCGGATCACGGCGACCTGGCTGGGGTGGATGCAGGCGGTGGCCCGGAACCCGCTCGCCACGGCGTCGGCGACCTCGGCGGCCAGGCCGGCCAGGTCGGGGATGGCCAGGAACACGCCGTCGACGGCGGCCTTCCCGTGCGCCCCGGCCGCCAGCAGCACGGCCGAGCGCGCGTGCCGGGCGATGGCCCGGTAGCTGCCGTCGGCGAACCGGCTCGAGCTTCCGCCGAGGGAGGCCACCAGGTCGTCCGCGCCCCACATCAGCGCGACGACGTTCGGTTCGGCCGCGATCGACGGGGCGGCGAGCACCCCGGCCGCGGTCTCGCAGAGGGCGACCACCTCGAACCGGGCCAGCGGGCGCAACTGGGACGCGTCCACGGTCTTGGGCAGCATCACGGTGCGGTACGCGGTCTCCTCCAGCGCGGCGAGGTCGAGGGCGAAGTCGGGCGTGCCGACCGGGTTGACCCGCACGATCGTGCGCTCCGGGTCGAGCGGATGCCCGATCAGCGCGCCCCGGGCCCTGGCCCGGTTGGCCGGCAGGATGGCGTCCTCGAGGTCGATGATCACCGCGTCGGCCCGGTCGGCCGCCTTGCGGTACCGGTCCGGGCGGTCGGCCGGGCAGAACAGCAGCGCCGGCCCGAGGTCGAAGCTCACGGGGCCACCTCCTCGCACCAGACCAGCACCGTGCGCACGGCCGTGGCGACGACGTCGCCGGTCTGGTTGCGCCCGGTGTGGCTGAGCGTGACGAGACCCTGCCCGGGCCGGGAGGCCGACAACCGTTTGCCGGTCACGATGGTCTCCGAGTAGAGCGTGTCACCGTGGAAGAGCGGATGAGGGAAGGTCACCTCGGAGAACCCCAGATTGCCGACGATGGTGCCCTGGGTGAGCTGCGCGACCGAGCTGCCGACCAGGGTCGACAGGGTGAACATGGAGTTGACCAGCCGCTGCCCGAACGGCTGGGTTGCCGACCAGGCCGCGTCCAGGTGCAGCGCCTGCGTGTTCATGGTGAGGGTGGTGAAGAGCACGTTGTCGGCTTCGGTGACCGTGCGGCCCGGGCGGTGCAGGTAGCGCACGTCGGGGTCGAACTCCTCGTAATACAGGCCGCGCTGTTCGATGCTGCGGCGTTCGTCGGTCATCCGTCGTCCCTCCCCACTCAACCCGTGAAGCCCAGCGCCCGGGAGATCACCATGAGCTGCACCTCGGTGGTTCCCTCGCCCAGTTCAAGCACCTTGGAGTCGCGGTAGTGCCTGGCCACCGGGTTCTCGTTCATGAAGCCGTAGCCGCCGAAGATCTGGGTGGCGTCGCGGGCGTTGTCCATGGCGGCTTCGCTGCCCACCATTTTGGCAATGGATGCCTCCATTTTGAAGGGCTGCCCGTCGACCATTTTCAGGGCCGCGTCCTGCCAGGCGAGCCGGGCTGTGTGCACGCGCGCCTGCATCCGGGCGATCTTGAAGGCGATGTGCTGGTTGGACCCGATCGAGCGGCCGAACACGTTGCGGCTGTTCGCGTAGCGGATGGATTCCTCGAGGCAGCCGGCCGCGGCGCCGGTGCAGAGCGCGGCGAAGGCGATGCGGCCCTCGTCCAGGGTCTGCACGAAGTTCGCGAAGCCGCGGCCCCGCTCGCCGAGCAGGTTCGCCTCCGGCACGCGCACGTTCTCGAAGACGAGCGGGTGGGTGTCGGAGGTGTGCCAGCCGACCTTGTCGTAGGCGGGGAGCGCGGTGAACCCGGGCGTGGGCGTCGGCACGAGGATCGCCGTCAGCTCCTTCTTGATCGAACCGTCCGGCCGGGTCTCTTCGCCGGTGACCGCGGTCACGGTGACCAGCCGGGTGATCTCCGAACCGGAGTTGGTGATGAACTGTTTGGTGCCGTTGATCACCCAGTCCCCGCCCTCGAGGGCTGCGGTGGTCTTCGTGCCCGCGGCATCCGAGCCGGCGTCCGCCTCGGTCAGGCCGAACGCGGCGAGCGCCGACCCGCTGGCCAGGCGCGGCACCCACTCCTGCTTCTGCTCCTCGGTGCCCCGGCGGTAGACCGGCATGATGCCGAGGCCCACGCCGGCCTCGAGGGTCACGGCGATGCTCTGGTCGACGCGCGCGAGCTGTTCGACCGCGAGGCAGAGGGCGAAGTAGTCCCGGCCCTGACCGCCGTACTCCTTCGGGAAGGGAAGGCCGAACAGGCCCATCTCCCCCATCTCGGCGATGATGCCGTAGGGCAGGGCGCGCTTGGTGTCGTACTCGTACGCGGCGGGAGCGACGACCGTGTCGGCGAAGTCGCGCACCATGGCCTGCAGCTTCCGGTTCTCGTCGGTCAGTTCGTAACTCATTGTGGTGCTCCCTTGTCTGCGTTGACGGTGGCGGTGTCCGGCCCTGGCGCGCCCGGATCGGGCGCGGCGGTGACGGTGGCGACGATCTGGTCGAGTCTGACCAGATCGCCGGGTTTGAGGGTGAGGGTGACGATGCCCGCGGTGGCCGCGGTCAGCTGGTGCTCCATCTTCATGGCCTCCACGGTGAGGATGGCCTGCCCGACGGCGACGAGGGCGCCGCTTTCCGTGTGCACGGCGACGACGGTGCCCGGCATCGGCGTGCGCACGTCGGGTCCGGCCGCGCCCGCGACCTGGCCCAGGCCGGCGAGTTCGTCGGCCAGGATCTCCGCCCCCGTGCGGTGCACGACGTCGACCGAGAAGCCGTCGCCGCCGATCCAGAGCCGGAGGCCGGCGCCGTTGTCTGCTTCGGCGATGGAGAGCATCCGCAGCACGCCGTCGACCTCGACGCCGAACGCCTCCTCCGGGTGGCGTGCCGGGGACAGGCTCGCGGGCAGGGCCGGCCGGCCGTCGATCGAGACGGATGCCCCGGCCGGGGACCCCTCGACCGTCACGGTGACCGACTCGGTCGCGTTCGTGGCCAGCACGTACCGGGTGGGAACGTGCGGGCCCATCCGCCACCCGGTGGGCCGGGACCAGGCCAGGTCGGCGCCCGGCGGGACGGCCCAGGCGGCCCGGTGCAGGAACAGGGCGGCGGCCGCGAGCACATGGTCGTCGACGACGCGGAAGGCGAGCCCGGGGAGCTTGCGCTCGATCAGCCCGGTGTCGAGGCGGCCGGCGGCCACGTCGGCGTCCTGCACGAGCAGCCGCAGGTACTCGACGTTGGTGCGCAGCCCGAGCACGAGCGTGTCGGCGAGCGCGCGGTCGAGCCGGGCGAGCGCACCGGCCCGGTCGGGAGCCCAGGCGATCACCTTGGCGAGCATCGGGTCGTAGTCGGCGGAGACGACGAGGCCGGCCGTGAGCGCGCTGTCCACCCGGATGCCCTCGCCCGTCGCCTCCCGGAGCGCGAGCACGGTGCCCGTCGTCGGCAGGAACCCGCGCTCCGGGTTCTCCGCGTACACCCGGGCCTCGATCGCATGCCCGGTCAGCACGACGTCCTCCTGCCGGTGGTCGAGTCGCTCCCCCGCGGCGACCCGCACCTGCCACTCGACCAGGTCGATGCCGGTGATCATCTCGGTGACCGGGTGCTCCACCTGGAGCCGCGTGTTCATCTCCATGAAGAAGAACTCTCCCGGCGCCGCATCGGAGACGAGGAACTCGACCGTGCCGGCGCCGGCATAGCCGACGCTGCGGGCGGCCGCGCAGGCGGCCTCGCCGATCCGGGCCCGGGTGGCGTCGTCCAGAAGCGGCGACGGCGCCTCCTCGATCACCTTCTGGTGCCTGCGTTGCAGCGAGCATTCGCGCTCACCGAGGTGGATGACGCCGCCGTGGGTGTCGGCGAGCACCTGCACCTCGATGTGCCGGGGGGTGCTGACGAAGCGTTCGATCAGGAGGGTGTCATCGCCGAAGGCGGCGGCGGCCACCCGGCGGGCGGTGACCAGCGCCTCGGCGAGGTCGCCCGGCCGGTCGACCCGCACCATGCCCTTGCCGCCGCCGCCGGCCGACGGCTTGATCAGCATCGGGTAGCCGACGCCCGGGGCGGCCGCGGTGAGCTGCTCGTCGGTCTGGCCGGGCAGGGACACCCCGGGGATGACGGGCACCCCGGAGTCGCCGACGTGCTTCTTCGCCCGGATCTTGTCGCCCATCACGGTGAGCGCGTGCACGCTCGGACCGATGAAGACGACGCCCGCGTCGGCGCAGGCCTGCGCGAAGGCCTGGTTCTCGCTGAGGAAGCCGTAGCCGGGATGGATGGCCTGCGCGCCGGTGGCCGCGGCGGCGGCGAGCACGGCGCCCTGGTCCAGGTAGCTGAGCTGGGCCCGGGCGGGGCCGAGCCGCACCGCGACATCCGCCAGCCCCACGTGCCGGGCGCCGCGGTCGGCGTCGCTGTAGACGGCGACCGAACGGATGCCGAGCCTCTGCAGGGTGCGGATGATGCGGCAGGCGATCTCGCCGCGGTTGGCGACGAGCACGGTGTCGAAGGTCGTCACGGCGGTCACATCCGGAAGAGACCGAGGGCGGTCTCGGGCAGCGGGGTGGCGGCGACGACGCCGAGGGCGAGGCCGAGCACCGTGCGGGTGTCGGCCGGGTCGATGACTCCGTCGTCCCAGAGCCGGGCCGTGGAGTAGTACGGGCTGCCCTGGTGGTCGTACTGCTCGATGATCGGCGCCTTGAACCTGGCCTCCGCCTCCGCCGGCCACTCCTCGCCGGCGCCCTCGAGCTGCTCGCGTTTCACGGTGGCGAGCACGGAGGCCGCCTGCGGCCCGCCCATCACCGAGATGCGGCTGCCGGGCCACATCCAGAGGAACCGCGGCGAGTACGCCCGGCCGCACATCGAGTAGTTGCCGGCGCCGAAGGAGCCGCCGATCACGACGGTGAGCTTGGGCACCCGGGCGGTGGCGACCGCGGTGACCATCTTGGCGCCGTTCTTGGCGATGCCGCCTGCCTCGTAGTCCCGCCCGACCATGAAGCCGGAGATGTTCTGCAGGAAGATCAGCGGGATGCCGCGCTGGTCGCAGAGTTCGATGAAGTGGGCGCCCTTCTGCGCCGACTCGGAGAACAGCACGCCGTTGTTGGCGACGATGCCGACCGGGTGGCCGTACAGGTGCGCGAAGCCGGTGATCAGGGTGCTGCCGTATTCCTTCTTGAACTCGTGGAACTCGCTGCCGTCTACGAGCCGGGCGATCACCTCGTGCACGTCGTAGCGGCCCTGCACGTCGACGGGCACGACACCGTAGAGCTCCGCCTCGTCGGCCGCGGGGGCGACGACGGGCCGCACGGCCCAGGCCGGGGCGAGGGGGCGAGGCAGGGTTCCGACGATGTCGCGCACGATCTGCAGGGCGTGCCGGTCGTTCTCGGCGAGGTGGTCGGTGACGCCGGACGTCTTCGCGTGCAGTTCGCCGCCGCCGAGCTCCTCCGCGGTGACGATCTCGCCGATGGCCGCCTTCACCAGCGGCGGGCCGCCGAGGAAGATGGTGCCCTGCCCGCGCACGATGACCGTCTCGTCGCTCATCGCGGGCACGTAGGCGCCGCCGGCGGTGCAGGAGCCCATCACGGACGCGATCTGCGGGATCTTCGCCGCGGACATCCGGGCCTGGTTGTAGAAGATACGGCCGAAATGGTCGCGGTCGGGGAAGACGTCGTCCTGCATCGGCAGGAACGCCCCGCCGGAGTCGACGAGGTAGACGCACGGCAGCCGGTTCTCCAGGGCGATCTCCTGCGCCCGGAGGTGCTTCTTGACCGTCATCGGGTAGTAGGTGCCGCCCTTGACGGTGGCGTCGTTGGAGAGGACGAGCACGGGGCGGCCGTGCACGAGGCCGATGCCCGCGATGATCCCGGCGCCGGGGCTGGCGTCCTGGTAGAGCCCGTTCGCGGCGAGCGGGGCGATCTCGAGGAACGGGCTGCCCGGGTCGAGCAGGGTGTCGATGCGGTCGCGGGGCAGGAGCTTGCCGCGGGCGAGGTGTCGCTGCCGGGACTTCTCCGGGCCGCCGAGGGCCGCGACGGCGAGCCGCTGCCTGAGGTCGGCGACGAGGGCCCGCTGGGCCGCCTCGTTCTCGGCGAATGCCGGGCTGGTCGGGTCGATCCGACTCGCGAGTGTCTCCATCGACAGCTTCCCGTTCGAGCGTGCCCGCCGCGCGGCACCCGGGTTTCACACCGGGAGGCAGTTCGCCGGACATCCGATACAGTTAGTGATCCCTAACCGAAAATTCAGGTTAGCGGTTCGTAACTGAGAAGTCCAGACCCTGCCGGAAAGGAGCCGCCCGTGGCCACCGCCGTTCCGCCCGCCCTTCCGCCCGCCGCGCAGCCCGCGCACTCACCTTCGCCCGCGACACCGCCCACGCCGCGGAGCCGGGCGAAGGCCGACCGGCGCCAGGCCCTGCTCGAGGCGGCCGCGGCGCTGTTCGCCCGGTCGGGCTTCAACGGCGTGTCGATCGAGGATCTCGGCGCGGCCGCCGGCGTGAGCGGCCCGGCCGTCTACCGGCACTTCAGCGGCAAGCAGGCCGTGCTCGCCGCGCTCCTGGTCGGGGCGAGCGCCGACCTCGTCGAGGGCGGCCGCACGGTCGTGGCGACGGCGACGGATGCCGCGGCGGCGCTGCGCTCGCTGGTGCGCTTCCACCTGGCCTTCGCCCTGGCCAACCCCGACGTCATCCGGGTGCAGGACCGGGACCTGGACAGCCTCGCCGAGGCCGAGCGGCACGAGGTGCGCGCCCTCCAGCGGAGCTACGTGGAGCTGTGGGTGCGCCTGCTCGGGGAGGTGCACCCCGAGGTCGACGCGAAGCTGCTGCGCATCCGTGCCCAGGCCACCTTCGGGCTGCTCAATTCCACGCCCCACAGCATGCAGGCGTCCTCGGCGCGCACCGTGCGGCCCGTGCTCGAGGAGATGGCGCTCGCCGCCCTGGGTGTGCCCGCCGGTCAGTAGACGGTGGTGCAGACGCAGAGCTCGTTGCCGTCGACATCCGCCAGCACCCACCAGTCGGGGGCGTGCTCGTCGGTGAGCAGGAGGCCGCCGGCCTCGATGATCGCCTGCACCCGCTCCTCGGCGTCACTCGTGGGCAGGTACACGTCGAGGTGGATCCGGTTGCGGTCGGTGCGGGCGATCTCCATGTGCTGGAACCAGACCTTCGGGCCGTCGCCGCGCGGGTCGACGAGCTCGATGCCGTCGGCGGTGTCCAGTTCGACGTAGCCGAGACCGACCTGCCAGAACGGGCGGATCGCGTCGGCGTCGGTGCTGTCGATCGCCACGTCGTAGCGGGCCGGGGCCGGCCGGGCGCGTTCGGCGCCCTCCGCGTCGGCGAGCTGCTGGCAGCGCAGGGCCAGGGCGAGGTCACGCTCGGTCACCCCGCCGGCGTCGTGGGAGCGGAGCCGGATGCCGACGGTGCCGTAGCCGAGGCGCACCTCCGGGTGGTGGTTCGCCGCATCCGCCGCCTCGGCGATCGCCGCGACCAGGCGGGCGGCGGAGGCGAAGTCGGCCGTCCGGAACGCGCCGTGAAGGGTGCCGTCCAGGTGCACGAAAGCGCCCCCGGCCAGCACGGACTCGGTCTGGACAGTGGTGAGGATGGTGCTCGCTGGGCTCATACCCCCACTCTGCTCCGTCACCCGTGGCCGGTCAACCGGTGCTGACCGGCGGGAGTGGGGGCTGCCACCGCCGCCAGGGCACCCGTTCCGGCCGCTCATTCCCGAGCGCGCCAGTTCCGCCGCAACGCCCCAGGCACGCCTGCAGCGCAACGGCGGAACTGGCGCGGTCGGCATCCTGCGGCGCCGGTCCCCTGCGGCGCCGGCCAGGAAACACCGGCTAGACCATGGTGAGGACCATGGCCGGGTCGGCCAGGATGGTGCCGATGTCGACCAGGAACCGGGCACCCTGTTCGCCGTCGACCAGCCGGTGGTCGAAGGAGAGGCTGAGTGTCATCACGTGGCGCAGCGCGATCCCGCCGTGGTGTTCCCAGGGCTGGCGACGGATGCCGCCCACGGCCAGGATCGCGGCCTCGCCCGGGTTGAGGATCGGCGTTCCGGCGTCGATGCCGAAGACGCCGACGTTGGTGATCGAGATCGTGCCGCCGCGGAGCGAGGCCGCGCTGGTCGTGCCGGCCCTGGCCGCCTCGGTGAGTTCGGCGAGCGCCGCGGCCAGGTCGGCGAGGCCGAGCCGGTCGGCGTCCGGGATGTTCGGCACGAGCAGGCCGCGCGGGGTGGCGGCCGCGATGCCCAGGTTGACGTGGTGGAACTGCACGATCTCGCCGGCCGCCTCGTCCCACCGGGTGTTCACGTCCGGGTTGCGGGCGACCGCGAGGCAGAGCGCCTTCGCGACGACGGCGAGGATGCCGATGCGCATCCCCTGGAAGGACCGGTTCGTCTTCAGCGCGTCGATCAGCTCCATGGTCGGGGTGACGTCGATGGTGAGGAATTCGGTGACGTGCGGGGCGGTGAAGGCGCTCCGCACCATGGCCGCGGCGGTGTGCTTGCGCACGCTCCGGATGGGACTGCGGGTCTCCCGTTGCCCCGGGCCGGGGGTCGGGGCAGGGGCGCCGGTTTCGGTCCCGTCGGGCGCCTCCGCGGGCCGGGCGAGCTGGGCGCGCACGTCCTCCCTGGTGATCAGGCCGGTCGGTCCGGTGCCGGTGAGGTGGGACAGGTCCACGCCGAGCACCCGGGCGAGGGCGCGCACGGGCGGGGTCGATCGGGGCCGGGCCGCAGCGGGCTCGCTGGGCTCAACGGCGATGCGCTCCGTGGCGGCCGTCTCAACGGCGGTGGGCTCCACATCGGTGGGCTCAGCCGAGGCAGGCGCCTCGGCAGCCTGCCCGCCCGCATCCGCAGATCCTGAGCGGGCCCGCCGGTGCGGCCGGCCCGAACGCTCGGGGGCCGCGCCGTAGCCGACCAGTACTGGCTCGCGCTCCTCGGCCGGCTCGGCCGGAGCCGCGGCATCCGCCTGGCCTGGCGTGCCGCCCGCCGGTTCGGCCGGTTCGGCCGGCTCGGCACCCGCCACCTCGAACGAGACGATCGGCTCGCCGACGTGCACGACCGTTCCCGGCTGCTGGTGGAGTTGGGTGACAACCCCGGCGAACGGCGACGGTAGCTCGACGACGGCCTTGGCGGTCTCCACGTCGGCGATGAGCTGGTTCAGCTCGACCGTGTCGCCGGGAGACACCCGCCAGGCCACGATCTCGGACTCGGTCAGCCCCTCGCCGAGGTCGGGAAGCCGGAACACCTTGATCATCGCTGCCGCCCCAGGGCGCGGTCGACGCCGTCGAGGATCCGGTCCAGGTCGGGCAGGTGGTGGCTCTCCAGCTTCGCCGGCGGATACGGGATGTCGAAGCCGGTGACGCGCACCGGGGCGGCCTCGAGGTAGTCGAAGCAGCGCTCGGTGACGACGGCGGCGATCTCCCCACCGAGGCCGCCTGAGCGGGCGGCCTCGTGGGTGATGACGAGCCGGCCGGTCTTCCGAACGGATGCCTCGACGGTCTCGTAGTCCACCGGGGAGAGCGAGCGCAGGTCGATGACCTCGATCGACACGCCCTCGTCGGCGGCGGCGAGCGCGGCATCCTTCGCGGTGCTCACCAGCGCCCCGTAACACAGCAGGGTGACGTCGGTGCCGGCGGCCACGATCCGGGCGCGCTCCATCGGGGCTCCGAGCTCCGGCGACACCTCGCCCTTGACGTGGTAGCGGCGCTTGGGTTCGAAGTAGAGCACCGGGTCGTCCGAGGCGATCGCCTGGCGGATGAGCCCGTAGGCGTCCTGCGGGTCGGAGACCGCGATCACCCGCAGCCCGGAGGTGTGGGTGAAGTAGGCCTCCGGGGACTCGGAGTGGTGCTCGGCGGCGCCGATTCCGCCGCCGAAGGGAACCCGGATGGTGATCGGCATGCTCACCCGCCCCTGGGTGCGGTAGTGCAGCTTCGCCACCTGGCTGACGATCTGGTCGAAGCCGGGGAAGATGAAACCGTCGAACTGGATCTCGCAGACCGGGCGGTAGCCGCGGTAGGCCAGGCCGACCGCGGTGCCGATGATCGCGGACTCGGCCAGTGGTGTGTCGATCACCCGGCGGGCGCCGAACTCGGCGAGCAGGTCGCTGGTCACCCGGAACACGCCGCCGAGCAGGCCGATGTCCTCGCCGAGCAGCACCACCTTCGGGTCGTCGAGCATGGCCTGGCGGAGCCCCGCGTTGATGGCCTTGGCCATGGTCAGCGTGGTCGTGCCGGTCAGCGGAACGGGAGTGCGGAGCGGGGCGCCCGGCAGGCTCTCGCCCGGGCGCGGGGCGGAGCCGCCCGAGCCGCTCGTCTGGCCGAGCAGGGCGGATGCCGCCGGCCTCATCATGGTCGTCATGGTCATCAGGCCTTCCCTCCGGTGGAGTCGAAACTTGCGAGATAGTGGGCGTACTCGGCGCGCTGTCGGTCGAGCGTGGCGTTCGGGGTGGCGAAGACGTGGTCGAAGACCGTGAGCGGCTCGGGGTCGGCCAGGCCGATGCAGCCGGCCCGCAGCTCGGCGGCGGCGGCATCCGCGAGCCCCTTGGTCTGGTCGGCGAGCTCGCTGCTGAGCAGCCCGAGCGAGTCGAGCAGCCGCTCCAGGCGCAGGATCGGGTCCTTCGCCCTCCACTCCTCCAGTTCGGCGGCGGGCCGGTAACGGGTGGGGTCGTCGGCCGTGGTGTGCGGGCCCATCCGGTAGGTGACCGCCTCGATGAAGGTGGGTCCGCCGCCGGTGCGGGCACGGTGGAGGGCCATCCGGGTGGCCGCGAGCACGGCGAGCACGTCGTTCCCGTCGACCCGGATGCCGGGGATGCCGAAGCCGAGGGCCCGGTCGACCAGGTTCGCCCGGGACTGCAGGCCGACCGGTTCGGAGATCGCCCACTGGTTGTTCTGGCAGAAGAAGATCACCGGGGCTTGGAAGCTGGCGGCGAAGACGAGCGCCTCGCTCACGTCGCCCTCGCTCGTGGCGCCGTCGCCGAAGTAGGCCACGGCCACCGAGTCCGTGCCGTCGTGCTGGGCGCCGAGGGCCCAGCCCGTCGCGTGCAGGGTCTGGGCGCCAATGATGATCGCCGGGGTGGCCATCCCGACGGAGTACGGATCCCAGCCGGATTGTGCGTTGCCGCGCCACACCCGCACGATGTCGGTCAGGCCGACCCCGCGGCACCAGGCCACCGCGTTCTCGCGGTAGCTGGTGAAGACGAAGTCGTCCGCCCGCAGGGCGCGGGCCGAACCGATCTGGGCTGCCTCCTGGCCGAGCAGCGGCGGCCAGAGGCCGAGCTCCCCCTGGCGCTGCAGCGCCGTGGCCTCGGTGTCGATCCGCCGCACCACGACCATGTCCTGGTAGAGGGCGACGAGGTCGGCCCCCGAGACATCGTCGAGCCAGGGATCGGCTGTTTCCGAAGCCACCCGCACACCCTCAGGTGAGACGAGTTGTAAGAAAGTGACGGGGTTTTCCCCCGGGAAAGATTCTGACATGGTGAGCCGCTCCCAGCGTCGTTGCCGAAGTTGCACCGAGCGTACGGTCATGCGGCACAGAGCACAACCATCCCGCTTGAGACTGGGCATTCTGCTCTATTCAGGGACCAACCGGCGTGCTAATCTCGTGCACTATGCACAGTCTGGACAGAGTCGACCTGCAGCTGCTCCGCGCCCTGTGCGTCGATCCGCGCAGCACCTTCGTCGCCCTCGCGCAGCAACTCCGGCTGTCCCGGAACACCGTGCAGGCGCGGATGGCCAGGCTCGAGGAATCCAACGCGTTCCTCTCCTTCGACCGCCGGATCAACCCGGTCGCCCTCGGCTACCCGTTGACGGCCTTCATCGAGGTGCACGTGCAGCAGAAACGGCTCACGCAGATCATCGCCGAGCTCACCCTCATCCCCGAGATCGTGCAGGCGCACGGGATGAGCGGATCGACCGACCTGCTGGTGCGGGTGGTCTGCACGGATGCCGACGATCTGTTCCGGATCGACGGCACGATCCTCGCCTGCGACGGCGTCGAGCGCACCGAGACGTCGCTCGCGATGGGCGAGCTCATCCCCTTTCGGGTCACGCCGCTGCTCGAGCGAGCCGGACGCGACTCCGGCGCCGGACGCGACTCCGGCGCCGACCGCCCGGACTCCTAGCCCCCGCGGCGCCCGGGCGGGTGGCCCGCCGCCCGTTCCGGTGAGGCTCCCCCGCCAGCCCGCGCCCGGCACATCTATTTGATAAATTCATCATATAGGTATATAAAGAAGTAATGATGTTTAGCGCGCGAGTCGACCTGATGCCCGCCGGGTCCGCGCTGCTACTGTCGAGTCAGGGCCGGCGCCGAACGCACCGCCCGCAGCGAGAACCGAGAACGCGATGACCGCCAGCATCCGCACGATCACCGGGGCCTGACGTGAGCGTCTCGCGCCTGGCCCGCCTCATCCGGCAGAGCGGGCGCATCGCCGAACCGGCCCCGCCGGCCCCGGCGCTCTTCGCCGGAGCCGAGGTCTTCGGCGGCAGCGTGCAGGTGCGGTTCATCAACGCCGGCGGGTGCAACGACTGCGCCCAGGAGGTCGCGAGCGCCTTCGGCCCGGTCTACGACGTGGAGCGGTACGGCATCCGTCTCGTGGCATCGCCGCGGCATGCCGACGTGCTCCTGATCACCGGAGCCGTGACCCGCAACATGATCGAACCGCTGCGACGCACGATCGACGCCACCCCGACCCCGCGCTTCGTGATCGCCGTGGGCGATTGCGCCATCACCGGCGGCGTCTTCGCGGAGGGGTACGGGATCGCCGGCCCCGTGTCCGAATTCGTCGACGTCGACCTCTCCGTGCCGGGCAACCCGCCCGCCCCTGACCTCATCGTCGAGGCCCTGCGCCGGATGACCGGTCGATGACGCCCGTCGAGGCCGGGATGCTCGGCCAGGTCGCCCTGCTCGCCGCGGCGGTCGCGTCCGCCCTGCTGGTGCCGTCCGCCCGGTGGCGCTCGCGGGTGAGCGGCATCCTCTGCGCCCTGCTCGCCGCCGCCGGCGTCGTCACCGGCGCCATCGCCCTCACCGGCGGTCGCGGGGCGCTCACCATCCCCACCGCCCTGCCGCTGGACCCTCTCGTGCTCTCCCCCGACCGGCTCGGCGGCCTCGTCATGGTGGTCGTGTCGGTGGTCGGCGTGCTGGCGTCGCTGTTCGGGATCGGCTCCGCCCGGGTCGCCTCGGCCTCCCGCACCGCCTGGGCCTCGATGGCCGTGTTCCTGTTCGGGATGCAGCTCGTGCCGGCCGCCACCGACGTGGTGTCCTTCCTGCTGTTCTGGGAAATCATGACGCTGGGGTCGACGGCGCTCCTGCTGGCCCACCACGCCACCCGCGGCACGGTCGCGTCCGCCCTGGTCTGGTACTCGGCGATGAGCCAGCTGAGCTTCTTCTTCGTGCTGGCCGGCTTCGCCGTGCTGGCCGGCGCCACCGGCGGGACCGGATTCGCCGCGCTCGCGACCCTGGATCCGGCATCCTGGCAGGCGAGCCTCGCCTTCGTGCTACTCCTGCTCGGCTTCGGCGGCAAGGCCGAACTCGTGCCCCTGCACGTCTGGGTGCCCCGGGTGCTGCCGGAGGCCCCCGGTCACGTCGCCGCCGCGATGAGCGGCGCCATGGTGAACATCGGCGTCTACGGGGCTCTCCTGGTCTGCGTGCGCCTGCTGCCGAACGGCCCGGCCTGGTGGGGGGTGCTGATCATGGCGCTCGGCGCCGTCTCCGCCCTCTACGGGATCCTGCAGGCCTCGGTGGCGAGCAACCTCAAGGTGCTGCTGGCCTACTCCACGACCGAGAACATGGGGCTGGTCTTCCTCGGCCTGGGCGCCTCCGTGCTCCTGCGCGGCGACCACGCCACCGGGGCCGCCGACGCCGCGCTCCTCGCCGCCCTGCTGCTCATGGTCAGCCACGCCGCGTTCAAGGCCACCCTGTTCCTCGGCGCCGGCGCCGTGGCCCGCTCCACCCGGGAGATGAACCTCGACCGGCTCGGCGGGCTCGGCAGCCGCATGCCCTGGACCGCCGGCGCGTTCGGCGCGGCCGCCCTCGGCGCCGCCGCCCTGCCGGTGACCAGCGGATTCGTGGCCGAGTGGATGCTGCTCCAGGCCCTCGTGCACGGCTCCCGGGTCGGCGGGGAAGTCGTCTCCGTCACCTCGTCCGTGGCCATGCCGCTGGCCGTGGCCGTGATCGCCCTCACCGCGGGGCTCGCCCTGCTCACCTTCGTCAAGGCGTACGGCATCGCGTTCCTGGCCCGCCCCCGCTCCGCGCAGGCGACGGCGGCCCGTGAGGTCCCCCTGATCATGCGCATCCCGCTCATCATCGGCGCCCTCCTCGTGATCGGCCTCGGCCTGCTGCCCGGACCGCTCACCGAGGCCCTCGCCTCGGCCGTCGGCCCGGCGTTCACCCCCGATGTGCGTACGATCGGGCTGGCCGGCGTCGACGCCCGCGGGATCGACGTGGTCCTGGACCCGACCACCTTCGTCGCCCTCGCCGCGCTCGTGCTCGTGCCGGTGCTGGCGGCCATCCTCATCTCGGCCCGGCGGCATCCCACCCGGGTGTCGCCCCTGCCGTGGGCGGGCGGCGGCTCCAGGCTGCGGCCGCGGATGCAGTACACGGCCACCTCCTACGCCGAGCCCCTGGTGCGAGTCTTCGACGACGTGCTCCGGCCCACCCGCGACGTCGAGGTCACCCACGTCGGCGAGTCCCGTTACCTCGTCGAACGCGTGCACGTCGAGCAGAGCGTCTCCGACGTGATCGAGACCCGGTTCTACCGCCCGGTGCTCGACCTCGCCCAGCGTTTCGGCGTCCTGGCCCGCCGGGCGCAGAACGGCAGCATCCACCGCTACCTGTCCTATTCCTTCGTCGCCCTGCTCGTCGTGCTGATCGTGGTGTCCCTGTGATCCCGGCGATCGCGATCGCCCTGCTGCAGCTGGTGCTCTTCGTGTTCCTCTCGCCCCTGCTGATCGGCGTGATGCGCCAGGTGCGGGCGCGGCTCGAGGGCCGCGCGGGCTCCGGCATCTGGCAGCCGTGGCGCGACGTGCGCAAGCTCGTGGCCAAGGACCCGGTGCGCGCGAGCGACAGCAGCTGGATGCTCGCGGCCGGCCCGGTCACCCTTCTCGTCTCCAGCCTGCTGCTCTGCGTGCTGCTGCCGCTGGTCGGCACGCTCCCGCTGCCCCTGGTGCCGAGCGACCTGTTCGTCATCGTCTCGATCATGCTGATCGGCGTGGTGGCCCTGGCCCTGGTCGGCCTGGACGCGGGAACCGCGTTCGGCGGCATGGGCTCCAGCCGGCACATGACCGTGGCCGCCCTGGTCGAACCGACCCTGCTCCTCGCGGTCTACGCGCTGTCGATCCCGGCCGGCACCTCCACCCTCTCCCTGATCGTGGAGACCCGGCTGCAGAACCCGGCCGTGATCATCTCGCCGGTCAGCCTGCTGGCCATGGTCGCCCTGGCCATCGCCATCATGGCCGAGACCAGCCGGCTGCCCATCGACAATCCCTCCACCCACCTCGAACTGACCATGCTGCACGAGGCCATGGTGCTGGAGGCCTCCGGGCGCGACCTGGCCTGGCTGGAGCTGGGTTCCTGGCTCAAGCTCGCCGCCCTGCTCGGCCTGCTCGGCAACCTGATCCTGCCGTGGGGTGTGCTGACCGACTTCTCCCTGCCCGGCGTGCTGGTCGGACTGGGCGCCGTCACCGCGAAGATCCTCCTGCTCGGCGTCGCCCTGAGCGTGGGCGAGGTCTTCCTCGCCAAGGTGCGCCTGTTCCGGGTGCCCGAGTTGCTGGCGGGGTCGTTCGCCCTCGCCCTGCTCGCCGTGACCGCCTCCTACCTGGTCGCTTAGGAGCATCCGTGTTCGCCTCCGTCTTCCCCCAGCTGATCGGCCTCTGCACCGGCGCGCTGCTGCTGACCAGCGCCCTGATGGTCTGGCGGCATTCCCTGCTGGCCTCGATCCGCCTGCTCAGCGTGCAGGGCTTCGCGCTGGCCGCCCTGGTGGCCGTGATCGGCCTCGAGGAGGGCGAGGCGGAGGTCATCATCGTCTCCGTCCTCGTGCTGCTGGTCAAGGGGATGGGCCTGCCCTGGGTGCTCGCCCACGAGACCCGCGCCACCACCCGCACGGATGAGGCGCCGCGGCTGAACCCGACGGCCGGCCTGCTCACCGTGGCGCTGCTGACCATCCTCAGCTACGTCGTCGCCAGCCGGCTGCTCAGCGGCGACACCAGCATCTCGGCCCACGCCGCCCCGATCGGACTGGCGATGGTGCTGATCGGGTTCCTGCTGCTGATCACCCGGCGGCAGGCCGGGTCGCAGCTGATCGGCTTCCTCGTGCTCGACAACGGCATCGCCACGGTCGCGTTCCTCACCTCCGGCGGGGTTCCCCTGTTCCTCGAGCTGGGGATCTCCCTGGACGTGCTGCTGGTCGTCGTGATCCTCTACGTCTTCGCCGGCCGGATGCGCAACAAGTTCGGCAACACCGACATTGATCAGCTCAGAAAGTTGCACGACTGATGAATTTCGCCCTCTGGACCCCCCTGTCCGTTCCGGTCGTCCTGGCCGCGCTCAGCCTCACCGGCGGCGCCCGCCCGCTCGGTCGCCTCGGCCCCATCGCATCCAGCACTGCCGTGCTGCTCTCCGGGCTGTTCCTGGTCGGCGCCGTGCTCGACGGGCAGGTCCCCAGCCTCGGCGGCGGCCTGCTCCGCGCGGACGCTCTCTCCGCGTACATGCTCACCGTCGTCGGGGCGGTCGGCCTCGTGTCGACCTGGGGCGGGCTGGGCCACACCGAGAAAGCCCCCGGCCGGTTCGCCGGTTCCTACGACGCCCTGATCTCGGTGTTCCTGGCCGCGATGTCCCTCGCCGTCCTGGCCGACAACATCGGCCTGATGTGGGCCGCGGTCGAGGCCACCACGATCACCACCGCCTTCCTGGTCGGTCACCACCGCACCCGGTCGTCGCTGGAGGCGGCCTGGAAGTACGTCATCCTCGGCTCCGTGGGCGTCGCCATCGCCCTGCTCGGGATCGTGCTCATCTACGCCGCCTCGCGCGGCACCGGCGAGCCGACCCTTTCCTGGCTGGTGCTCAGCCGCACCGACCTGCCGCTCGACCCGGCGCTGATCCGGGCGGGAGGCGCGCTGGCCGTGCTCGGTTTCGCCACCAAGGCCGGTCTCGCGCCCATGCACAGCTGGCTGCCCGACGCGCACAGCCAGGCCCCGGCGCCGGTGTCGGGCCTGATGAGCGGCGTGCTGCTCGCGGTGGCCCTCTATGCCATCCTGCGCATCCAGACCATCACCGACGCGGTGATCGGGCCGGACTTCCTCCGGGTGATGCTCAGCGTCGGCGGCCTGCTCTCCCTGTTCGTGGCCGCCGCCCTCCTGATCCGCCAGCGCGACTTCAAACGGATGCTGGCCTACTCCAGCATCGAGCACATGGGGATGATGGCCGTGGGAGCCGCGATCGGCCCCGCCGCCCTGCCGGCCGTGCTGCTCTACGTGCTCGGCCACGGCCTGACCAAGGCGACCCTGTTCGTGCTCTCCGGCCGCATCCTCGAGGTGGAGGGCACCCCCCGGATCGACGACGTGCGGGCACTTCTCGTGCGTCGCCCCGGCCTGGCCGTTCCGTGGCTGATCGCCATGGCGGCCCTGGTCGGCTTCCCCCCGTTCAGCATCTTCTTCTCCGAGGTCGGCATCATCGTCGCCGGCTTCGGCACCGGGATGGGAGTCGTCGTCGGCATCGCGCTCGTGCTGCTGCTCGTCATCTTCGCCGCCCTCACCCGGCTGACCGTCGCGATGACAATCGGCGCCCCGGCTGCCGCTCCAGGCACCGACCCGGCAGGCCCCGACCTGCCGGGAACCGACCCGGCAGGCACCGTCCCCGTCCGCGCGGCGCCGGACCGGTCGGCGCACGGACCGCGCCTGCCGCTCATCCTCGCCCTGGCCACCACCGCCGTGGTGGCCTTCATCGCCGAGCCGGTCGGCACTCTCCTGGCGCGCGCGGCCGCGGTTCTGGGAGGAGCCCAGTGACGACACCCGACCCGACACCGACCGCCGGCCCGAACCCACCGACCGCAGGCCCGACACCGACCGCGGGCCCGACACCGACCGCGGGCCCGAACCCGGCGGCCGCCGGCGCACCCGATCTGCGCCTGCTCACCCGCGACGACCTGCGTGAGACGGCCGCCGCCGTGCTCGCCGACGGCAACCGGCTCGCGATCATCACCTGCCACGACGACGGCGACGCGCTGCGGGTGGTCTACTCCTTCGCGGCGGTCTACCCGCGACGCCAGGTCGACCTGGTCGTGCCGGTCCCCTACGACGACGCCTGGGTGCCGAGCCTGGCCGATCTCTCCTACCCGGCCGGCAACTTCGAACGCGGAATGCGCGACCTGTTCGGGGTGCGTCCGGCCGACCACCCGCAGCCCTTCCGCCTGGTGCGCCACGGCCACTGGCCGCGCGGCTGGTACCCGATGCGCCGCGGCGCCCGGGTCACCCCCGAGTTCCTGCCCGACACCGAGTCGTTCCCGTTCGTCGAGGTCGAGGGTCCCGGCGTCTACGAGATCGCGGTCGGCCCGATCCACGCGGGCATCATCGACCCCGGCCATTTCCGGTTCTCGGTCGTCGGCGAGACCATCGTGCGGATGGAGGCCCGCCAGTGGTACATGCACCGCGGTGTCGAGCGGCTCTTCGAGGGCCGCCGGCCGGAAGACGCGGTCGAGCTGGCCGAGCAGGTCACCGGCGACACCGTGGCCGGCCACACCGTGGCCTGGCTGATGGCCGTCGAGGCCGCCGCCGGGATCGAGGTGTCCGAGGAAGACCGGATGCTGCGCGCGCTCCTGCTCGAACTCGAGCGCATCTACAACCACGTCTCCGACCTCGGCTCGCTGGCCAACGACGTCGGCTTCGGCATCGTGCACTCGCACACCCAGCGGCTGCGGGAGACCCTGCTCCGCCAGAACCAGGCGGTCACCGGGCACCGCTTCCTCCGCGGCGGTCTGACCATCGGCGGCGCAGCGGTGCTCGCCCTGCCCGACCCGGCGGTGCTCGCCCAGGTGCAGGCGGACATGCAGGAGATCATCGCGATCACCCTCGGCCATGCCATCGTGCGGGACCGGTTCACCGGGACCGCCCCGCTCTCGACCGGCCAGGCCGAGGCGATGGGCACTCTCGGCTACGTGGCGAGGGCGTCCGGCATCGACGCCGACGCCCGCCGCGACCACCCGTTCGTCGACCTCGGCGAGGCGTTCCACGTCGTCACGGACTCCGGCGGCGACGTGCTCGGGCGCTACCGGGTGCGCGCGGGGGAACTGGCGGTGTCGATCAGCGTGGCCACCGACCTCATCCGCCGCCTGGACGGCCGGCTGGGCAGCGGCCGCTCGGTCGCCCCCGTCGGCTCCGGCACCGGCGTTTCCCTGGTCGAGGGCTGGCGCGGCACGATCTGCCACCGGGTCGAACTGGGCGACGACGGCCGTCTGACCCGGGTGAAGATCGTCGACCCGTCGTACTTCAACTGGCCGGCCCTGCCGGTGGCATTGGCCGAGACGATCGTGCCCGATTTCCCCCTGGTGAACAAGAGCTTCAACCAGTCCTACGCCGGGAACGACCTGTAACCACCGGTGACGACGGTCAGGACACGTCCTGTTCGATCGTGCGGAGGAGTGCGTTGGAATCCTCGAGGGTGGCCACCAGCATCCGCTTGGCGACGGCGAGCAGTTCGGCGACCATCGGGTCGCGCAGTCCGTAGTAGATCGTGTTGCCCTCGCGTCGGGTGACGACGACCCCGGCCCGCCGGAGCACGCCGAGCTGCTGGGAGAGATTGGAGAGCTCCGAGCCGAGCGCCTCGGCCAGGCTCCCGACGGAGCGCTCGCCGCCGGACAGCTGCTCGAGCACCTGCACGCGCAGGGGATGCCCGAGCGACTTGAACAGTTCGGCCTTGAGCAGGGCCATGGGCAGTCCGGTGGTCGACACCGTCTGAGCATATCGCTAATCTATAATGTCTTCAAATAGATGAGGGATCCGCCCGTCCGCCACGGGTCGGCGCACGATGCGCCGTGGGCGGAGAGATGCGGTGTGCGGTGCGGTCCCACCCCGACCGCACCGCGTCACGCAAACGACCACGCGCCCCCCAACTTGCGTCCGGCACGTGACGCGCAGGCCGTACAGGGGTCCTGGCAGCCTCCGGAAACCGGTAGCCTAGACATGTCCAACCGAATCCAACGGTAGCACGAATTAGACATGTCCAACGCACGGCGACACGCCTTGGGACCATCGATCCACCGAGTAGGGAATTGCGTGATGCGCGAAGAACGCCGAGAGCGGGCCCGCCGGCTGGTCGAGGCGCTCGACCTGCCGCGCCCGCTCACCGCCGAGAAGCTCCACCGGCACATGGAGGGCGTTCGGCAGAGAAAGATCCTCCTCCGCCCCGCCAGCGCCGACCTGATCACGTCCGGCGTCTGCGGCCTGTGGCTGGAGATCGCGGGCGAGGACTTCGAGCGGGTGCACTACGCGCCGACGGAGTCTGCCGTGCACCGCCAGCAGTTCATCAACCACGAGTACGGGCACATGATCCTCCGGCACGAGAAGGAACTCCTCACCGCCGACCGCGTCGCCCTGCTCGCCCCGCTGATCCCGATGGACGCGATCGTGCACGCACTCTCCCGGAGCTCCTTCACCGACGAGCAGGAGGCCCTCGCCGAGGCCATCGGCGACGAGCTCGCCCTGATCATGCTGGACGACCGCACGGATGCCCGGAACGGCCCCCGGACCGGCTTCGGGAGGGTGCTCTGATGATCGTCCTCCTCCAACTCGCCGTCTGTTCGATCCTCTGGCTCGCCGCACTCTTCTGCCTGCCCTCGGCCATCCGAGGCCGTCGCCGCCTGTTGTTCTGGTTCCTGGCCGTCTTCGCCCTGACGATGACCCTGCAGCCGCAGCCGGTCTACGACGCCGTCGATGCGGTCCTCGGCAGCGTGAACACGACGTTCTTCCTCTTCCATGCGACCGTGATCATCGCGGTCGCGCTGATGAACAGCCTGGTCCAGCTCGCCACCACGGAGGGCGGCATTTCCCGGGCCGGCCGGCGGTCGACCGTCATCGCCGTCATTGTCGTCATCGGCGCCCAGGCCGTGCTGTTCTTCGGCAGCGACTGGCGGTTGACGAGCGACGTTCGCACGATGGACTTCGACCGCTGGGACTACACCCTCTACGCCATCACCACCTGGTTCGCCCTGGCCTACTTCGCCGTGTCGGTCCTGGTCGCCTGCCTGGCCGATTATCCCCGGCAACGCCGGATTGTGACCCGGGTCTCCCTGGCCTTCGTGTCCCTGGGCTGCCTGGCCGTCCTGACCTATGCGGTGCTCAGCGTATGGAGCGCGATTGACTCGAGCCAGGATCCGCACTCGACCTTCACCGCGTCATCGCGCGGCGTGTACTTCACCGCCCTCCTCGCCGCCCCGATCTGCGTGTCGATCGGCCTGGGCCTCACGACCGTCGTCGACGCCGTGGCCGGTGCGTGGCGAACCGGCAGGGATCGCGTACTGCTCTGGCGGATCACCCCGCTCTGGGAGCGCCTGATCGAGGACTCCCCCGAACTCAGCCTCGAGGCGGCCTCGCCGCGCCTGCGCCTCGCCTTCGGGCGTGAGCCGGGAGCCAGGCTCTACCGGCGCTACGTCGAGGTGCGCGACAGCCTGCTTCTCCACCCGCGGGAGGCCACCGCGGCCGAACGCGCCCTCCTCGACGCGGTCGAACGGCAGACCCACGCCGACCGCACCGAAACCCACCCGAGGCGCCTCACCGCGGCCGCCACCGGCGGCGCCACGCCGGCCTCGGCCTCCCCCACACCCCCCACGACGCGTCTGAGAGGCCCCCAGCCATGACATCCGCACCCGTGCCACTCGACGACGAGCTGACCCCCCAGCAGGAACTCGCCCGCAAGCTCACTCTGCTGCTCGACGTCGTCGTCGCCGAGGGGAACACTCCGTACACCTACCGGGCGATCGCGGAGGGCCTGGCCGAGCACGGACTCTCCCTCTCCCGCGCGCGCTGGGCCTACATGATCGCCGGCACCGGGCCGCTCGTCACCGATATGGCCCTGCTCACCGGGATCGCCGAGTTCTTCCGGATTCCGCCTGCCTACCTTCTCGGCTCCGACGACGACATCCCCGAGCGGGTGGATGCCCAGCTCGCGTTCGTGAAGAAACTGCGGGCGAAGCGGGTCGTCAGCTTCGCCGCCCGAACCCTCGGCGACGTGTCCCCCGAGATGCTCCGCTCGATCACCGAACTCCTCGACGAGTGATTCCGGGCCGCGCCTGATTCCGGGCCGCGAGTGATCCCGGGCCGCGCCTGATTCCGGGCCGCGCCTGAGCCGCACGTAGAACACCCGCTCGACCGTGGGGGGACGGGAGCGGGTGCGAAATCATATTAGCCCAGTATTCCCCGGCATCCGCGCGTTGGTCGCGATCGGGGCGTCCGCGCCTCTCGCGGCGTACCGTTCGGAGGCCGGCGCATGCTCCACGACGCGCCGACTTCCGCAACCTGAGCCGCGAGCAGAGCAGGGACGATCCGCGAAGCCCGGATCAGGCGCCCACGGCTCGGCACCGGCGCGAAAAAGCCCGCCCTGCCGAAGCAGGACGGGCTTCCCGTCTCACCGACTAACCTGGCGAGAGGTTGTCGGCAGAACTACCAGACTACGCCTCGGTGGTGACCGATGCGTCCTCGGAGTCGGCGTCGGCCGATTCCTCGAGAACCGGGGCGAGCGAAAGCTTGCCGCGGTCGTCAATCTTGGTGATCTCCACGAGGACCTTCTGGCCCACGCCGAGCACGTCTTCGACGTTCTCCACGCGCTTGCCGCCGGCGAGCTTGCGCACCTCGCTGATGTGCAGCAGGCCGTCCTTGCCCGGGAGCAGCGAGACGAACGCGCCGAAGGCGGCGATCTTCACGACGGTGCCGAGGAACTGCTCGCCGACCTCCGGGTTGGTCGGGTTCGCGATGGAGTTGACCATGGCGCGGGCGGCCTCGGCCGACGGTCCGTCGACGGCGCCGATGTACACGGTGCCGTCCTCCTCGATGGAGATGTCGGCGCCGGTCTCGTCCTGGATCCCGTTGATCGTCTTGCCCTTCGGGCCGATCAGCTCGCCGATCTTGTCGACGGGGATCTGCACGCTGATCACGCGGGGCGCGGTCGGGGCCATCTCGTCGGGGGCGTCGATGGCGGCGTTCAGCACGGCGAGGATGGTCGTACGAGCATCCCTGGCCTGCGTGAGCGCACCGGCGAGCACCGAGGCGGGGATGCCGTCGAGCTTCGTGTCCAGCTGGATCGCGGTGACGAACTCGCTCGTGCCGGCGACCTTGAAGTCCATGTCGCCGAGGGCGTCTTCGGCGCCGAGGATGTCGGTCAGAGCCGCGTAGCGGGTCTTCCCGTCAACGGTGTCGCTGATCAGGCCCATCGCGATGCCGGCGACCGGGGCGCGCAGCGGCACTCCGGCGTTGAGCAGCGAGAGGGTGGACGCGCAGACGGAGCCCATCGAGGTCGACCCGTTGGAGCTGAGCGCCTCGGAGACCTGACGGATGGCATACGGGAATTCCTCGCGCGTGGGCAGCACGGGGACCAGGGCACGCTCGGCGAGCGCTCCGTGGCCGATCTCGCGGCGCTTCGGCGTTCCGACCCGGCCGGTTTCACCGGTCGAGTAGGGCGGGAAGTTGTAGTTGTGCATGTAGCGCTTCTTGGTGACCGGGCTCAGCGAGTCGATCGTCTGCTCGAGCTTGAGCATGTTCAGCGTGGTGACACCCAGGATCTGGGTCTCGCCGCGCTGGAAGATCGCCGAACCGTGCACGCGCGGGATGATGGCGACCTCGGCGTCGAGCGGGCGGATGTCCGCGAGCCCACGGCCGTCGATGCGGATGCCCTCGTTGAGCACGCGGGAGCGCACGACGAGCTTGGTGACCGACTTGTACGCGGCGGAAACCTGAGCGTTGGCACCGGCTTCGAGCTCGCCGGCTTCGACCTTCGCGGCGATGGCTGCCTTGACGGATGCCTTGAGCGCGTCATCCGCGTTCTGGCGCTCGATCTTGTCGGCGATCTGGTAGACGGCCTTCAGCTGGTCGTACGCGAGGGCGGCGACGGCGTCGTAGGTGGCCGGCTGGTAGGACGGGAACACCGGGTAGGCGCCGGTCGGCTTGGCGGCCGAGGCGGCGACCTTCTGCTGCGCTTCGATGAGCTGCTTGATGAACGGCTTCGATGCTTCGATGCCCTCGGCGATGACCTCTTCGTTCGGCTTGATGGCGCCGCCCTTGATGAGGTTCCACGCGTTGTCGGTGGCTTCGGCCTCGATCATCATGATCGCGACATCCTGCGCGCCGGTGGCGTCGGTCACCACGCGGCCGGCGACGACCATGCTGAACACGGCGTCGACGATCTGCGAGTGCTTGGGGAACGCGACCCACTGGCCGGAGCCGTGCTCGTCGGGGATGAGGGCGACGCGGACGCCACCGATCGGACCGGAGAACGGGAGGCCGGCGAGCTGGGTCGACATCGACGCCGCGTTGATCGCGAGCACGTCGTAGTACTCGTCGGGCGCGATGGCCAGCACGGTCACGACAACCTGGATCTCGTTGCGGAGTCCGTCGACGAACGACGGGCGCAGCGGCCGGTCGATCAGACGGCAGGTGAGGATCGCCTCGGTCGACGGGCGACCTTCGCGACGGAAGAAGCTGCCCGGGATGCGGCCGGCAGCGTACATACGCTCCTCGACATCGATGGTCAGCGGGAAGAAGTCGAAGTTCTCCTTCGGCTGCTTGCTCGCGCTCGTCGCGGAGAGCAGCATGGTCTCTTCGTCGATGTACGCGGCGGCCGAGCCCTGCGCCTGCTGGGCGAGACGGCCGGTTTCGAAGCGGATGGTGCGCGTGCCGTACTTGCCGTTGTCGATAACGGTTTCGGCGAACGTGATTTCTGGACCCTCCATATGGGGGTTCTCTCCTTTGTTTAGACTCGTTTGCCCGGATGGCGCGCGAGTGGGGCGTCTGAGCAGGCAACGGCAGAACTACACTGCCCGTGAGCGCCGTTCGGCTGATTGCTCAACCGGAAACCGGTGCGTCACACTGTGCTCGAGCTGGCCACCAGTAGAAATTCACCAGCCGCGGATGCTGCCACCCGCGTTGGGAAACCACCACCGAGGGCCAGCGTTCCGCCGACCTGCTCCGTTGTGTTCGGCCGATCCGGAGATTGACCTCCACCAGTCTAACAGAGCGCCTCTCGATCAGGCGGTGGCGGCGCGAACGGCCGGGGGCGCGGTCAGCGCGATGCTGCGGGCAGGACCGCGTCGAACACGGGGCCGTCGACGCAGACCAGCGGCCCCTCCGTTTCCGGGTCGGTGGCGACCGGGGCGGCGCAACCATGGCAGTAGCCGAGGCCGCAGGCCATGTGCGCCTCGAGCGAGACCTGCACCGGCACACCCCACTCGGCGCCGAGTTCGGCGGCGAGGCGGGCGAGCACGCCGGCCCCGCAGACCAGGATCACCGCCGGCGGCGCGGCCCGGAATTCGACCCACAGCCGGGCGGCGAGCGCGGGAATGGCGCTCGACCCGTCGTCGTCGGTGACCGGGATGACGGCGGCGCCGAGTTCGGCGCAGTCGGCGACGCCGATCAGGTCGGAGAGGGTGCGGCCGCTGAGCACCACGGTCGCGTGGATGCCCCGCGCCGCGGCATCCTCGACCGAGCCCATGATGGCGCAGACGCCGACACCGCGGCCGATCAGCAGCGCCGTGCGGGCACCCTCCGGGAACTCGAACCCGCGGCCGAGCGGCCCGGTGACGAGCAGGCCGGCCCCCACGGCGACGTCGGCGAGCGCGGTGGTGCCGCGGCCGGAGACACCGTAGATGACCTCGACGGTCCCTGCCTCGGGGTGCCGGCGGTGGATCGCCATCGGGCGCGGCAGCAGGATCCGTTCCCCGCCGCTGGGCGGCACCGTGATCATCAGGAACTGGCCGGCGAGCGCGGTGCGGGCGATGGTGCCCGTCGACAGGAGGAGGCGACGGTACCGCTCGCCCACGTCGGTGTGTTCGAGCACCCTGGCGTCGTCCCAGACCGGCTCCGGCCGAGGTTCCGCGGCGGGAGGGCGCACGGCGATGAGGCCGTCGAGGGCGGCCTCATCGGCCGCGGCGAAGGCCTGCTGGCGCCGCAGCGCCTCGCGGGCGAGGGAAGCCATACCGGTCATTGAGCCCTCCACAGGTCGATCAGGTCACGGATGCCGGCCACCTCGTCGTCGGCGCAGCGTTCCTGCAGCGCGCGCACGATCTCGACCATGGCGAATGGCCGGCCGAAGTTCGCGGTGCCCACCTGCACGGCCCGCGCCCCGACCGAGAAGTAGTCGAGGGCATCGTCGGCGGTCTCGATCCCGCCGCAGGCGATGACCGGGATCTGCACGGCGCGGGAGGCCAGCCAGACCAGCCGGAGCACGATCGGGCGGATCGACGGGCCGGAGAGGCCGCCGATCACGTTGCCCAGGGCCGGGCTGCGCGTGTACGGCTGGAGCGGCAGGGCAGGAATCGAATTGGCCACGCAGAGAGCGTCGGCTCCCGCCTCCTGCGCGGCGAGCGCGCACTCCGCGATCGAGGAGGCCAGGACCGGGAGCTTGACGATCAGCGGTTTGTCGGTGGACTCGCGGGCCGCGCGCACCACGGCCGAGATGGCGTCGGGGTCTGAGCCGATGTCCGTGCCGAGTCGGTCCAGGTTCGGGCAGGACACGTTGAGCTCGTACGCGTCGCCCGCGCCGCGGAGGTCGGTGATCACCGGTGCGTATTCGCCGGGGCGGTGGCCGCCGACGCTGATGATGACGGGCACGCCGAGGGCCAGGTAGCGCGGATGCAACTCGGCCAGGTAGCCGGACGCCCCACGGCTCGGGATGCCGACACTGTTGACCATCCCGGCGCGGATCTCGGTCAGGCGGTGCGCCGGATTGCCGCCGCGGGGGCTGCCGAAGACGGTCTTGGTGACGACGGCGCCGAGTTCGCCGGCCGGGATGAGCCGGCCCAGCGCCGGGCCGAAGCAGCCGGACGCGGGCATGACCGGGTTGGCCAGGGTGAGTGCGCCGATTCGCACGGACAGGTCGACCGAGGAGGGGATCGCCCTGCGGGCGGCGAAGAATGCCTCACGCGCATCCGTCGGGGACTGCGGGGGCACGCTGGTCATGATGGTCTGCTTCCGGGGGCTGGAAGCATCCGTTCCAGGCCGCCCGACCAGTATCCCGCGCGGGCGGCGCCCGGCCAAAATCGGCGCCCGGCCCGGTCCGGCGAACGGCGACGTCGTGACCCAACCGTTATAACCAACCCCGTTCGAGGGTGAACCGCACACTAGGTTTGGGCCACTGCGCAATTTCGCGGCACGGTTTTCGCCGTGTCACACCACGAAAAGGACCAGTTCATGAGCCAAAAGCCCAGCCGAAGAATGTCCATGCTCGTCGCGACCCTGGCTGGAGCGGCGCTCGTCGCCGCCGGCCTCGTGGGAGGGAGCCCGCTGACCGCGGCCGCGTCCCCGCCGTCGGCAGCACCCCCGGCGGACACCGCCGCTGCTCCCCCGTCCGATGAGCTGCCCAACCCGGCCGAGGACAAGCGCCGCGCTCTGCGCGAGGAGGCGGTGCAGCAGGTCCTCAAGGGTGAGGCCACCGCGACCAAGAGCGAGGGGAGCACGGTCGTCCGCCTCAACGGAAAGGCTCGCGAGGGCAAGAAGCAGGACAAGTTCGTCGAGATCGCCCGGGAGAAGACCGACAAGATCTTCGTGATCCTGGCCGAGTTCGGCGACCAGCGGGACCCCGCGTATCCCGACCAGGACACCGACCCGACGACCCCGGGGCCGTCGGTGTTCACCGGCCCGCTGCACAACGCGATCCCGCAGCCGGACCGCACGGTCGACAACAGCACCGTCTGGCAGGCCGACTACGGCCAGGCCCACTTCCAGGACCTGTACTTCGGCGCCGGAGCGGGCGTGGAGTCGCTCAAGACCTACTACGAGGCCCAGTCGTCCGGCCGGTACAGCGTGGACGGGCAGGTGTCCGACTGGGTGAAGGTTCCCTTCAACGAGGCTCGCTACGGCCGCTCGAACGGTTTCCCCTGCGCCTCCAATGTCTGCAGCAACACCTGGGACCTGGTGCGGGACGGGATCAACCAGTGGGTCGCCGACCAGGAGTCCGCGGGCCAGACCGAGGCGCAGATCAAGGCGGCCCTCGCCGGCTACGACCAGTGGGATCGCTACGACTTCGACCAGGACGGCAACTTCAACGAACCGGACGGCTACATCGACCACTTCCAGGTCGTGCATTCGGGCGGAGACCAGGCTGACGGCGACCCGACCCAGGGCGAGGATGCCGTGTGGAGCCACCGCTGGTACGCCTACTTCAACCAGGCCGGACAGTCCGGTCCGGCCGACAACCTGCTCGGCGGCACCGAGATCGCCGATACCGGTCTGTGGGTGGGCGACTACACGATCCAGCCGGAGAACGGCGGGCTGAGCGTATTCGCGCACGAGTACGGCCACGACCTCGGGCTCCCGGACGACTACGACACCGCAGGCGGCCCGAGCAACAACAACGAGTGGTGGACCCTGATGTCGCAGAGCCGGCTGGGCGCAGCCGGCCAGGCGCTCGGCGAGAAACCGGGCGACATCGGCGCCTGGGAGAAGCTGCAGCTGGGCTGGCTCGACTACGAGGTCGTGCTCGCCGGTGAGAAGAAGACCCTCCAGCTCGGCCCGGAGGAGTACAACTCGGCCACGGCGCAGGCCGCGGTCGTCGTGCTTCCCAAGAAGGTCGTCACCAACACGCTCGTCACCCCGGTGGCAGGCTCGTACGAGTGGTGGAGCGGTCAAGGCGACGATCTGAACCAGACCCTCGCCCGCAGTGTGACCATCCCGGCCGGCTCCGCGTCCCTCACCTTCCAGGCCAACTGGAACATCGAGGACTGCGGACCGGACCCGTGCGACTACGCCTACGTCGAAGTGGACGACGGAACGGGCTGGAAGGCAGTTCCCGGTTCCATTGCGAACGCGGCGGAGGGCAACGGCATCGACGGCCTCAGCGCCGGCTGGCAGCCCGCCAGCTTCGACCTGACCGCCTTCGCCGGCAAGACGGTTAGCGTGCGTTTCAGCTACGTGACCGACGGCGCGGCCCAGGGAACCGATGCGAGCCTGCCGTCCGGCATCTTCGTCGACGACGTGAGCATCGCCGCCGGATCGACCGTTCTCTTCTCGGACGGGGCGGAGACGCTCGATCCGGGCTGGACGGCGAGCGGCTTCATCCGCACCACGGGTGTCGAAACGGCGGAGTACGACAACTACTACATCGCCGGCAATCGCTCACACGTCGCCTATGACCGCTATCTCAAGACGGGACCGTACAACTTCGGGTTCGCGAACACGAAGCCCGACCTCGTGGAGCACTTCCCCTACCAGCAGGGACTGATGATCTCCTACTGGGACACCTCGCAGGCCGACAACAATGTCAGCGCGCACCCAGGGGCAGGGCGGAACCTGTATGTCGACGCCCACCCTCAGCCCATCATCGGTCTCAACGGGGCACCATGGCGAAACCGGGTCCAGCTCTACGACGCACCGTTCAGCCTGACCCGGGCCGACTCGTTCACCCTCAACCAGAACAGCGCGCCGTCGTTGATCCGCGGTCAGGCCGCGCAGCCGGTCTTCGACGACACGAAGAACTGGGAGGGAATCGCGGCGATCGGCCAGGGTGTGAAGGTCGCGAACGCGGGCGTGAAGGTCGAGGTCGTCAAGCAGAACGGCACATCGATGACGGTTCGGTTCTCGGGCACGAAACCGAGGAGCTGAGCCGAATCGCCACAGCCGAACGTGCCCGTTCGGGCGCTGCGCGAACCCGGTGGGCAGGAGCCATGCTCCTGCTCGCCGGGTTCGCGCTCGCGGGATGCGCCGGCGGACAGGGCGGATCCGACCTGAACCCCTCCTCACGGAAGGCCAGAAGCTCACCGTGCAGGTGAGTCCGGCATGCTGCTGTCCCTAGTTCGGCGCCGTCGCCTCCAGTATTCTGGGCCTGTCCTGCACCGGTGCTGCGGGCACGGCGGAGGGAGAACGGATGACGCTGAGTCTGAATCGACCACGCCTGTTCCGTGCCCGGGATGAGAGCGAGGGCCAGGACCGGGTGACCTTCATCGAGCTGTTCTTCGATCTCGTCTTCGTCTTCGCGATCACCCAGCTCTCCCACACCATCGTGGACCATCTCGACGTGCGGGGTCTGGCCGAGGCAGCGGTCATCCTGGTCGCCGTGTGGTGGGTCTGGATGTACACCGCCTGGGCGACCAACTGGCTCGACCCCGAGACCGGGCCGGTGCGCCTGATGCTGTTCGTTCTGATGCTGCTCGGCCTGGTGCTGAGCACCTCGATCCCCGGGGCATTCGGCGACCGGGCGCTGGGATTCGCCATCGCCTATGTCGTGATGCAGGTTGGCCGCACCACTTTCCTGGCCTGGTGCTACCGCGCCGTGGACAGGGCCAACGGGATGAACATCACCCGGATCACGATCTGGTTTCTGGTCACCGCGCCGCTGTGGATTCTCGGGGCCGTTCTCGGCGGCGACGCACAACTCGTTCTGTGGGCCACGGCGATCCTGGTCGAAGTCCTCGGCCCCTCGGCGCGCTACTACACGCCGTTCCTCGGGGCCTCGCCGACGTCATCCTGGTCGGTGTCCGGTGGCCACATTGCCGAGCGCAGCGGGCTCTTCATCATCCTGGCGCTCGGCGAGTCGATCCTGGTGACCGGGACCGCCTTCAGCCAGGGTGACCTCAGCCTCGCCGCCGTCAGCGGGGTTCTGGCCGCGTTCGTGAGCACGATCCTGTTCTGGCTGCTGTACTTCAGCCACGGAGCGGAGCACGGCTCACGCTTCATCCGGTCCTCGGAGCTGACCGGACCGATCGCCCGGCTCACTTACGTCTACCTGCACATTCCCATCGTCGCGGGCGTTGTCCTCAGCGCGGTCGGCGATGAACTCGTGCTCGTGCACCCGGAGGATCCGCCGAGCGCCGCCGGCCTCGCCGTCGTGGTCGGTGCCCCGGCCCTCTACCTGATCGGGAATCTCCTGTTCAAACGGTCGATCGGGCGCCCGTGGCTGAGATCCCATCTGGCCGGCGTCGCGGTTCTGGCCGCTGCCTATCTGGCCGCCGCGACCGTCCTTCCACCGGTGGACGGACTCGCACTGCTCTGGCTCACCAATGCGGTCGTGGCGCTGGTGGTGATCGCCGACGAAGTGAGCACCCGCCGGGCCGGTTCGATTCCGGTGGCGAACCCGCCCGCAGCGGGCAGTCTGACCGAGTAGCGTCGGCCAGCCCGCCACCTCCTCGATTGTGGTGCGCTGCCGACCGGCTCGATCCGGCCCCGACCGGTCAGCCTGCCCGGACGGCGGCCGCCGCCCCGGCCACGCCCTGGTGGGCAGCGGCCGCGGCGGTGAGGCTGGCGTGGGTCGGGGCATCCGGCACGCGCGCCGGACGGTTCTTCGCCAGCTCCCGGCGGAGCACCGGAACGACCTCGCCGCCGAGGATGTCGAGTTGTTCGAGCACGGTCTTCAACGGCAGGCCGGCGTGGTCCATCAGGAACAGCTGGCGCTGGTAGTCGCCGAAGAAGTCGCGCATGCCGGCATACCGGTCGATGACCTGCTGCGGGCTGCCGACGGTGAGCGGGGTCTGCTCGGTGAAATCCTCCAGGCTCGGCCCGTGGCCGTAGACCGGGGCGTTGTCGAAGTACGGGCGGAACTCGTCGACGGCGTCCTGCGACTTCGCCCGCATGAAGACCTGGCCGCCGAGGCCGACGATGGCCTGGTCTGCGGTGCCGTGCCCGTAGTGCTCGAACCTGGCCCGGTAGAGCCCGATCAGCTTCTGGTAGTGCTCCTTGGGCCAGAAGATGTTGTTGGCGAAGAAGCCGTCACCGTAATAGGCGGCCTGTTCGGCGATTTCGGGGCTGCGGATACTGCCGTGCCAGACGAACGGCGGAACCCCGTCGAGCGGGCGCGGCGTGGCGGTGAAGCCCTGCAGCGGCGCGCGGAACTGGCCCTCCCAGTCGACGATGTCCTCCCGCCACAACCGGCGGAGCAGCGCGTAGTTCTCCAGGGCGAGCGGGATGCCCTGTCGGATGTCCTGGCCGAACCACGGATAGACGGGGCCGGTGTTGCCGCGGCCGAGCATGAGGTCGACCCGGCCGTCGGAGACGTGCTGCAGCATCGCGAAGTCCTCGGCGATCTTCACCGGGTCGTTGGTGGTGATCAGGGTCGTCGCCGTCGACAGGATGATGCGCTCGGTCTTGGCAGCGATGTAGCCGAGCAGGGTCGTCGGCGACGACGGCACGAACGGCGGATTGTGGTGCTCCCCGGCCGCGAAGACGTCGAGGCCGACCTCTTCGGCCTTGACCGCGATCGCCACCATCGCCGTGATCCGGTCGTGCTCGGTCGGAGTGCGGCCGGTCGCGGGATTGGCGGTCAGGTCGCCGACCGTGAAGATTCCGAACTGCATTTCCAGCCTCTCGCTCGCACGGCGTGCACCGGATGCCGGTTCCAACGGTGCCATGCCCGATCCTATTCCAGCGGCTCCGTCCCGGCCCCCTGCTTGGGCAGCGCCAGGCGCTCGAGCGAGGCCTGGATCGCCACCGCCGCCGCGCCGCGGGCCCAGGACGAGACCCCTGCGTCATCGACGATGATGCGCAGCGGCGCGGCATCCCGGTCTCGGTCGCGGAGCGCCGCCGCGGTGGCCTCGCCGGCCACGAGCGGCCAGAGCCCGATTCCCTCCCCGGCGAGCACGATCGTGTCGAGCATGGCGATGTTGGCGATCACGGCGATCAGCCGGCCGAGCGCCCGCCCCGTCGCCAGCACCACGGATGCCGCCGCCGGGTTCCCCTCGGCCGCGAGCCGGAGCACCTCGTCGTAGCCGACCTCCCGGCCGAGTGCGATGCCGACCTGGCCGCAGACGCTCGGACTCGTGAGCATCGCCCGCGAGCATCCGCGGTGCCCCTCAGTGCAGACCGGGCCGTTCGCGTCGAGCGGGATGTGCCCGGCCAAGCCGAGGCCGCTGTCGGGCGTGAGGATCACCCGGTCGTTCACGACCAGGCCATAGCCGACACCGACGCCGATCGTGAGCACCGCGAAGTTCGGGGCGCCGCGGCCGGCACCGAACCACTGCTCGGCCGCAGTGAGCGCCACCACGTCGTTCTCGATCGTGACCGGCAGCCCGAGCACGGCCTCGAGCGCCCCGGCGAGATCGACGTCGTGCCAGTCCAGGAACGGGGCACGCCGCACCACCCGGCCTCCGGCGACGGAGCCGCCGACGCAGACGCCCAGCGCCGACACCCCGTCGGTGCCCTCGAGTTCGCGCACGACCACGGTGATCTGCCGCACGACCTCCTCGAGGGAATGGCCGGCCAGCGGCCGCTCGGCCGCGGCGAGTTCGTTCGCGCGCAGGTCGGTGCGCACGCCGAAGACGTCGTCGCCGGTCAGTTTCACGCCGATGAACCGGCTGGCGTCGACCCGCACGTCGAGCGGCCTCGCCGGGCGCCCGACGGTGCCGTCGTGGTCTTCGGCGGCCTCGACGAACAGGCCGCGATCGAGGAACGGCTTGCTCAGCCGGGTGAGGCTGGCCGGGGAGAGTCCGAGGCGCCGGCCGAGCTCGCCGCGGGCGATCGGACCATGGATGAGCACGGCCCGGGCGAGTTCGCGGGAGGACGCGCTCAGGTACGCCGCCGTCGCCGTCGCCGTCGCCGTCGCCGTCGCCGTCGCTTCAGACATGAGTCTCTCTTCTCGGTCATCGGCTTCCGATCGCCGGCCGCTATTTGTTTCATATTGGCACAAAACAACGGAATCGGGTCGTCCTCAGTAAGGAAAATCGGAGTTGACAGCTTGATTCTTTTTGCAGTAGAAAGAATACAGGCAACGCTGCAGCACTCCCCGGTTTGCACAACCGGAGGCTCCGGCGTTGCACCGGATGCGCGAGGAGCACAACTTGACGGATACGACGACGTACCAGAACGACACCGGGCGGAGGCGCCGACCGAAAAGGTTGCGCCGGGTGCTCGCCCTCTCGCTTGCCGGGGTGCTCGGCCTTGGCGGCCTGGCCGGCTGCGCCTCGGCCGACACCGGCATCGTCACCCTCGACTTCTTCCAGTTCAAGCCCGAGGCCATCGGCAGCTTCGAGGCGATCATCGCCGAATTCGAGGTGGAGAACCCGGGCATTAGGGTCAGGCAGAACGCCGTGCCGGATGCCGACACCGCCATCCGCACGCTCCTGGTCAAGGGCAAGGTGCCCGACGTCATCTCGCTGAACGGCTCGGGGAACTTCGGACAGCTCGCCCGCGCCGGGGTCTTCCACGACTTCACCGATGACCCGGTGCTGAAGCAGATCAACCCGGCCGTGCAGGACATCCTCGCCGGGCTCGGCAGCTACAACGGCGACGAGGTCAACGCCCTGGGCTTCGTGAGCAACGCCAACGGGATCCTCTACAACCGTGACATCTTCACGGAGCAGGGCATCAGCGTTCCCACCACCTGGGACGAGCTCATCGCCGCCTGCGACCGCCTGAAGGCAGCGGGCATCAGCCCGTTCTACGGCACCCTCGCCGATTCCTGGACGACGATGCCGCCCTTCACCGGACTCGGCGGACAACTCGGCGGCGACGGCTTCTTCCCCCGGCTGCGGGCCGAGGGCGCCGACGTCGGCCCGGACTCGGCCGTCTCGTTCACCAAAGACTACGCGGAGACCCTCGGGAAACTGCAGACGCTCTACTCCTACGCGCAGCCCGGCTTCCAGAGCCGCGGCTACGAGGACGGCAACCAGGCCTTCGCCGCCGGCAAGTCGGCCATGCTCCTGCAGGGAGTCTGGGCGATCGCCCCGATCCTCGCCGACAACCCCGACGTGAACGTGGGTGCGTTCCCCCTCCCCGCCACCGACGACCCGGCCCAGACCAGGCTCGTCTCCGGCGTCGACGTCGCCATCACGATCGGACGGGACACCCCGCACCTGGCCGAGGCGCAGCGGTTCGTCGACTACCTCTTCGACAGGAAGGTCCTCGGCGACTTCGCGGCCTCGCAGAACATGTTCTCGACCGCCGCGGATGCCGGGCCCAACACCAACCCGACCCTCACCGAACTCCAGCCGTACTTCGATGCCGGCCGGATCGTGGGCTTCATCGACCACCAGGTGCCCGCCAGCATCCCGCTGCCGGCCATCATCCAGCAGTTCCTGCTGGACCAGGACAGCACGAAGGCGCTCAGCACCCTCGACAACGAGTGGCGCAAGGTCGCGGCCCGCACCACCTCAACGAGAAGCGGGGAATGATGATGGCCACCCCCGTCCTGACCCGGCAGACGTCGCCGGCCGCCCCGGCCGGCGGTCCACGACCGGCCCGCCGGCGCGGTCTGACCGTCACCCCCCGCGCCTTCTATTGGATGGTCGTTCCGGCCGTCGCCCTGTTCGCGCTCCTGCACACCGTTCCGGTGCTCATCGGCGTCTTCTACAGCTTCACCGACTACGCCGGCTTCGGCAGCTGGGACTTCGTCGGCCTCGGCAACTTCATCGCCCTGCTCCAGGACGACCGGGTGCTCAAGGCCTACGGCTTCACGTTCGGCTTCGCCATCGTCGCGACGGTCCTCACCAACCTGATCTCGCTCGCCATCGCGGTCGGCCTCAACGCGAAGATCGCCCTCCAGTCCACCTTCCGCGGCATCTTCTTCATCCCCTACGTGCTCGCGATCCTGGTCGTCGGCTACGTGTTCCAGTACTTCTTCGCAAACTCACTGCCGGTGATCGCGTCCGGCATCCCCGTGTTGCGCGACAACATCCTGACCAACCCGGACTGGGCCTGGCTGGCCATCGTCGTGCTGGCCGTCTGGCAGTCCTGCGCGTTCGCGATCGTGCTCTACCTTGCCGGCCTGCAGACGATCCCGGCGGAGCTGTACGAGGCATCCGCGCTCGACGGCGCCCGCCCGTGGCGGCAATTCCGATCGATCACCTTCCCGATGATCAGCGCCTTCTTCACGATCAACATGGTGCTGAGCCTGAAGGGCTTCCTGCAGACCTTCGACCACGTCGTCGCCCTCACCAACGGCGGGCCCGGCACCTCGACCGAGTCCATCACGCTCCTGATCTTCCGCGGGGGCTTCCAGGGCGGCGAGTTCGCCTACCAGTCCGCCAACGCCGTGATCTTCGTGATCGTGATCATGCTCGTCTCGTTCCTGCAGTTCCGTGTTCTTCAGCGCAAGGAGGCCGATTTCTGATGGCTGGCACACTCACCGACCCCCGCCGCATCAACTGGTGGGCGACCGCGCTGATCGCGGTCTGCTCGATCACCGTGCTGGTGCCGCTCTACTTCGCGGTGGTCACCGCGCTGAAGACTCCCGACCAGCTCGGCGGCACCGGCTTCGAGCTGCCGACCGGGATCAACTTGCAGAACTTCGTGGATGCCTGGACGCTGACGAAGTTCCCGCAGGCGCTGCTGAACACGGCGTTCATCACTGTCGGTGCGGTCGTGCTCACCCTGCTGACCAACTCGCTCGTGGCATACGCGATCGCCCGCAACCTGCACAAGCCGTTCTTCAAGGGCATCTACTTCTACCTGCTCTCGGCGGTCTTCATCCCGTTCCCGATCATCATGCTGCCGGTGGTGAAGGAGACGGCCCTGCTCGGCCTCGACAACCCGCTCGGCCTGGTGCTGCTCTACGCCGTCTTCGGCCTGTCGTTGAACGTGTTCATCTACGTCGCGTTCATCAAGTCGATCCCGATCGAGCTCGAGGAGGCGGCCTACACCGACGGTGCGAGCACCTGGCGGGTGTACTGGCAGATCATCTTCCCGCTGCTGACCCCGATGAACGCGACCGTCGGCATCCTCACCTGCGTCTGGGCGTGGAACGACTTCATCCTGCCCCTGGTCGTGCTCTCCGACCCCGGCGCCCGCACCCTGCCGCTCGTGCAGTTCGTCTTCCAGGGCCAGTTCAACACCAACTACCCGGCCGCGTTCGCCTCCTACCTGATGGCCATGGCGCCGCTCCTGATCGTGTACGTTTTTGCCCAGCGCTGGGTCATCTCCGGCGTGATGAGAGGATCCATCAAATGACCAGCACCACCCCCGCAGCCACGCTCGCCGACGCCGGGGCCGGCGCCCCGTGGTGGACCCGCGCCGTGGTCTACCAGGTCTACCCGCGCAGTTTCGCGGACTCCGACGGCGACGGCATCGGCGACCTCGGCGGCATCCGCGGCCGACTGGACTACCTCGCCGAGCTGGGCGTGGATGCCCTCTGGCTCTCCCCCGTCTACCCGTCGCCGCAGCACGACAACGGCTACGACATCAGCGACTACCAGGAGATCGAACCCGTGTTCGGCGACCTGGCGGAGTTCGACCTGCTCGTGGCCGAGGCGCACGAGCGCGGAATCAAGATCGTGATGGACCTCGTGGTCAACCACACCAGCGACGAGCACGCCTGGTTCCGGGAATCGCGCTCCTCGCTGACCAACCCGAAACGCGACTGGTACTGGTGGCGGAAGCCCCGGGGCGACGGGGGCCCGCCGAACGGCTGGGGCAGCGCCTTCAGCGGACCGGCCTGGACCCTCGACGAGGCGACCGGCGAGTACTACCTGCACCTCTTCGCGAAGCAGCAGCCCGACCTCAACTGGGAGAACGCCGAGGTGCGCCAGGCCGTCTACTCGATGATGAACTGGTGGCTGGACCGCGGCGTCGACGGGTTTCGGATGGACGTGATCAACTTCATCGCGAAGCAGGTCGGGCTGATCGACGGCCCGGCGCCGGCGACCGGCGGCGGCTCCCCGATGGGGCCGCAGATCCACGATTACCTGCACGAGATGCACGAGGCCGTCTTCGCCGGGAGGACCGGCGAGCACCTCACGGTCGGCGAGATGCCGGGCGTGGACACCGACGACGCCGTGCTCTTCACCGACCCGGCCCGCGGCGAGGTCGACATGATCTTCCAGTTCGAACACGTCGGCCTCGACCAGGGCGCGAACAAGTTCGACGTGCTCCCCCGCAGCCTGCCGGCGCTGAAGAAGAACCTGGCGCACTGGCAGGATGGCCTGGCCGAGACGGGCTGGAACAGCCTCTACCTCAACAACCACGACCAGCCCCGGCTCGTCTCCCGGTTCGGCAACGACACCACCTGGCGCTACGAGTCGGCGACGCTGTGGGGACTGGTGCTGCACCTGCACCGCGGCACCCCCTACGTGTACCAGGGCGAGGAGATCGGCATGACCAACGTGCGGTTCGACTCGATCGACGACTACCGCGACCTCGAGTCGCTCAACCACTACCGGGAGGCCGTGGACGAGTTCGACCTGGACCCGGGCAGTGTGCTCGCCGGGGTGCAGACCATGAGCCGGGACAACGCGCGCACGCCGATGCAGTGGGATGCGACGGAGCAGGCCGGCTTCACCACCGGCACACCCTGGCTCCCGGTCAACCCGAACCACAGGGAGATCAGCGTTGCGGCCGACCGGGCGGCGGAGAAGAGCGTGTTCCGGTTCTACCAGCGCCTGATCGCCCTCCGCCACGAGAACCCCGTCGTCGCGCTCGGCTCGTTCACCCTGTTCGAGCCGGAACACGAGCGGCTCTACGCGTTCACCCGCACCCTCGGCGAGGAGACGCTGCTCGTCGTGGCGAACGCGTCGGATGAACCACTCGACGCCCCGCTGCCGGTGGACGTGTCCGGGGCCGAACTCATCCTCGGCAACTACCCGGACGACGCCGTCGCCGCCGCGGCGCTCCGGCCGTGGGAGGCCCGCCTGTACCGGCTGTAGGGGAACCAGCCGGGAACACGCCGATGCCGGCGAGGTGGTCTAGCGGACCTCCTCACCGGCATCCGGCGTCAACCGATGCCGAGGCGGCGCCTCTGCGGCCTTCCGGAACGTCGCGGCGCACCTTTGGCCGGCTGGCGCAGGTTCTAGAGCCTGTTGCTTTATGGGGCTGCCCACCGGCAGGGCGTGTCGTTCCTGGGCGTGTTTGAGGGGTCTGAGAAAATGGTTCATGGCCCTTCATT
>NZ_SOFM01000011.1:0-93209 GCF_004402705.1 Cryobacterium mannosilyticum | reverse complement strand
GTCGGCGCCCGCGGCGTCGGCGTCCGCGGCGTCGGCGTCCGCGGCGTCGGCGTCCTCTGCCGAGCCGAGCGGGGCATCCGGCGCCGTGCTCGTCGGCTACGGCACGAGTGAGAACACCCGGCCGGTCCGGCGGCCGTCCGCGGCGCGGTTCGGCGCCAGGGCCGGCCAGCCTGCTCCCGCGCCGGTTCCCTCGGCCACCGCAGCGGTGGTCGCTCCCGCGGCCGCCCCTGCAGCCGCCCCCGCGCCCGCCCCTGTAGTCACCCCGGAAGCCGGCCCTGCAGCCGGCCCGACCGGCCTCGGCCGCCCGTCACCGGTCGTCTCCCCGATCGTGAGACGGCTCGCCCGCGAGAACGGCTTCGACGCGAGCACCCTCCGCGGCAGCGGGCCGAACGACCTGGTCCTGCGTCGTGACGTCGAGGCCCGGATCCGCGCTGCCGAGGCACCGGTGCCCGCCGTGGCGGCAGCGCCCGCCCAGGCGGCAGCGCCGGCCGTGGCAGCACCACCGACGACCGGGGACACCCGCATTCCGATCACGGGGCTCCGCAAGGTCGTCGCCGAACGCCTGGCCCAGTCCCGGCGGGAGATCCCCGAGGCAACGATCTGGCTCGACGTGGACGCCACGGAGCTGTTCGCCGCCCGGGACCGGCTGCTCGCCGACACCGGGGAACGCTTCAGCGTGACCGCCCTGATCGCGCGTTTCGTCGTGGCCGGCCTGCGCCGCTACCCGCTCCTCAACGCATCCGTCGACACCGCCAGCCAGGAGATCCTCGTGCGCGGGGACATCAACCTCGGCATTGCCGCGCAGACTCCGCGGGGCCTGATGGTCCCGGTCGTGCAGGGCGCTCACGCCCTGACCACCCGTCAGCTGCGGGACGCCATCGCCGGGCTGGTCACACAGGCCGGCGACGGTGCGTTCTCCCCCGGAGCCCTGGCCGGGGGAACCTTCACCCTGAACAACTTCGGTTCCCTCGGGGTGGACGGGTCGGCGGCGATCATCAACCACCCGGAGGCCGCGATCCTCGGCATCGGCCGGATGATCGAACGCCCGTGGGTGGTCGACCACCAGCTCGCCGTGCGCACCGTCGTCGAGCTGTCCATGGTCTTCGACCACCGGGTCTGCGACGGGGACACGGCGGCGGGGTTCCTCACCTACGTCGCCCGGTGCATCGAATCCCCCGTCTCCCTGCTCGCCGACCTCTGAGCCCGCCGGCCCCGGCACCCGGCACCCGGCAGCCTGGGGCCGGAAGCCGGGAGCCGGCGCGGTCAAATTCGACGGACTTTTTCCGGTTTCAGGCCCGAAATGGCGTTCTCAGGCGGCCGTGGAGCAAAATCTCCGTCGAATCCGACGGGACCTCGGGCCCACGGCTCACACCCGGCGGACCGGAGCCGGCCGCCCCTAGTTCTTGCTGACCAGGGTGAGCACGTCGTAGCTGGCGACGACCTCATCGTTCTGGTTGTGCAGCACGGCGTCCCAGCAGACCTCGCCGTAGTCCTCCGTCTCCCGCGGCGTGATCCGCTTGGCGGTGAGGGTGACCTGGATGCTGTCGCCCGGGGAGACCGGGGTAAGGAACCGGAGTCGTTCCAGTCCGGAGTTCGCGAGCACGGGCCCGGGAGCCGCATCCACGAACAGCCCGGCCGCCCAGGAGACCAGCAGGTACCCGTGGGCGACGATCCCGGGGAAGAACGGGTTCGCCGCGGCCGCTTCCGCATCGGTGTGCGCGTAGAACTTGTCCCCCGTCGCCTCGGCGAACGCGGTGATGTCGGCGAGGGTCACGGTGCGCGGTCCCCCCTGCACCTGGTCGCCCACCCGGAGCACGGCCAGAGACTTGCGGAACGGGTGGATCCCGTGCCGCACCGCGGCACCGGTGTGCCACTGGCCGGTGATCGCGGTGAGCATGTCGGGCGAGCCCTGGATGGCGGTGCGCTGCATGTGGTGCAGCACCGAGCGGATGCCGCCCAGCTCCTCGCTGCCGCCGGCGCGGCCGGGGCCGCCGTGCACCAGGTGCGGCACGGGAGCTCCGTGGCCGGTGCTGCTGCGCGCGTCGACCCGGTCGAGCATCAGGACCCGCCCGTGGTGGGCGGCGATGCCGAGCACCAGGGCTCGGGCGACGTTCGGGTCGTGGGTCGCGACCGTGGCCACCAGCGAGCCGCCGCCGAGGGCGGCCAGGGCGACGGCGTGGTCCAGGCCGGTGTACTCGATGATCGACGCGACGGGACCGAACGCCTCGATCTCGTGCACGGCGGGGCTTTCGGCGTCGTCGAAGGCCAGGAGCAGCGGCCCCACGAAGGCGCCGTTGGGGTCGGTGCCGGCCGGGGCATCCGTCGACCCCATCACGATCCGGCCGCCGCCGCCCTGCAGTCGGGCGACGCTCGAGAGCACCTCCCGGCGCTGGTCGAGGCTGGCCAGGGGGCCCATGGTGACGCCATCGGCGCGCGGGTCGCCGATCCTGACCCGGCGCTCCACCCGCTCGGCCACGGCCGTGACGATCTCGTCGCGCCGCCCGGCCGGCACGATCAGCCGGCGGATGCTCGTGCACTTCTGGCCGGCCTTGCTGGTCATCTCGGTGACGGCGGATGCGACGTAGGCGTCGAACTCGGCCGTGCCCTTGGTGGCGTCAGGGCCCAGGATCGCCGCGTTAAGGGAGTCGGTCTCGCTGGTGAACCGCACGCCGCCCTCGACCACGTTCGGGTGCGCCTTGAGGCTGCGCGCGGTGCCGGCCGAGCCGGTGAAGGCGACGAGGTCGCGGTAGTCGAGGTGATCGATCAGGTCACGGGCGCTGCCGGAGACGAGTTGCAGGGTTCCGGCCGGCAGGATTCCGGAGGCGATGATGTGGCGAACGACCGCCTCGGTCAGGTAGCCGGTGGGAGAGGCGGGCTTGACGATCGAGGGTACCCCGGCGATGAACGCGGGGGCGAACTTCTCGAGCATCCCCCAGACCGGGAAGTTGAACGCGTTGATCTGGCAGGCCACCCCGGGGATGCGGGTGTAGATGTGCTGGCCGCTGAACGAGCCGTCCCGCGACAGCGCCTCGACGTCGCCGTCGACGTAGACCTGGCTGTTGGGCATCTCCCGCCGGCCCTTCGAGGACAGGGTGAACAGCACGCCGATGCCGCCGTCGATGTCGACCATCGAGTCGTACCGGGTCGCACCGGTGCGCGCGGAGAGCGTGTACAGCTCCTCCTTGACCCCGCTCAGGTACTGCGCGAGCTGCTTGAGCAGGATGGCGCGCTGGTGGAAGGTGAGCCGGCCGAGCGAGGCCTGGCCGACCGTGCGGGCGTGCTCGACCACGTCGGCGAGGTCGAGTCCCTCGCTGCTGACCGAGGCGACCTCCTCGCCGGTGCTCGCGTCGAGCACCAGCTGGGCCCGGGAACCGTCCGCCGGGGTCCACCAGGAGTCGAGGACGTAGCTGGGCACGATCGTGCCGGTGCTGAGGAGAGTCATGATGCGTCCTTCCAATCGAAGAATCCTTGGCCGCTCTTGCGTCCGAGGTCACCGCGGGCGACGAGGTCGCGCAGCAGCTGCGGCGGGGCGAACCTCTCACCGAGGGTGGAGTGCAGGTGCTCGGCGATGCCGAGGCGCACGTCGAGTCCGACCAGGTCGGTGGTGCGCAGCGGCCCGACCGGATGCTTGTAGCCGAGCACCATGGCCGCGTCGATGTCGGCGGGGCTGGCGACGCCTTCTTCGACCATCCGGATGGCCTCCAGCGCGATCGCGACGCCGAGCCGGGAGCTGGCGAATCCGGGTGAGTCGCGCACCAGGATCGGCGTCTTGCCGAGGGCGGAGACCCAGCCGGCGGCCAGGCCGACGAGCTCGGGACTGGTGGCCTCCCCCATGACGACCTCGATCAGGGTCGAGACCGGCACCGGGTTGAAGAAGTGCAGCCCGATGAACCGGTCCGGGCGTTCGAGCACCCCGCCGAGTTCGGTGATCGAGAGCGACGAGGTGTTCGAGGCCAGCCAGGCGTCGGGGGCCAGCTGCGCCTCCACGCTGCGGAGCGCCTCCGTCTTCAGCGCCACGACCTCCGGCACGGCCTCGACGACGAGGCCGGCGCCGGCGAACGCCGAGGCATCCGTCGCCACGCTCAGCCGGTCGGCGTAGCAGGACCGTTCGCCCTGGATCGCGCCGAGGCGGAGGGCGGTGTCGACGGCGCCGAGCACCCGCTCCCGTGCCGCGGCGGCCGCGTCGGCGTCCCGCTCGACGACGGTGACGTGCGCGCCGGCGACGAGGAAGGCGTGGGCGATGCCCGCGCCCATTCGTCCGCCGCCGAGCACGCCGACCTGGGTGGGCACGGTGGTGGGCACGGGCGCGGGCTGATGGTCCGTGCTGCCGGGGGCGAGCGTCATCGTTTCTTCCTTTCCAGGAATGCGGTCATTCGGGCGAATTTCTCTTCGGATTCGAAGAGGACGGCCTGGGCCTCGTTGTCGGCGCGCGGATGCCGGGCGCGCGGCACGTGGAAGACCTCCTTGGCGAGCTGGGTGGCGAGGGGGTCCTGGGCGGCGATCCGGTCCGCGAGGGCGTGCGCGGCGGCGAGCAGCCGTTCCGCCGGGTGCACCTCGGTGACCAGGCGCACGGCGAGCGCCTCCTCAGCGGTGAGGATGCGGCCGGCCAGGATGATCTCCTTGGCGACGGGTTCGCCGACGAGCTCGGCCAGTCGCCAGAGCGCCCCGGCGGCGGGGATGATGCCGAGGGAGGTCTCCGGGTTGCCGAGGCGAGCCGTTTCGGAGGCGATCCGGAAGTCGGCGGCGTAGGCCAGTTCGGCCCCGCCTCCCAGCGCCCAGCCGTCGATCGCGGCGATGACCGGCATCGGCAAGCGGGCGATCCGCTCGAACAGCTCCGAGTTGATGCCCTTGAGGGCGTCGTCGCGGCGGCGCTCCCTCAGCTGGGCGATGTCGGCGCCGGAGGCGAAGACCCCGGCTGCGCCGCACAGGATCAGGATCCTCGGCCCGCGTTCCAGTTCGCCGCAGAGCAGGTGCAGTTCGTCGACCATGGCCTGGTCGATCGCGTTGCGCACGTCGGGGCGGTTCAGCTGTACCTGCACCCGGTCGGGGCGGCGTTCGACGAGCAGGGTGCTGAATTCCCGGGGCATCTAGACACTCTCCACGATGAGGGCCGAACCCTGGCCGACGCCGACGCACATGGTGGCGAGGCCGCGCCGGGCGCCCTCGCGTTCCATCCGGCCGAGCAAGGTGACCAGGATGCGCGCCCCGGAGGAGCCGAGCGGGTGACCGAGGGCGATCGCGCCCCCGTTGCGGTTGACGATATCCGGGTCGAGGCCGAGGCGGCGGATGCACGCCAGAGACTGGGTGGCGAAGGCCTCGTTGAGTTCGACCGCGTCCAGGTCCTGGATGCCGAGGCCCAGCCTGCGCAGGAGCTTCTCGGTGGCGGGCACGGGGCCGAGGCCCATCGTCTCCGGCGCGACGCCGGCACTGGCGCCGCCCGCGACCCGGGCCCGGGGGGTCAGCCCGAGACGTTCGATGGCGGCTTCGCTGGCCACGACGATGGCGGAGGCCCCGTCGTTGAGCGAACTGGCGTTCCCGGCCGTGACGATTCCGCCCGGGCGGACGACCGAGCGCAGGCCGGCGAGCCGTTCGAGGGTGGTGTCCGCCCGGGGGCCCTCGTCGGCGTCGACCAGGCCGGCCCGGGTGGGCACCGGCACGATCTCGGGGGCGAAGGTGCCGCCCTGCCGGGCGTCGACGGCAAGCCGGTGAGAGCGCAGGGCGAAGGCGTCGGCATCCGCCCGGCTGATGCCGTCGATCGCGGCGACCTCCTCGGCCGTTTCCGACATGGAGAAGGTGGCCTTGTCGCGCTCGGTGAGGCGCGGGTTGGTGAAGCGCCAGCCGATCGACGTGTCGACGATCTCCCCCGGTTTGGCCCAGGCCTTCTCGGGTTTGGCGAGCACCCAGGGCGCCCTCGTCATCGATTCGACGCCGCCGGCGATGACCAGGTCGGCCTCGCCTGCCTTGATCATGCTGGCGGCCAGGTGCACCGCGGAGAGGCCGGAAGCGCAGAGCCGGTTGACCGTGATCCCGGGGATGCTGTCGGGCAGCCCCGCGAGGAGCACGGCCATCCGGGCGACGTTGCGGTTGTCCTCGCCGGCCTGGTTGGCCGCGCCCATGATCACTTCGTCGATCAGGAGCGGGTCGAGGCCGGAGCGGCTCACGACGGCGGACAGCACGAGGGCGGCCAGGTCATCGGGGCGAACGCCGGCAAGCGCCCCGCCGTATCGGCCGATGGGAGTTCGAACACCATCAACGAGGAATGCTTCGGGCATGGCTTCATCACCTTTGATCGCCGTATTACTTACTGACCGTTCGTTCCGTAAAGAATGACACAGAAACAGCGGATGCGGCAACCGACCCTCCGGTCGGGCAGGTCGGGCACAATGGAGTCGTGACTGCCCGACCGAAGGATGCGACCCATCCGTCCACGCCCGCGCTCGGGCTCCGCCGCGATCTCGCCCGGCCCGCCGACCACCCGCGCACCGACCGGGTCACCTACATCGAGTTGTTCTTCGACCTCGTCTTCGTGTTCGCCCTCACCCAGCTGTCCCGCTTCCTCTACGAGAACCAGTCCTGGGTCGGCGCGCTCGAATCCGCGACCCTGGTGCTGGCGCTTTGGTGGGTGTGGGTGCACACGACCTGGGTGACGAACGTGCTCGATCCGGCCCGGTTGCCGGTGCGCCTGGTGGTGATCGGGCTCTCGCTCGTGGGCCTGCTCCTGAGCGTGTCGATCGGGGAGTCGTTCGGCGACCGCGGCCTCACCTTCGCCCTCGCCTACGTGGCGCTGCAGCTGGGGCGCACGGTCTTCATGGCACTGGCGCTGGCGCGCCACGACCGGGTGCTCTACCGGAATTTCCTGCGCATCCTGGTCTGGCTCTCGGTCTCGGGCGTCTTCTGGATCATGGGGGCGCTGCTGCCGCTGGAATTCCGGCTCCCGCTGTGGATCGCCGGGCTCCTGGTCGAGTACGTCTCGGCGAGCATCGGTTTCCGGCTGCCGGGTCTCGGCCGGTCGGGTCTGGACGACTGGGACCTCTCCGGCCCGCACATCGCCGAGCGCAGCGCGCTGTTCGTGATCATCGCGCTGGGCGAATCCATCCTCGTCAGCGGTTTCGCGTTCGTCGACCAGGACGCGTCGCTTCCCGGGGTCCTCGGCCTGCTCCTCGCCTTCACCGGTGGCGTGATGATGTGGTGGCTGTACTTCGACCACGGTGAGCGGGCCGGGAGCCGCGCGATCGCCGCGTCGGCGGAGCCGGGCCGGATCGCACGCCTCGCCTACACCTACGTGCACGCGATCATCATCGCCGGCATCGTGCTGACCAGTGTTGCCGACAAGGAGATCCTGGCGCATCCGGACGAGCCGATGCGGCTGTCGACGGCCGTGGTGATCACCGGCGGGCCATTCGTCTATCTCATCGGGCTCCAGCTGTTCCGCTGGATCGTCGCCCGGCAGGTGCTGGCGTCACACCTGGCCGGGATCGCCCTCCTGGCGCTCGCGTTCGCCGCAGCCGGGCTGGTCTCACCGCTCGCCCTCGCCGGCCTGTGCACTGCCGTCCTGATGCTCGTCGCGGCCTGGGAGACCATCGTGCGGCTCCGGGCCGGCACGACCGATGCCGACGCCGGCTGACCTGCCCCGTCCTGTTCCCGGACCGTTCCCGCCGCGAGAGCGATGGAACGGAGCGGGGAACGGAGGGGCGGATCAGAAGAAGCCGTCGGGCGTGCCCGCCGCCTTCGTGACCTCGTCGGTGCCGACGCCCGCGGCGGCGAGCTTGGCCATCGCCACGCGCAGCCCTGATTCCATCTGCGCCGCCCAGACCTCGGTCTCCCGGCTGCCGGCGTCCGCGGCATCCGCCCGCGCGATCGCCTTCTCCTTCTCGGCGCGCTCGTTCTTGACCTGCTGGATGCTCAGGGTGATCCCGTAGTACGCGGCGACCATCGACGCGATCGGCGTCGCGAACACGGCGAGGGCGTTGATGCTCTCGCTGGACACCCCGACGAGGATCATCACGATGAAGGCCAGAGCGAGCGCGCCGATGCCGACGAGCACGACGAGGGCCGTGCGCTGGGCGGTGTTCGAGTGTGCGATGGTGTGCACGGCGGCGGCGGTCGGCGCGGCCGGAGCAGGGACCGATGCGGCGCCGTCGAAGGTGGGCATCACCGCGGTCCGGTCGTCCTGGTTCGTGGGCAGGTCAGTCATCTGTTGCTCCATCTTCAATGTGCGATCGGGTGGGGAGTTCAATCGAGGCGTCGTCCGGGGCTCCGTCGAGGAAGACCCGTTTGTAGGAGCGGCCGTCCGGCAGTTCCACGGTGCGGCTGGCCAGTTTGCCCCGGCTCACCTGCAGGTAGACGGCCTGCACCGTGACTCCCAGTGTCGCCGCCGCCTGCGCGACAGACAAACCGGGTAGCTCCGTCGGCACGCTGCTGGGCCGGGCGCCGCGCTTGCGGCCGGCGGCCAGCCGCGCCGCGATGTCCACGTCGGTGCCGCTCCAGCGCCACCGGGCCGCCGCCGGTTTCAACCCGGCGGCGTCGGCGATCTCGTCCCAGCCGGCGCCGGCGTGCAGGGCATCTCTCACCCCGGCCAGGGTGGCCGGGTCGGCCTCGAGTTCGTGGACCAGGCGACGGATGGCCCGCACCCGTTCAAGCGGCGGCGCAGCCTGGTCCTCGTTCAGTTCGGCCAATCGCACCAGGGCAGCCCGGGTGGACGGCGCCAGGAATGAGCTCATCGCGGTCATCGGTCCCGCTGGTGAAGCGGGGCCGCGCTTCCGGGCCGGTCGCAGAACACGACGACGGCGTGCCCGGCCAGGGTCAGCCCGCCCTCGTGCGTCGCGACGACGGCGTCTCCTGATGCGGCGAACGACGCGGCCGGCCGGCCGCCCGTCGTGGCGACCCGGCAGGGTTCCAAACCCAGGTTGACCACGATCTCCGTCTCGCCGCGGCGCAGGCTGAGCCGGCGCTCCCGCTCGTCCACCTCCACCTGGATCCGGTCGAAGCGGGGGTCCGTGAAGCCGGGAACGGCTCGGCGCAGAACCGCCAGGGCCTGGTAGTACGACAGCAGGCGGGCGTTGTCTGGTTCATCCGGCTCTGTCCAGTCGAGCCGGGACCGGGTGAACGTCTCCGGGTCCTGGGGGTCGGGCACCAGGGCAGGGTCCCAGCCCATCCGGGCGAACTCGCTGATCCGGCCCTTCCTGGTCGCCTCGCCGAGCTCTGGCTCCGGGTGCGAGGTGAAGAACTGCCACGGTGTGCGGGCACCCCACTCCTCCCCCATGAAGAGCATGGGCGTGAACGGGCCCAGCAGGGTCAGGGTCGCCGCGATGGCGAGCTGGCCTGCGTCCAGCTGGGCGCCGAGCCGGTCGCCGATGGCGCGGTTGCCGATCTGGTCGTGGTTCTGGCTGGCGACGACGAGGCGCCAGGCCGGCATCCGCTCGGTGTCGATCGGGCGGCCGTGGGTGCGTGCCCGGAAGCTGGAGAAGGTGCCGTCGTGGAAGAAACCGTGGGTGAGCACCTTCGCGAGGGCACCGAGCGGCTCGAAGTCGGCGTAGTAGCCCGTGGTCTCGCCGGTCAGGGCGACGTGCACCGCATGGTGGAAGTCGTCGCTCCACTGCCCGGTGAGCCCGTAACCGCCCGCCTCCCTGGTGGTGATCAGGCGCGGGTCGTTGAGGTCGGATTCGGCGACCAGGCTGAGCGGGCGGCCGACGTGCGCGCTGAGGGCATCGACCTCGATGGCCAGTTCCTCGAGCAGGTGGGTGGCCCGCTCGTCGTGCAGGGCGTGCACCGCGTCCAGGCGCAGGCCGTCGACATGGTAGTCGCCGAGCCACATCAGGGCGTTGTCGATGATGTAGCGGCGCACCTCGTCCGAGCCGGGGCCGTCCAGGTTGAGTGACGATCCCCAGGTGTTCCCGGCGGCGGCGCTGAGGTAGGGCCCGAACTTGCCCAGGTAGTTGCCGCTCGGCCCGAGGTGGTTGTAGACGACGTCCTGGATGACGCCGATGCCGGCCCGGTGGCAGGCGTCGACGAAGCGGCGGTAGGCGGCCGGGCCGCCGTAGCCCTCGTGCACCGCGTACCAGAGCACGCCGTCGTAGCCCCAGTTGTGGGCGCCGTTGAACGCGTTCACGGGGAGCAGCTCGACGAAGTCCACGCCGATCGACGCGAGGTGGGCCAGCTTCCCGGCCGCGGCGTCGAGCGTGCCCTCCGGGGTGAATGTGCCCAGGTGCAGCTCGTAGATGGTGCTTCCGGCCAGCTGGCGGCCGGTCCAGGCCTGGTCGGTCCAGGCCCCGCCGTGATCCACGGTCCGGGACAGGCCGTGCACCCCGTTCGGCTGGTGCCGCGAGCGAGGGTCGGGGAACGGGCCCTCGCCGTCGACCCGGAAGCCGTAGTCGAGCGGGCCGGAGGCTCCAGGCCGTGGGGCCCGCCACCAGCCGTCGCCGGCCCGGGTCATCGGCAGTGTGGCGCCGGCGAGCACCAGCTCCACCGTGGCCGCGGCCGGAGCCCAGATCTCGAAGGACTCACTGTCCTCCAGCGGCGCCCTGTCCTCGAAGGGTTCACCGGGCATGTCGGCCGCCTTTCGTCGCTTCGCGCCGGTCGGCGGCGTCCTCGGTCACGAGCAGCGCCACCGGGTAGCGCGTCAGCAGGTCGGCCAGCCTGATCGACCCGCCGTCGAAACGGATGCCGGTGAGAAGGTCGACGACCGGGCGGCCGGCGAGCACGATGGTCGTGTCCTCCCACCCGCCCGCGTCGGCCAGGCCGAGCGGGAGCCGGGTCGCGACGGTGACGGCCTCGCCGCGGTCGAATGCGATCACATGCCCGGCCCGTGCCCCGAAGGCCGGGACCGGCGCGTAGCGGAAGAACCGGCCCGGCTCGTCGCGGCGCAGTCGCAGGGCACGGCTGGTGACCAGCAGTTTGGCCGCACCGCTCTCGTCGACCTCCGGCAGCCATCCGTCGTCGATCCGGGCCAGGTAGTCGCGCCGGAGCGCGTAGTCGACGGGGCGGCGGTTGTCGGGGTCGACCAGGGAGGTCTCCCACAGTTCGCTGCCCTGGTACACGTCGGGCACGCCGGTGGTGGTGAGCTGCACGAGCTTCGCGGCGAGGGAGTTGCTCCAGCCTGCGTGCCGCACCCGGTCGACGAACCCGGTGATCGTGCCGGCGACGGACTCGTTCCCGGTCGTCGCGGCGGCGAGGTCACGCAGCGCCGTTTCGAAGGCATCGTTCCGGTCGGTCCAGGTGGTCGCGGTTCCGGCCTCCCGCGCGGCCTTCTCCGCGTAGGCGCCGAGACGTTCAGGGCTGGCCGGCCAGGCGCCGATCACGGCCTGCCAGAGCAGGTTCTCGAACGGGGCGTCGCCGAGCGGCGCCGCCTCGCGGAGCGAGTCCAGGGTTGTCGCCCATTCGGCGGGGACCTCGGCGAGCACGGTGATCCTGGCCCGCACGTCTTCGCCGCGTTTGGTGTCGTGGGTGGCGAGCGTGGTCATCGAGCCGGGCATGGTGGCCTGCCGCAGTTGCTGGCGGCGGTGGAATTCGGCCGGGTCGATCGTGAATTCCGACGGGTCGGCGCCGACCTCGTTGAGCGAGGTCAGCCGGCTGTACCGGTAGTAGGCGGTGTCTTCGACGCCCTTGGCCATCACCATTCCGGAGGTCTGCTGGAACCTGACGGCGGCGGGATGCCCCGGGTCGCCGAGCACGGGCAGCAGCAGGTCGATCGTCGACGCCAGCTCGGGGCGGCGGGCAACGGCCGACCGTGCGGCGGCCTGCAGCCGGTCGATGCCGACCGGGAGGTAGGAGCGGTAGACCGGGAAGCAGGCGAGCAGTTCGGCGATCGCGTCGGCCAGGTCGGAGATCTCCGGCACCAGTCTGGCCAGTCGCAGCACCTCGGCGCGCAGGGTCCGGTCGGCGATGGTGCGCTTGTCGGCTTGCACCAGCTCCTCCCAGGCGAGCGCATCGGCGTCCTCGAGGCGTCCCGCTTCCCGCTGCAGGCGCGTCTCGAGGGCGTCGAGTTCATCTTCCCCGGCCGGGTCGACGAGGACGCGGTCGAAGTCGCCCAGCGCGTCGTAGCCAGTGGTGCCGCTGGTGGCCCAGTTCGCCGGCAGCTGTTCGTCACCCTCGAGGATCTTCTCGACGAGCACGTAGATACCCCCGGTGGCCGCGCGCAGCCGGTCGAGGTAGCCGCCCGGATCGGCCAGGCCGTCGGGGTGGTCGACCCGCAGGCCGTGCACGAGCCCGTCCCGCACCCAGCGCACGATCTCCCGGTGCGATTCCTCGAACACCCAGGGCACTTCGACCCGGATCCCGGCCAGGCTGTTGACGGCGAAGAAACGCCGGTAGTTCAGGTCGGTGTCGGCGCGGCGCCAGCTGACGAGTTCGTAATGCTGGCGGGAGTGCACGGTGCGCGCATCCGCCTCGTCCTCGGCGCTGCCGGGCGCGAGCGGGAACCGGTTGTCGAAGTAGTGCAGCTCGTCACCGACGACCTCGAGCCGGTCGAGCTCGTCGGCACCCTCGCCGAGAACGGGGAGCAGGATGCGGCCGGCTCCGGCCTCCCAGTCCACGTCGAATGCTTCGGCGAAGCGCGAGCCCCGGCCGCCCGCGAGCAGGTCCCACCACCACGCGTTGTGCCGCGGTGTGGCGACCCCGACGTGGTTGGGAACGATGTCGACGAGGATTCCGCGCCCCGCGCCTGACGCCGCGGTCGCGAGGCGGAGAAGGGCCTCCGGCCCGCCGCGCACCGGGTCGACCGTGGAGTGGTCGACGACGTCGTAGCCGTGGTCGGAGTCGTCCTCGGCCGTGAGCAGCGGAGAGAGGTAGAGCCAGTCCGCGCCGAGGGCCGTGACATAGTCGAGGATGCCGGCGGCGGCATCCAGGTCGAAGTCGGCCGTGATCTGGAGACGGTAGGTCGAGAGCGGGATCCTCACGCGGTTTCCTCCGGCTTGGTGCGGGGTTTCCGCACTCTCTTCACCGGCTTCGCGGCAGGCTCGGCCGGTGCGGCATCCGGCGCGGCGGCATCCGGCACGGCGGCTTCCGCAGGGACGCCCGCCGGGATCGGCGAACCGGCCAGGGCGGCGAGCGAGGCGGCGACCGAATGGTCGGGGGCGGTTTCCGGCGGCTGGTAGGCGCGCAGCACCACGAGCGACCGGGACGACACGGTCTGCACCGCACCGGCGGCGTGCGGCACGGCGTCGGCGCCCTCCCCCGCGGTGTCGACCACGATCTCCCAGGCCGGCGCGTATTCCGCGGGCGGCAGCGTGAAGTCCACGTCGTCGGGGTCGGCGTTGAAGATGAGGAGGAAGTTGACGTCGGTGACGTTCTCGCCGCGGGAGTTCCGCTCCCGGATTCCGAGTCCGTTCAGGAACATGCCCACGGTCCGGGCCCGGTTCTCGTCCCAGTCCTGCGACTGCATCTCCTGGCCGTCGCTGTTCAGCCAGACGATGTCGGGAAGGGAACCGCCCTCGGCGCGCTTGCCGGGGTGGCCGTCGAAGAACCGGCTCCGCCGGAAGGTGGGATGATCCTTCCGGAGCCGCGACACGGCCGCCGTGAACTCGATCAGCGGGTGGTCGGCGTCGTCCCAGTGGATCCAGCTCAGCTCGGAGTCCTGCGCGTAGGTGTTGTTGTTGCCCTGCTGGGTGCGGCCCAGTTCATCCCCGTGCAGGATCATCGGCACGCCCTGGGAGAGGAGCATGGTCGCGAGGAAGTTGCGGTGCTGCCTGGCCCGCAGGGAGCGGATCCCGGGGTCGTCGGTCGGCCCTTCCGCACCCATGTTCCAGGACCGGTTGTGGGACTCTCCGTCGTTGTTGTCTTCGCCGTTGGCGTCGTTGTGCTTCTCGTTGTAGGAGACGAGGTCGGACAGGGTGAACCCGTCGTGTGCGGTGACGAAGTTGATCGACGCCACCGGCCGGCGGCCGGAGTGCTCGTAGAGGTCCGCCGAGCCGGTGATCCGCGAGGCGAACTCACCCAGCGTCGACGGCTCGCCGCGCCAGAAGTCGCGAACGGTGTCGCGGTACTGCCCGTTCCATTCCGTCCACTGGGCCGGGAAGTTGCCGACCTGGTAGCCGCCGGGGCCGACGTCCCACGGTTCGGCGATGAGCTTGACCTGGGACACGATCGGATCCTGCTGCACGAGCTCGAAGAAGGTGGACAGCTTGTCGACGTCGTAGAGGTCGCGGGCCAGCGCCGAGGCCAGGTCGAACCGGAAGCCGTCGACGTGCATCTCGATCACCCAGTACCGCAACGAGTCCATGATGAGCTGCAGGGAGTGCGGATGCCGCACGTTGAGCGTGTTGCCGGTGCCCGTGTAGTCCATGTAATAGCGCTTGTCGTCGTCCATCAGCCGGTAGTAGGCCTGGTTGTCGATGCCCTTGAAGGAAATGGTCGGGCCGAGGTGGTTGCCCTCCGCGGTGTGGTTGTAGACCACGTCGAGGATGACCTCGATGCCGGCGTCGTGCAGGCTGCGCACCATCCCCTTGAACTCCTGCACCTGCTGGCCGCGGTCGCCGGTCGACGAGTACGCGTTGTGCGGGGAGAAGAAGCCGATGGTGTTGTAGCCCCAGTAGTTGTTCAGCCCCTTTTCCTCGAGGGTGCCGTCGTTGACGAACTGGTGCACCGGCATCAGCTCGATGGCGGTGACGCCGAGCTTCTGCAGGTGGTCGATGACCGACGGATGCGCGACGCCCGCGTAGGTGCCGCGCTGGGACTCCGGCACGAGCTCCTGCAACTTGGTGAGCCCCTTGACGTGGGCCTCGTAGATCAGCGATTCGCTGTACGGCGTGCGCAGCGGGCGGTCGCCGACCCAGTCGAAGAACGGGTTGACGACGACGCCCAGCATCATGTGCGATGCGGAGTCGTCGTCGTTGCGCGAATCGGGGTCGCCGAAGTCATAGGAGAACAGCGACGGGTCCCAGTCGATGGTGCCGCAGGTGGCCTTCGCGTACGGGTCGAGCAGCAGCTTGTTCGGGTTGGCGCGCTGGCCGTTCTCCGGGTCGTAGTCGCCGTGCACCCGATAGCCGTAGCGCTGGCCGGGTTGCACGAGCGGGAGGTAGCAGTGCCAGATGAACGCGCTGGACTCGATGACGTCGATGCGTGTTTCGCCGCCGTCATCATCGAACAGGCAGAGTTCCACCTTGGTGGCGGCCTCGCTGAAGAGGGCGAAGTTCGTTCCGCTCCCGTCATAAGTGGCGCCGAGCGGGTAAGCAGTTCCAGGCCAGGTTTCCAAGGGACTCCTCAGGGTTTTTCGGATCGATACAGGTGCCCGGCGGCGGCCGCAGAGCACATCAGTACGCTACCGTCTCCGGGAGTCCGCCACATCCTGCGGAGCCGCGGCGACGCCGAATCAGGCCAGTTGCTCCCGCACAAGCGGGGCCACCCGGGTGCCGTAGAGCTCGATGCTGGTCATCAGTTTCTCGTGGGCGAGCGTGCCGAGGCTGTACTTCAGGTCGAACCGCGACAGGCCGAGACCCTTCGCGACGGCGGCGATCTTGGTGGCGACGGTCTCGGGCGAGCCGACGAAGAGGGCGCCGTCAGGGCCGGCATCGTGCTCGAACCGCTCCCGGCTGACCGGCCCCCAGCCTCGTTCGCGTCCGATCCGCTCCTGCATGGCCGCGTAGTGCGGCCACATCTCCTCTCTAGCCTGGGCATCCGTCGCCGCGACGTATCCCGGGGAGTGCTCGCCGATCGGCTGGGTCGGCTTCTCGAACTGGGCGAGGGCGCGGTGGTACAGGGCGACGAGGGGCTCGAACGCGAGCGGCGAGCCACCGATGACGGCCAGCATGAGCGGCAGGCCGTAGTGCGCGGCGCGCACGACCGACTGCGGGCTGCCACCCACCCCGATCCAGGTGCGGAGCGACCCGGTCTCGGTGGGCGGGTAGACACTCTGGTTGTTCAGCGCGCCCCGCGTTTCCCCGGACCAGGTCACCGGCTTCTCCTTGAGCAGCTCGGTGAAGAGGTTGAGCTTCTCCTCGAACAAAAGCTCGTACTGATCGAGTTCAAGGCCGAAGAGCGGGAACGACTCGGTGAACGAGCCGCGGCCGAGGATGACTTCAGCGCGCCCGTTCGATACGGCGTCGAGGGTCGAGAAGCGCTGGAAGACTCGCACGGGGTCGTCGGAGCTGAGCACGGTGACGGCGGAGCCGAGCCGGATGCCGCGGGTCTGGCCCGCGATCGCGGCGAGCACGACCTCGGGTGCCGACACGGCGAAGTCCCTGCGGTGGTGTTCGCCGATGCCGAAGAAGTCCAGCCCGACCTGGTCGGCCAGGACCGCCTCGGCGACCACGTTCCGCAGCACCTGCGGTTGGGGAAGCAGCTCCCCCGCCGCGTCGAAGGTCACGTCTCCGAAGGTGTCCAGTCCCAATTCGATCTTCTGCGCCATCGTCGTCTTCCCTCAGTCAATTTGCATGCAAATGCATTCAACGGGGAAACCGCGCCGGGGCCGGTCTTATTCCGGAGCCTCAGGTCCCGACCTTCGTGGTTTCAGGCGAGCTTCACCCGGTTCGATTGGGTCGCCGCCGACCAGGGCTTCCGCCCGGCCGCCCTGAGGGTCTAGCTTCGTCATCAGAGGCAACGGGTCCGCCGGTCGGCCATGACGAAAGGCACCTGCGACAAGACCGAGAGGAGTGCGGGTGTGACCGTCCCGGACCAGGGCTTGTTCGAACCTGCACGCGTCGCTGAGCACTATCGCCGGTACCTCCAGCCGTACCTGTTCGACCCATGGGCCAGGCGCCTGGTGGAGTTCGCGGGCCCCCGCCCCGGCCAGATCGTGCTCGATGTGGCAGCCGGCACCGGTGCCGTGGCGCGTGCCGCGGCAGCCGCCGTCGGCGCCGGCGGGCGAGTGATCGCCAGCGACATCAGCCCGGCGATGTTGTCGGCGCTGACGGCGGCCGTGGCGGCCGAGCCCGATTCGGGCGCGGCACGGATCGAGACCCTCGTCTGTCCGGCCACGGAGATCGACCTGCCCGACGCATCCGTTGACATCGTCTTCTGCCATCAGGGCCTCCCCTTCATGCCGGATCGGGTCGCTGTCGCTCGGGAGATGCGACGTGTTCTCCGGCCGGGCGGCACGGTTGCCGTTGCGGTCTGGGCCCTCGGTGAACGGCTGGAACCGTTCGACAGCTACGCGGAATTCGTTCGGCGGAACCTGCCCGACTCACCATTCGCGCGGGCGATGGCCGGCGGCACGCTCTCGATGACCCCGGACGGTGTGGCCGCAGCTTTGGCGGGCGGCGGATTCGAGCAGGTCATCGCGACACGGGAACGCCTCACGGTTCGCTGGCCGACGCCCGGAGACGAAGCCCGTGGGATTGCCGGAACCCCGTTCGGCCCGGAGATCGCCTCATTGGGCCCGGATGCCGCGGCGGCGTTGCTGGCGGACCTGGCCGGCGCCCTGGCCGGTGCCGATGGGGCGACGGTGCCACACCCGATGACGGCCGTCTTCGGTTGCGGAACGGCAGCCCGGTAGCGTTCCCGGGGCCGTCGTGCCGAGGAACAGCTGTCAGGCCTGATCCGTCAGGCTGATCACGACGCTGCCGGTCTTCTGACCCGTCTCCACATACCGGTAGGCGTCGACAATGCGGTCCAACGGATACGTTCGGTCGACGACCGCCGTGAATGTCCCGCTCTCGATCAGTCCCCTGATGAACACGATCATCGCCTGGTCGTGGGTGGGGATGGGGAACATCACCCTCGTGCCGGAATGCAGCGAACCGACCAGGGCGAGGAACGGGTTCTCGGCGCGGCGGCCCAACTCCGTGGAGATGTAGATCCCGCCGGGCTTCAGGAGCGGCCTGCACCGGCCGAAGGAACTCTTGCCGACCGCGTCGAGGACGACATCGTAGGCCTGGCTGTCTGCGGTGAAGTCCTCCAGTTGGTAGTCGACGACCCGGTCCGCACCCAGTCCCCTCACCAGTTCCACGTTCGCCGTGCCGCAGACAGCGGTCACGACGGCGCCGAGGCCCTTGACCAGTTGAACCGCCGCCGATCCGATCGCGCCGCTCGCACCGTAGACGAGCACGTCCTGGCCCGCCGTGATCTTCGCCGCCCTGACCTGCGCCAGGGCGTAATGCGCGCCCTCCGTGCTCGAGGCGGCCTCCGCGAACGTCGAATGCGCCGGCATGGTCGCGATCGATCCGGTGGCGGGAAGCGACAGGTAGTCGGCGTGGGCCCCGAACGGGCCCTCGATGTACCCGAAGACCCTGTCGCCGACCTCGAACGATCTGACGCCGGCGCCGACCTCGTCGACCACACCCGCGAACTCGTTGCCGAGAACGGTCGCGCGCGGGCCGGTCAACCCGGTGAACAGCCTCATGAAGAACGGCTTGGCGGCCCGGCAGGCGCAGTCCGTGCGATTGACCGTGGTCGCGTGGACCCTGACGAGCACCTGCCCGGCCCGGACGGCCGGCCGTCCCACCTCTTCGACCCGGACCACGTCCGGCGGACCGTACCGTGTGTACACCGCTGCCCTCATGACTGGACTCTAGCGAATCGACCCCTGGCCCGGACGGAATGCCCGTTCCGTAAAAGTGCGTCCGGCATCGCCTGACCTGCGCGGGAGCAACACCTCGGCCCTCGATCACGCCATAATCGAGCCATGCAGCCTGATGCCTCCGCACCGACGCCGAAGGAGCTCGCCGCGGCGCGGGCCGACCTCGACCGGTGGGTGCACTACTCAGACCATCCCGGCTTCATCGCGAAAGCGGGCGGGCAGGACGCGTTCGACGCGGAACATGAGCGCCGGCGCCGTCATGTCACCGAGTTGCATTCCCGTCAGCGGTCGGAGTTCCGTCACCGCTGAGCGGGCGTGTCCGCCCTGAAGCCTCGAGCGAACAGCACGATGGCCCCGACCAACGCCATCAGCCAGCCGACGGGGTACGGCAACACCAGGATGCTCCACCACATCGACACCCCGCTTGTGCCGCCGACGCCGCCAAGGGCACTCAACGCGAACATGGCAGCGACACCGAAAAGATCAGGATGAAGACCCAGAGCGCGTAGCGGACCACCCGCCGGTCCGGTGTGCCGAGGAACACCCCCAGCGCCACCAGGCCGCTGCCGGGAAGAATCAGCAGCGACCCCTCCAGCGGGTCGATGGCTCCGATCAGCATGGCGGCGCCGCCGACAGAGATGAGAATCCGCGACCAGAGCGCCTTCGATGTCATGTCGTCCTCCCTGGGGCAGACGGGCGGGGCGGATGCCGGGACGGCCTTCTGCGACCACTGTTTCACCTGTCACCGGGCATGATAGACCTCGTCACGGCTCCCTTGACGGGGAGTTCGGCCGCGGGTAGCGTCTGGGCTCAGAGGGCACGGATACCCGGCGGACATCTCGTCACGACCGCCCGGCCGGAGTTCGGGAAGCCCGCGGGACGGAGGGCTGGGATGCGCTCGCTGCTCCTCATCGCCCTCGGCATTGCCCTCGCCACGCTCCCGGGATGCGCTGCGCAAGCCGAGGTGGCGCCTCCATCGGACTCCTCCACGCCGAGCGCGGAGCCATCGACGCCGACGGAACGCATTGTGCTTCGCCCGGTCACCGCAGCCGGCCGGCCGGCGGGCGGGTTCTCCGTCACCAGCGACACGTCCGTGACGATCGACTGCGGTTCGCCGTCCACGGCCCGCCCGTCGCCGGTCGCCGTCGACGACGACATCCTGGTCTGCTCACCGTCGAGCGCCTATGCCGTCGCCTGCTGGAACGGAGCCGCCCCGGCCACCGCGATCTGTTTCCGGGACCCGTGGAGCCCTGACCTGGTCGAAATGACGCTCAGCGACAGTTTCCCGGCGGCGCCGGCCCTCGCCACGGCCCAGCCACTCGGCCTGGTGCTCAGCGACGGTGACCGCTGCCTGATCCGCAGCGGCGGCGTCTGGAACGACCTGGCCGCGCACCCCGGCTGGTTCGGGACATACTCGTGCGCCGTGAACGGAGCCGTCTGGGCGGCGGAGGGCGACGGCATCGATCGGTCGTCACCTCGCTGGACCGTTGAGGTGGCCCCGATCTCGGGCTCCGGGACGCTCGGAACCCGCGGTGTCGTCACCGCGTTCCTCGTGGGAACGCGTTCCGGCTGACCATGCGGTCTCCCCCGCCCGGCCGAGGGGATTGCCGATGCCGGGCCAGGTCAGAGCCGGCCGCGCGACGCGGTGGCGGCATCCGCGGCCAATGCCGTCTCGAGGCCGTCGAGGATCACGCGCACACCGAACCGGAACTCGTTCGCGTAGGCGTAGCCCGGCTGGAGGATGTGCGCCACGGCCATCTCGGACAGGTGCGGGAATTCCGCCATCAGGTCCTGCCGGCCCATGATCTCCTCGGTCGCGGCGCCGATGTCGCCGGACTCGTCGAGCGGGAGTGACGCCTCCTGCAAGGCGAACCCGTGCACGTAGCTGTCGAGAAGCGACATCGCGTGCGCGGCCAGACCGATGCTGAAACCAGCGTTCCGGAGACAGCCGATCACGGCATTGTGGTGGTTCAGCGTCGCCCGGGTGGTGCGCGAGTCCATCAGGCTGATGGCCCACGGATGCCGTCCGAGCACCGCGCGCGCAGACTCGGCACCGTCCCGCAGTGCCGCCTTCCAGTTCGCACCGTCGGCCGGAAGGGCCATCTCGGCGACGACGACCTCGACCATGCCGTCGAGGATGTCGTCCTTGCCCGTGACATGGTAATAGAGCGACATCGCCTCGATCCCGAGCTCACGGGCGAGCTTGCGCATGCTGAGAGAATCCAGCCCGTCCCGGTCGGCGAGCGCGACCGCCGCCCGCACGGCGCTCTCCCGGGTCACCGGCGCCCGCGTCGACTCGTTGGGTGCCGTGGTCGCCATCTCATGCCTCCGTCTTGGTGCCGGGCGACCCGTGCCCGCGGTCGGCCGGTTGAGCCCTGGACACACCTTACATCGTATGGTACATTCGCACCAATCACCTTACGCCGTATGGTGCAGGTGTCACCGAGACCCCAGGAGGGCACAATGACCAGGACAACCCATTCCAGCAGAGCGACCGTCGGCGAAGAGGCCTCGCCGGAGCCGGTCGCACCGGACCAGACGATGGAGGCCATCGTGCAGCGCCGCTACGGGTCACCGGCGGTCCTGGGCCTGGAGCGCGTCGACAGGCCGAGGATCGGCGACGACGACCTGCTCATCCGGGTCCGCGCGGCCGCTGTCAACCACGCCGACTGGGTGCTGACGACCGGCCGTCCCCTGATCGGCCGGCTGGCATTCGGGCTGCGGCGGCCGAAAGAACGCGTCCGAGGCATGGATGTCGCGGGGCTGGTCGAGGCCGTCGGCGCGGGCGTGACCGGGTTCCGCCCCGGTGACGAGGTGTACGCCCAGGTCCCGGCGGGAGGCTTCGCCGAGTTCACCCGCGCACCGGCAGCCCTGGTGTCGCCGATGCCGGCGAACCTCTCGTTCGAGCAGGCCGCCACCGTGCCGCTTGCGGCGAACACCGCCCTGCAGGGACTCCGCGACGCGGGCGGCCTGCGGGCCGGGCAGCGGGTCCTGGTCAACGGCGCCTCGGGAGGTGTCGGCAGCTTCGCGGTGCAGATTGCCAGGGCCCTCGGGGCCGAGGTCACCGGTGTCTGCAGCGCGCGGAACGTCGACCTGGTGCGATCGATCGGCGCCGACGAGGTGATCGACTACACCCGGCACGATTTCACGGCGAACGGCCGGCGCTACGACCTCATCCTCGACCTCATCGGCAACCATCCCGTGCGCTCCTGCATCGGCTCCCTCACGCCCGCGGGCACGCTTGTGCTCTCCAGCGGCACCGGCGGCCGGGTACTGGGGCCGCTCGGCCGCGTGGTCGGGGCGCTCGTGCTGTCCCGCTTCGTCAGCCAGAGCGTGCGCACATTCGTGGGCACCCCGAGCCGGGAGAACCTCGACCTCCTGCGCACCCTCATCGAATCCGGGAAGGTCACGCCGGTCGTCGACCGGAGCTACCCGCTCCGCGACGTGCCCGAGGCGATCCGCCACTTCGCCGAGGTCCATGCCCGGGGGAAGATCGCCGTCACGCTGTGACTCACGGCTCCCCGGCATCCGACCAGGACCCCTGACAACCCGACAACCACGAGAAGGAGCACGACCATGGAAACAAACCCCGAGAAGCCGATGTCCGGTCGAACGGTCCTGATCACCGGGGGCACGGCCGGCATCGGCAGGGCAACCGCCCTCGGCCTGGCCAGGCTGGGGGCGCATGTCGCCATCACCGGGCGGGACCGCGGCCGAGCCGAGGACGCGGCCCGGGAGATCCGCGGGGCCGCGGGCGGCAGGGTGACGGCGTTCGTCGCGGACCTCTCCTCCCAGGCCGAGGTGCGCCGGCTGGCCGACGAGGCTCTCCTGGCCCTTCCCCGGATCGACGTGCTGGTCAACAACGTCGGTGGCTACTGGAACACCCGCCACCTCACCGCCGACGGGCTCGAGCGCACCTTCGCCCTCAATCACCTGGCGCCGTTCCTGCTCACCAACCTCCTTCTCGACCGGCTCAGACGGAGCGGCCCGGCACGGGTGGTGACCGTCTCCTCCAACGCGCAGGCGATGGGCCGGATCCGCTTCGACGATCTGCAGGGCGCCCGGGACTACTCCGGGGCGCGGGCGTACAACCAGTCGAAACTCGCCAACCTCCTGTTCACCTACGAACTGGCCAGGCGGCTGCCGGACGGGCTCGTCACCGCCAACGCACTGCACCCCGGCGTCGTGAACACGTCGTTCGGCGGCGAAGACCCGGCCCGCGCCCAGCGGCTGCTGGTCCCGCTCCTGCGGCCGTTCATGAAAACCCCGGCCGCCGGTGCCGCGGTATCGATCCGTGTGGCCTCCGCTCCCGGTCTCGCGCGGTCGACCGGGCAGTTCTTCGCCGGCCGCGGGGCCCGCCGATCCTCTCGGCGCAGCTACGACGAGGCCACGGCCTCCCGGCTCTGGCAGGAAAGCGCGCACCTCGTCCAACTCGGCGTCGACTGATCGACGGGCCCCGCGGCCGGCGGAGCAGCCGCGACTCGCCCGTGGCACCGCGATCGCCCAATGTGGTCTGACAACATTTTCGAAGGCTGCCCGCCCGCGGTCGACTGGAAAACATTGGGCACTAAGTATCCGACCCAACCACTACATGCAGTTGCACGGCGCGGGCCGACCACTACATATGGTGCTCGGGCGTATGGTGGTGATTCAACGGCCCCCATCATCCGGATGTCGGCCACAATCCAAGGAACGCCTCGAATGACACCACAAACCATTTCTCCCTTAGGCATCATCAAGCGCACCGGCGCAACCGCACCGTTCGATGCCCAGCGCATCCGTGCCGCCATCAACAGCGCCGGAACCGCGTCGGGAGAAATGTCGGATGACGACGCCGACCTCGTCACGAACACCGTCGTCGTGGCGCTCGCAGACCTGGGCCGGGCCTACCCGACCGTCGAACAGGTGCAGGACCTCGTCGAACAGACCCTGCTCGCCAAGAATTATGCCGCCACCGCCCGGGCCTACATCGCCTACCGGGACCAGCACGCACGCGAACGCGACGTCACCCGCACCACGGTCGACGTGAGCACGTCGATCAACGAGTACCTCGACCGCTCCGACTGGCGGGTCAACGCCAACGCGAACCAGGGGTACTCCCTCGGCGGCCTCATCCTGAACACGGCCGGCAAAGTCGTCGCCAATTACTGGCTCTCCAACGTCTATTCCCCTGAGATCGGCAAGGCCCACCGCGAGGGCGAACTGCACATCCACGACCTCGACATGCTCGCCGGCTACTGTGCCGGCTGGTCGCTGCGCGTGCTGCTCGAAGAAGGACTCAACGGAGTGCCGGACAAGGTCGAATCGACTCCCCCGAAGCACTTCTCCTCCGCGATCGGCCAGATCGTCAACTTCCTCGGCACCATGCAGAACGAATGGGCCGGAGCCCAGGCGTTCAGCTCCTTCGACACCTACATGGCGCCGTTCGTACGGATCGACAAGCTCAGCTACGCCGAGGTCCGCCAGGGCATCCAGGAGCTCATCTACAACCTCAACGTGCCCTCCCGCTGGGGCACCCAGACCCCGTTCACCAACCTCACCTTCGACTGGGTCTGCCCCGAGGACCTGCGCGAACAGGTGCCCGTGATCGGCGGCGTCGAACAGTCCTTCGCCTACGGCGAGCTCGCCGAGGAGATGGCCGTGATCAACCGCGCCTACATCGACGTGATGACGGCCGGGGATGCCAGCGGCCGGGTGTTCACGTTCCCGATCCCCACCTACAACATCACCGAGGACTTCGACTGGGAATCCGAGAACGCCGACCGGTTGTTCGAGATGACCGCGAAGTACGGCACCCCCTACTTCCAGAACTTCATCAACTCCGAGCTCAAGCCGAACCAGATCCGGTCGATGTGCTGCCGCCTGCAACTGGACATGCGCGAGCTGCTCAAACGCGGCAACGGGCTGTTCGGCTCCGCGGAGCAGACCGGCTCGCTCGGCGTCGTCACCATCAACTGCGCACGCCTCGGCTTCGTGCACCGCGGCGACGAGGCCGGGCTGCTGGCCGACCTCGACCGCCTGCTCGACCTGGCCCGGGACTCCCTCGAACTCAAGCGAACGGTGATCGACCAGCTCATCGTCGACGGGCTCTTCCCGTACACGAAGCGTTACCTCGGCGCGGGCCTGCGCAATCACTTCTCCACCATCGGCGTCAACGGCATCAACGAGATGATCCGCAACCTCACCGACGACGCGCACGACATCACCAGCGAGGAGGGCCACGGGGTCGCCGTGCGCCTGCTCGACCACGTGCGCACCCGCATGATCGAGTTCCAGGAGGCCACCGGCAACATGTACAACCTGGAGGCCACCCCGGCCGAGGGCACGACCTACCGGTTCGCCAAGGAGGACAAGAAACGCTTCCCGTCGATCCTGCAGGCCGGCACCGTCGCGAACCCGTTCTACACGAACTCCTCGCAGCTGCCGGTCGGCTTCACCGACGACCCGTTCGATGCCCTCGACCGTCAGGACGAGCTGCAGACCAAGTACACCGGCGGCACCGTTCTGCACCTGTACATGTCGGAGAAGCTCTCCACTGCCGCGGCCTGCCGCGAGCTGGTCAAGCGCAGTCTGTCGACGCACCGGCTGCCGTACATCACGGTCACGCCGACGTTCTCGATCTGCCCTGACCACGGCTACCTGGCCGGCGAGCACCCGACCTGCACGACCTGCGGAGGTCCGTGCGAGGTCTGGACCCGGGTGATGGGGTACTTCCGCCCGGTCAGTTCGTTCAACATCGGCAAGAAGGGCGAGCACGCCGAGCGCACCCACTTCGTCGAAGCCGCGATGGCCCGATGAGCACGCCGGCGTGCGCGGACGACCTGCAGATTGCGGGGCTGGTCAGCCTGTCCACCTGTGACTGGCCGGGCAAGCTCGTGGCAACGGTGTTCCTCCAGGGTTGTCCCCTGGCCTGCACCTACTGTCACAACCCTGAACTGCTCGACCCGCGCACGCCGGGAACGCTCGCCTGGCAGCAGGTGCGCGAGCTCCTCGCCAAACGTCACGGCCTGCTCGACGGCGTCGTCTTCTCCGGTGGGGAGCCGACCCGTCAGGCCGGCCTGGCCGCGGCGATGCGTGAAGTGAAGGAGCTCGGTTTCGGAGTCGGGATGCACACCGCCGGTCCCTACCCGAAACGGTTCGCCGAGGTGCTTCCGCTCTGCGACTGGGTCGGCCTCGACATCAAGGCGCCCGAGCGGCTCTACGGCGCAGTCACCGGGGTGCAGTCCGCGGCGGCCAAGGCCTTCGCCTGCCTCCGGGTCGCGTTGGATTCCCCGGTGGACCTGCAGGTGCGCACCACGGTGGACCCGATGATCATGTCGGACGAGGACGTGGCCGGGCTCACCGGCATCCTCAGCGCCCTGGGCGTGGACGAGCACGTCATCCAGACGGTGCGTTCAGAGGGCGCTCGACCGGAATACGCAGAGCGCCTGGCCGCCCACTTCGCGTGATCGGCCGGTCCGGCCGGGCGCCAGGTCAGTCCGCTGCGTCCAGGTAGAGCCAGCGGCGATCCACCCGCACAAAGCGGCTCACCTCATGCTGTCGGCTGCGGATGCCGTCGGCGCGGCACTGCGCCGTGAATTCCACCACCCCGTCGGTGTCGAACGGTCCCCCGCGCTCGGTCCGTTCGATGTCGAGGCGCGTCCAGATGAGGGTGGCGTCCAGTTCGAATTCGTCGGGCCGGGTGCTCGGATGCCAGGTCGAGAGCAGGTAGCCGACGTCGCCGACCGCGAAGGCGCTGTACCGGGAGCGCATCAGCCGTTCGGCGGTGGGAGCGACCGAGAGGCCGTCGTGGAGCGGCCCGCAGCAGCCGAGGTAGGAGTCGCCGCTCTGGCACGGGCAGGGCCCTGGTCGGAGGGCTGTCGGTTCAGGGGTCGGCACAGCCCCATTATCGGCCACGACCCGGCGGTGGTCCAAACGGATGCCGCGGCATCCGTGACGCTCCGGGGCGGCCTCAGAACCCGGTCGGGTCGTCCCCGTTCTCGCCCCGCTCCGGGAGGAGGTAGCGGGAGAACCAGTCGGTGGCCAGGTTGGCGGCGGCGGCGAGGGTGCCCGGTTCCTCGAACAGGTGCGTGGCTCCGTCCACGACCGTGAGTCGGCTGCGGCAGTGCAGGCGGGCCTGGGCCTGCCGGTTGAGCTCGAGCACGGCTTCGTCCGCTCCGCCCACGATCAGCAGGGTCGGGGCCTGTACGACTGGCAGCCGGGCGCCGGCCAGGTCGGGTCGTCCTCCACGGGAGACGACGGCCGAGATGTCGCTGGCCGGCTCCGCCGCCGCCCAGAGCGCAGCGCCCGCGCCGGTGCTCGCTCCGAAGTACCCGATCCGGCACTGTGACGTCTCAGGGAGGTGCCGCAACCACGCGGTTGCCGCGGTCAGCCGGTTCGCGAGCAGTCCGATGTCGAAGACGTTGGATCGGTCAGTCTCCTCGTCGGCCGTGAGGAGGTCCAGGAGCAGGGTCCCCAGGCCGGCTCGGAGCAGCACCTCCGCGACGAACTGGTTGCGCGGGCTGTGCCGGCTGCTGCCGCTGCCGTGTGCGAAGACCACGATCCCCGTGGCGCCCTGGGGCAAGCGCAGATGGCCCTCCACCAGCACGCCGTCAGCGGGGATCTCGACGTCGCGATCCAGGTCGTCGACCACGACCCGGCCGTTGCGCATCCGCCGGGCTGCCGCATCCAGCAGCACCACGACCTCCTCGTCGCTGGTCGCGGAGAAGTCCCGGTAGTGGTTCCCGACGGCGACCAGCCGGTGCGGAGCCAGGACGCAGACGACCTCGTCGGCCCCCGGAAGATTTCCGACCGTCTCCGCCGGCACCACCGGCGCGGCCATGATCACCGTCGCCGCGCCGAGGTGACGGGCCACCTCACAGGCCACGCGGGCGGTGGAGCCCGTGGCGATGCCGTCGTCGACGATGACAACGGTGCGCCCCGTCAGATCCACCCGCTCCCGGCCCAGTCTGAGGCCGCCCACCCGCTCGTCCAGCAGTGTCCGCTCTCGACGTTCCACGGTGCGGAGCTCCTCAGCGGTCACGCCGGTGAGAGAGAGCACCTCCGTGTTGAGCACGCGGGCGCCGCCTTCGCCGATCGCCCCCATGGCGAGTTCGGGTTGGTACGGAACCCCGAGCTTGCGGACCACGATCACGTCGAGCGGCGCGTGGAGGGCCTCGGCGACCTCGAACGCGACGGGAACACCGCCGCGCGGCAGACCGAGCACGACCACATCCCGGTCACGCAGGTGGAGAAGGCGTTCGGCGAGTTGGCGACCCGCATCGACGCGATCGGCGAAGACGACCATCGTCCGGAACCTCCTTGATCGAGCGGATGATTGTGCTCCCGCACATCATCCCCCCGACCGGGGCTCCCCGACAGGGGCCGGCCGGACCGTGAAAAAAAAGACCCGCTCAGTGAGCGGGTCTTCTTCGTCAAACGGTTTTGGTGGATCCGAGGGGATTCGAACCCCTGACCCCCTGCATGCCATGCAGGTGCGCTACCAGCTGCGCCACGGACCCAGATTGTGCTTCGGCCGGATTCCATTTCTTCCGGCCCGAAACAACTTCTCTAGGCTACTACATCCCCAGCCTGTTGAGTACCAACTGCTACTCCTGGACCTTGTGGGCGGGCAGCTCGATCGGAATGACGGGGCAGTCCTTCCAGAGACGCTCGAGGGAGTAGTAGACGCGTTCTTCCTCGTGGAAGACATGGACGACGAGGTCTCCGAAGTCGACGAGGATCCAACGGCCCTCGGCGCGGCCCTCGCGACGCAGGGGCTTGTGGCCGGCCTCGGTGAGCTTGTCTTCGATCTCGCCGGCGATGGCCACGACGTTGCGCTCTGAGCGCCCCGTGACGATCAGGAAGATGTCGGCAAGCGGAAGGGGGTTCGAGACGTCGATCGCGACGAGGTCCTCCCCCGCTTTCGAGTCTGCGGCGGCAGCGGCCAGCTTGAGGAGCTCGAGAGCATGGGCAGAAGCGGTCATCGAATGAATCCCTGAGTTAGTGAAAGCGAATGAAGTGGCATTAGAAGATCTTGAGAACGTAGCCGGCAATGAACAGCGCAACAACGCCGAGGGCGAGCACGCCGACGGTGATCGTCAGGACGGTGGGAAGCGTCACCCCGCGCTTGGCCGGCGGCGCCATCACGCCCCTGGTCGAGGCGTGGGTGCTGACAGCGCGGCTGGCACTCACCGGGGCGACGTCGCTGTGGTGACCGCTCTCATCGAGCTGGTCGAGCATGTGGTCCATTTCGGCGGAATCGAACAGGTTCGGATGCGCGCCCGTTGAGCCGAGACTGCGCGGCAGGTCGATCGACCCGGTGATCATGATCTCGCCGGTGCTGGTCAACGGTCCGGAGGTCGTGCCCTGGTGCGGGATCGACGGCAGGATGAGGGCGTTGGTGGTCGTGGGGATTCCGCCGGCGCTGATCCCGCGGCTCATCAGCTGGTCGAACGGCTCGATCGGTGATCCGCCGGGAAAGGAACCGTCGTCTTCGTCACGATCGAGGGACCAGTGACCGACCGGCGGGTGGAGCACCCCGGGGCGGGCCCGGGCAGAGGACGTGGAAGAGGTCTTCGATTCGACGAGGAACTCGACGGGCACGGCCTGCTTCGCTTTGACCTGCGTCGCCTCGACGACGGGGGTCTCGGCTGCGGACAACTCGACCGGGGCCGGCTCGGACGGGCCCGATTCGTCGTCGTGGCCCTGGGCCAGCTGCAGGGAGCGCAGTTCACGGCGGGTCAGGGTTCGTTCGGGGACGGGCTGGCGCGGGGCGCTCACCGCGCCGGCCCAGCCGGACTTCGTCGCCGGCGGCGCGAAAACGGATGCGGCAGCGGGCTCGGTGTCCGGTGTGACGGCGGCGGGCGTGACCGGGGCCGGGGGTCGCACCGGCGTGGTGCCGGACGAGTGCGTGGGAATGTGGGTCGACGAATGCTGCTGGTCTGCCGAGGCAGGCTCGTGCCCCTGGGCCAACTCGCGCGCTTGACGACGCGTCAGTGGCTGTGGGTCATTACCCAACGTCATGCCACACTCCGATACAGATGATGCTTTGAGATGTACTGGACAACCCCATCGGGGACCAGATACCAGACCGGGAATCCCCGGTTCACACGTGCCCGGCAGTCTGTGGACGAGATAGCCAAAGCCGGAACTTCCAACAAGCTTACGTCCTGGTTCGGCAATCCCGAAACGCTGAGCTCATGTCCCGGACGACTCACAGCCACGAAGTGGGCGAGGTCCCAGAGCTCCTGGACGTCTTTCCAGCTCAGGATCTGACGGATCGCGTCCGCGCCGGTGATGAAGAAGAGCTCGGCGTCCGGGCGCTGGGCGTGCAGGTCGCGGAGCGTGTCGATCGTGTAGGTGGGTCCGGTGCGGTCGATGTCGACCCGGCTCACCGTGAAGCGCGGATTCGACGCCGTCGCGATGACCGTCATCAGGTAACGGTGTTCACTGACCGTCACATCGGGCTTCTGCCACGGCTGGCCGGTCGGCACGAAGATCACCTCGTCGAGGTCGAAGCTCTGCGCGACCTCGCTCGCGGCCACGAGGTGCCCGTGGTGGATCGGGTCGAAGGTGCCGCCCATCACACCGATTCTCAGACGGCGCTCCGGCATCGAAACGTCAGCCTCAGTGGCCGGCGCGGGCGCCGCCGTGAGCGTCGGCGTATGCCTTCGCCTTGGCCTGGTGGCGGTTCGCCACGTCACGGTACGACCAGACGACGACGCCGAGGGCGGCGAAGGTCACGAGGGCGATCAGGCCGTAGACGAACGTCGGCATGGGCAAGGCGACCTGTTCGGCCTGCGCGAGCACTACGTTCAGGAACGACATGGGTTCTCCATTCAGAGGCGGTTCAGGGGTGCCCGGCAAGAGCGGACGACTCCGACAGTATTCTAGCGGGGCCTACGCGCGCACCTGGCCCGAGCCACGCACGATCCATTTGGTGCTGGTCAGTTCCGGCAGGCCCATCGGCCCCCTGGCGTGCAGTTTCTGGGTCGAAATGCCCACTTCGGCACCGAATCCGAATTCGCCGCCATCGGTGAACCGGGTGGAGGCGTTGACCATGACGGCGGCGGAGTCGACCTCGGCCAGGAACCGCTCGGCGTTGACGACGTCGTTGGTGATGATCGATTCGGTGTGCCCGGTCGAGTAGCGGCGGATGTGCGCGATCGCGTCATCGAGCGAGTCGACCACGGCCACGGAGACCTCGAGGCCCATGTATTCGGTGCCCCAGTCTTCCTCGGTCGCCGGCACCGCGGCCGGGAAGATCTCCCGCACCCGCGCGTCCCCGTGGACCGTGACGCCGGATGCGGCGAGCTTCGCCAGCACGCCGGGGAGCAGCCGTGCGGCGGCATCCCGGTGCACGAGGAGGGTTTCGAGGGCGTTGCAGACGCTGGGCCGCTGCACCTTCGAGTTGTGCACGATCTCCACCGCCCAGTCTGCGTTGGCGCTCTCGTCGAGGAAGATGTGCACGACTCCCGCCCCGGTCTCGATCACGGGCACCTTCGACTGGTTCACGACCGCCTGGATCAGGCCGGCACTTCCCCGGGGGATGAGCACGTCGACGTGGCCGCGGGCCTGCATCAGCAGGGTGGCGCCCTCGCGCCCGAAGGGGTCGATCGTCTGCACCGACTCCGCGGGAAGCCCGGACGAACCGATCGCCTGCTGCAACAGGCCGACCAGGACCCGGTTGGTATTCTCCGCGGCGGATCCGCCGCGGAGTACGACGGCGTTGCCGCTCTTGAGCGCGATCGCGGCGATGTCGACGGTGACGTTGGGCCTGGCCTCATAGATGACCCCGACCACGCCGAAGGGCACCCGCACCTGGCTGATCCTGATGCCGTTGGGCAGGCTTCTCCCCCGCACCACCTCGCCGATCGGGTCGGTGAGCAGGGCGATCTGCTCGACGGCGGCGGCGAGTCCTTCGATCCGGGCCTCGTCCAGCATGAGGCGGTCGAGCATCCCGCCGGACAGGCCGTTCTCGCGGCCGGCGGCCAGGTCGGCGCGGTTGGCGGTGAGGATGTCGGGGACGTTCCCGCGCAGCGCGGCGGACACCGCGGCCAGCGCCCGGTTCTTCACCTGGGTCGGCGCGGCGGCGAGGTCAACCGCCGCCCGCCGGGACGCCTCGAGGATGGGCGTGAGTTGGACAGTGTCGGTCAGGGTCTGTGAGGACATCCCGGCAGTTTACGCGACGGGGCTGCCGGACGGCTGGGTGGTCTGCCGGGCAGGGCTGCCGGGCCGCAGGGTGGGCGCGCCGGCGCTCGGTTCGAACCAGGTTCCGACCAGGTCACCGCGGAGGGCCTCGGCGACCAGCGCTGTCGAGGTGACCAGGACTGCGGTGCCGGCGTCGGCCGCGATCCGGGCCGCCGACACCTTGGTGCCCGCACCCCCGGTGCCCACGCCGGAACGGCTTGCGCCGAATTCGACGCCGGGCAGCCGGTCGCCGGCGCCGACGTGCGAGATCGGCTCGGCACCCGGCAGGTGCGGCGGACGGGTGTAGAGCGCGTCGACGTCGCTGAGCAGCACGAGCAGGTCGGCCTTGATCAGCGTGGCGACGAGGGCCGCGAGCCGGTCGTTGTCGCCGAACCGGATCTCGTGGGTCGCGACGGTGTCGTTCTCATTGACGATCGGCAGGATGCGCAGCCCGAGCAGCCGGTCCATGGCCCGGTGCGCGTTGCTGCGGTGTGACGGGTTCTCGAGGTCGCCCGCCGTGAGGAGCACCTGGCCGGCGACGATGTCGTACCGATCGAGGCTGTCCTGGTAGCGGAAAATCAGCAGGTTCTGACCGACGGATGCCGCGGCCTGCTGGGTGGCGAGGTCGGTGGGCCGTTCGTCGAGCTGAAGGTAGGGCATCCCGGTGGCAATGGCTCCGGAGGACACGAGCACGATTTCCGCTCCGCGCCCATGGGCCGTGGCGAGGGCGTCGACCAGCGGGGCGATCTGGCCCGCGTTCTCGCCGCTGATCGACGAGGACCCGACCTTGACGACGATGCGCGCCGCCGATGCGATCTCATTCCGTGCGAGCACGCTCATTCCCCGGCCCGGGTCACAGGAGCGCGCGCCCGGGCGCCGTGGGCATCGGCTCGAACCAGGTGCCGACCTCCTCGCCGCGGAGGGCATCCGCGGCGAGTCCGGTCGCGGTCACGAGCACCGCGGTGCCGGCGGACGCGGCCAGCCGGGCCGCCTTCACCTTGGTGTTGGCGCCGCCGGTTCCGACGCCGCCCGCCGCCTTGGTCGCCCCGAATTCCATGCCGGCGAGTTCTTCGTCGAAGCCGATGTGGTCGATCCGTTCGGCGCCGGGCAGGTGCGGGGGCTTGGTGTAGAGCGAGTCGACATCGCTGAGCAGCAGCAGCAGGTCGGCCCGGATGAGCACGGACAGCATGGCCGCGAGGCGGTCATTGTCGCCGAACCGCAGGCCGTAGGTGGCCACGGTGTCGTTCTCGTTGACGATCGGCATGATCCGGAGGTCGAGGAGCCGGTTCACCGCACGGCGGGTGTTGCTGCGGTGCGGCTCGTTGAGGAGGTCTCCCTCGGTGAGCAGCACCTGCCCCGCGGCGATGCCGTGCCGGTCGAGGGTCTCCTGGTAGCGGGCGGTGAGCACGTTCTGCCCCACGGAGGCGGCCGCCTGCTGGGTGGCCAGGTCGCTCGGTCGCCCGTCGAGGTTCAGGTGGCTCATCCCGCTCGCGACGGCCCCTGAGGACACCAGGACCACCTCGACGCCGCGCCCGTGCGTCTCGGCGAGGGCTTCGATCAGCGGTGCGATCTGGTCGGCGTTGTCACCGCTGATCGAGGAGGAGCCGACCTTCACCACGATCCGGCGCGCGGAGGACACCTGGGCGCGGGCTCTGGCGCTCATTCGGACTCGCCTTCCTGCTTTCCCTTCACCGGGATTGAACCGTCGCCGGTCACGTCGCCGTTGAATTCCTCTTCGCCGGTGGACCACATGCCGGCTTCGCGTTCGCGGATGAGTTCGGCGCGGGCGGCCGCCTTGGCGTCCATCCGCCCGAAGTACTCCTCGCGACGTTCGTTGCTCGTGCGGCGCTTGGAGTCGTCGAGCCGGGTGTCCGTTCCGCGGGGCGCGGTGATCAGCTCGGCCGTCGACGTGAGCGTGGGCTCCCAGTCGAAGACGACGCCGTTGCCGGGGCCGATGATGACCGTCGACCCGGCGATGGCGCCGGCCTTGAACAGTTCGTTCTCGATCCCGAGCTTGGCCAGCCGATCGGCGAGGAACCCGACCGCTTCATCGTTGGTGAAGTCGGTCTGCTGCACCCAGCGTTCAGGCTTGGTGCCGATGATCCGGTAGATGTTGCCGAACGAGCCACCCTCGACCTTGACGACGAAACCGCTGTCGTCGACGGCCTTGGGGCGGATGACGATGCGCGGCTTGGCCGCCTGCGTCGCCGCTGCCTCGACCCGGCCGGCTTCGACGACCTCGGCCAGCGCGTAGTTGAGCGCGCGAAGGCCCTCGTGGCTGACCGTGGAGATCTCGAACACGCGGTACCCGCGCGCCTCGAGGTCGCCCTTGACGAAGTCCGCGAGTTCGCGGGCTTCCGGCACGTCGATCTTGTTCAGCGCGACGAGCTGCGGCCGGTCGAGCAGCGGCTTCTGGCCTTCGGGGACCGGGTAGGCCGCCAGCTCGCCGAGGATGACGTCGAGGTCGCTGAGCGGGTCGCGGTCGGGGTCGAGGGTGGCGCAGTCGAGGATGTGCAGCAGCGCGGTGCAGCGCTCGACGTGACGCAGGAATTCGAGCCCGAGCCCCTTGCCCTCGCTGGCGCCCTCGATCAGGCCGGGAACGTCGGCGACGGTGTACCGCACCTCGCCGGCGTCGACGACGCCGAGGTTGGGGTGCAGGGTGGTGAAGGGGTAGTCGGCGATCTTGGGACGTGCGGCCGAGATCGCCGCGATCAGGCTGGACTTGCCGGCCGACGGGTAGCCGACGAGCGCCACATCCGCCACGGTCTTGAGCTCGAGCTGGATGTCGCCTTCCCAGCCGTAGGTGCCGAGGAGTGCGAAACCGGGCGCCTTGCGCTTGGTCGAGGCGAGGGCTGCGTTGCCGAGCCCGCCCTGGCCGCCGGGCGCGACGACGATGCGGAAGCCGGGTTCCGTCATGTCGGCGAGTTCATTGCCTTCGGCGTCCTTGACGACGGTGCCCAGCGGCACGGACAGCTCCATCAGGTCGCTGGCGTAGCCGGCGCGGTGGTCGCCCATGCCGGGGCCGCCGTTGGAGGAGCTGCGGTGCGGCGAACGGTGGTAGCCGAGCAGCGTGGTCACCTGGGGGTCGGCCACGAGCACGATGTCGCCGCCGTTTCCGCCGTTTCCGCCGTCGGGGCCGGCGAGGGGCTTGAACTTCTCCCGCTTGACGGAGACACAGCCGTTCCCTCCGTTGCCCGCTCTCAGGTGCAGCGTGACGTGGTCAACGAATGTGGCCATGGGGTGCCCCTTTCAGGTGGCGAAAACACGTCAGGGCGAGCCAAAGGCCCGCCCTGACGTTCAAGAGTTGTGGATGCCTACGCGGCAGCCACCACGATGTTGACGACCTTGCGGCCGCCCTTGGCGCCGAACTCAACCGAGCCGGACTCCAGGGCGAAGAGCGTGTCGTCTCCACCGCGGCCGACGTTGACGCCGGGGTGGAAGTGCGTGCCGCGCTGACGAACGATGATCTCGCCCGCGCTGACAACCTGACCACCGAAACGCTTCACGCCGAGGCGCTGAGCATTGGAGTCGCGACCGTTGCGAGTGGAACTCGCACCTTTTTTGTGTGCCATCTGTTCTTCTCCTCAGGCCTTAGGCGATGCCGGTGACCTGAACGCGTGTGAGCTCCTGACGGTGCCCCTGACGCTTCTTGTACCCGGTCTTGTTCTTGAATTTCTGGATGACGATCTTCGGACCACGGAGGTCGTTGAGGACCTCGGCGGTAACCGTGACCTTGGCCAGCGACTTCGAGTCAGAGGTGATCTTGTCGCCGTCGACGAGAAGCACGGCGGCCAGCTCGACGTTGCCGTCCTTATCAGCCTTGATTCGGTCCATCGTGACGATGGTCCCGACCTCTACCTTCTCCTGCCGCCCACCGGCGCGCACAACTGCGTAAACCACGTTACGTACCTAACTCTGGGGAGCCGTGAGGCCCCGATTCCTAAGATGGAAAGTTACTGCGTTGAACGGGCCAAGTCGGCTCGTCGCTGTCAGAAAACCTTGGTGACCGCGCGGGCTCAGGCCCATCGCACACCAACAATCGACTTTAGCTGATCCTCCTGCCCCGGTCAAACCGAACCGGGAACATAGAATCTGGTGATGACCGTATTGATCGACCGTCCGATGTGGCCCGCCCACGGTACCGTCTGGTCCCATCTGGTCAGCGACACCTCGCTGGACGAATTGCACGCCTTCGCGGCCGCCAACGAGATCCCCCGGCGCGGATTCGACCTGGATCATTATGACGTGCCCGCGCGCCTCTACGACGTCCTGGTGGCCGCTGGGGCGCATCCGGTCGGCAACCGGGAGCTGGTGCTGCGCCTGCGGGCCAGCGGGCTCAGAGTGACGAAAAGGGACCGCGCGACCCGTCCGGAGCACCCGGGCTCCTAGCCGTCGGCGCCCCGCTCCCGCAGCCCGCACCCGTCGGAGCCCGTTAAAAATAGGCGACCGATGAAGGCCGGGCCGAAGCCGGGTCTCCATCGGTCGCCTGGGGCGGAACCGCTACTGCTGAGCGTCGTGCCCGGGGGTCACGATGGGCTGCACCGTGGCGGTCGAGCCGCCGGCGGTGGTGACACGGCGGCTGCGCGAACGACCCTGGCCGGGCTGTTTGGGCTCGGGGAGAGCCTCGAGCACGGAGTCGAGGAGCTGGTCGGTGACCTGCTTGCTGACCGTGCGCCGGCTGCGCGGGGACTTCTTCAGCGGGATGTCGAGGATCGCCACCGACTCCGAGGCGTCGTCGATCAGGGGCGCGGATGCCGCCGCCTCCGCTTCGCCGGCCGTGACCGGGGCAGACGTCGCCGTCTCGGCCATCGCCGTCTCGGTCATCGCCGTCTCGGTCACTGCCGCGTCGCCCGCAGCCGTCTCGACAGCAGCCGCGTCGACCGCCGCCGCGATCGGGTTGGCCTCCATGGCCGGGACGACGGCGATGGAACCGGTCAGCGATCGGGTGATGGTACGCGCCGCGATCAGCGCGAGGGCGTGCTTGGCGTCCTCGGTGATCCCGTGCGTGCCGACAGTGGACTTGGCCGGCTCCGACTGCTGCGCGCCGGCTCCGCGGTGACCGTTGTCGTTGCCGCCCCGATGGCCGTTGTCGCCGCCGCGGCTGCCGGCGTCCCCGTTGCCGCCGTTGCCGCCCGATTTGCTGCGCGGGCGACGCTCCATGGCGGGCTGCGCGGTCTGGCGGTGTTTGACGACCGGGTCGTGGTGGATGATGATTCCCCGGCCGGCGCAGGCTTCGCAGTTCTCGCTGAACGATTCGAGAAGTCCGAGACCGAGCTTCTTGCGGGTCATCTGCACGAGACCCAGCGAGGTGACCTCGGCCACCTGGTGCTTGGTGCGGTCGCGGCTGAGGCATTCGAGCATGCGCCGGAGCACGAGGTCCCGGTTGGTCTCGAGCACCATATCGATGAAGTCGACGACGATGATGCCGCCGATGTCGCGCAGGCGCAGCTGGCGCACGATCTCCTCGGCCGCTTCGAGGTTGTTCTTGGTGACGGTCTCTTCCAGGTTGCCGCCGGAGCCGACGAACTTGCCCGTGTTGACGTCGACGACCGTCATGGCCTCGGTGCGGTCGATCACGAGGGATCCGCCCGACGGCAGCCAGACCTTGCGGTCGAGGGCCTTCTCGATCTGCTCGGAGATGCGGTATTCGTCGAAGGCGTCGACGTCGCCCTCATAGCGTTCGACGCGCTCGACCAGGTCGGGGGCCACCTGGCGCAGGTAGGCCTCGATGATCTCGCGCGAGTCGTCGCCGGAGATGACCATCTTCTGGAAGTCCTCGTTGAAGACATCCCGCACGATCTTGATCAGCAGGTCGGGCTCGCTGTGCAGCAGGGCCGGCGCCTGGACCGTGTCGACCTGCTTGGCGATGGACGCCCACTGCGTGGTGAGACGGTTCACGTCGAGGGTGAGCTGCTCGTCGGTGGCACCCTCGGCAGCGGTGCGCACGATGACGCCCACATTGTCGGGGAGAACCTCCTTGAGGATCTTCTTCAGCCGGGCACGCTCGGTGTCGGGCAGCTTGCGGCTGATCCCGTTCATCGAACCGTTGGGCACGTAGACGAGGTAGCGGCCCGGGAGCGAGACCTGGCTGGTCAGGCGCGCGCCCTTGTGGCCGATCGGGTCCTTTGTCACCTGCACGAGCACCTTGTCGCCCGGCTTCAGCGCCAGTTCGATCCGGCGGGCCTGGCTGCTGTTGCCCGAGTTCTCAGCGGCGGCATCCCAGTCGACCTCACCGGAGTACAACACGGCGTTGCGGCCGCGGCCGATGTCGACGAACGCGGCTTCCATGCTGGGGAGCACGTTCTGCACCCGGCCGAGGTAGACGTTGCCGATCAGCGACGCATCCTGGTTCTTCGCCACGTAGTGCTCGACGAGAACGCCGTCTTCGAGGACGCCGATCTGGATCTTGTTGTGCTTGGCGCGCACGACCATGACCCGGTCGACGGCCTCACGGCGGGCGAGGAACTCGGCCTCCGTGATCACGGGGCGGCGGCGGCCGGCATCGCGACCATCGCGACGGCGCTGCTTCTTGGCCTCGAGCCGGGTGGAGCCCTTGATCCGCTGGGGCTCGGTGATCAGTTCGGGTTCGCGCGGGGTGCGCACCCGCACGACGGTGTTCGCCGGGTCGTCTGAGCCGGAGCGTCCTTCGTCGCCGGTGCGGCGGCGGGCCCGGCGGCGCACGGTCGACGCTTCATCGCCGTCGTCGTCCTGGTCCTGGCGGAAGCCGTCCTGGCGGAGGTTGTCCTGGCGGAAGTTGTCCTGGCGGAAGCCGTCCTGGCGGGCGGTTCCCTGGCGCGCAGCGGTGCGGGCCGGGAGCGGGAGGATGTTCGGCGCCTGGAAGAGGAGCGAAGTCGACGGGCGTCGCACCTCGGGCTGTTCGACGGGCGGGGTGGTGAGGTCCACGGTGGGTTCCTGTTCCGCTGGGGTCTGGGGCTGGGCCTCGAAAGCGGAGTTCGATTCGGCCGGGCCATCGGTGGTGGTCGCGGCGCTCGTCCGCGCCGTGCTGGTCCTGGTCGCGCGGGTCGGCGCGGCGTTGGTCGCCGCCGCCTCAGCGGCCTGGGCGGCATCCGTCACAACAGACTGCGGCTCTGCGGCCACCTCCGGCGTGGTTGGTGCGGCCGCGGATGCCCGTCGGCTGGTCCTGCGACCGCCGAACAGTCCTTTGCGCTTCTTGATTTCGTTGTCTTCCACCATCACTGGTGCGCTCCTTGACCGGTTTTGGGCGACCGCGCCACCCATCCGGCTACTCTCATGCGAGGTTTTTGCTTGCGCAAAAGCCTCGGGAATCCTCTTCGTTCGCAACCGGCTCTTGGCTCTGGCTGCTAATACCTTTGGTCGTGGGACCAATGAATCTGGGCTTTCGCTGCCCATTAGGCCTTCTCTGGCATCGGCTTGAGCGCGGCTCAAGCGACTTCTTCGATTATCGCATGCATTCTCAGGAAGACGCGCGAGGCGCATGGCATAATCCGAAGGTGCCCCAGCCCGAGACGTCCAAGCGCCCCGTCGGGCTCGCAATCTTCCTCATCATCGGCGGTTTGATCGCCCTGACCGCGGCCTTCCTGCTCACCCTCGACAAGATCCACATCCTCGAGGATCCCCAGGCCCAGCTCTCCTGCAACTTCAGTGTGCTGGTGGGCTGCAGCACCAACCTGGGCTCGTGGCAGGGCGCGATCTTCGGCTTCCCGAACCCGCTGATCGGCCTCATCGGCTGGACCGTCGTGATCACGATCGGGGCCGGCATCCTCGCCGGTGCCCGATTCGCCCGCTGGTTCTGGATCGGCCTCAACGTCGGAGTCACCGGCGCGATCGCACTGGTGGTCTGGCTGATGGGCCAGAGCTTCTTCGTGCTGGACGTGCTCTGCCCGTGGTGCATGGTGACCTGGGTCGTGACCATTCCGGTCTTCCTCGCCGTCACGCTGCACAACCTCACGGAGGGGAACCTGCCGGCACCTGCCGCCGTGCGTCGCTTCGCCGCCGGCGCCTATTCCTGGATCGTCGTGATCACGATCGGCTGCTACCTGGTCGCCGCGGCGATCGCCCAGGTGCAGATGGACTTCCTGCACCGGCTCTGACCTGCCTCGAACCCCCCACCCCGCCGAGCTGTGAGAAAAGCAGGTATTCCACCCGGGAAAGGGCGACTTCTCTCACGGTTCGGCGGGGCACGGCAGGCCCGATTCGACCCCTGATCAACGACCAAAATCGACCCCCGTTCAGCGCGCCAGGGTCACTAGACTGTCGCCCATGTACATGCTGATCTCCGCGGTGTTCTTCCTGCTGCTGCTCGGTGCGCTCATCGACATCATCACCAGGCAGGACGGCCAGGTTCAGCATCTGCCGAAGCTGGTGTGGATCATGATCGTCATCCTGCTTCCAGTGATCGGCAGCATCCTCTGGTTCGCCGTCGGGCGGGAGTATGCGGCTCCGATCGATCGGGGCACGTTCGGCGACCCCCGCCGGAGCCAGGCGCGACCCTCCCGGCCGGGCGAACCCCGACCGGGAGAACCCTCACGCGGGAAGTACACCGGTGTTCCGAGCCGCTCCACGGAGGACGAGCTGGCCGACCTCGAACGGGAGATCGAGTTCCACGCGGAGGCGGCGAGGATCCGGAACCTCGAAGCCGAGATCGAGGCCCGGCGGAAGAGCCTGGAGTAGCCCCGGGCGATCAGTCGAACCGGCGGTCAGTCGAACCGGCGGTCAGTCGAACCGGCGGTCAGTCGAACCAGAGGGCCAGCTCCCGGGCGGCGGACTCGGGCGAGTCGGAGCCGTGAACGAGGTTCTGCTGCACCTTTCCGCCCCAGTCGCGGCCGAGGTCGCCGCGGATGGTACCGGGTGCCGCGGTCGTCGGGTCGGTCGTCCCGGCGAGGGCGCGGAAGCCCTCGATCACGCGTTCGCCGGCGATCCGGAGGGCGAGGATGGCGCCGCTTTCCATGAACTCGACGAGCGGTTCGAAGAACGGCTTGCCCTCGTGCTCTGCGTAGTGCTGCACGAGCAGCGACCGCTCGGGCTCGACCAGCTTCACGTCGACGAGGGAGTATCCCTTTGCTTCGATCCGGCGCAGGATCTCACCGGACAGGTTGCGGGCGACGCCATCCGGCTTGACCAATACGAGGGTTTCTTCGATCTGGGTGCTCATGAGCTCTCCTTCTGGTTGTCTAATCTGGTGCCGACGACCATGCAGTACGTCCACATGGCAGCGAACATTGCGCCGACGAAAAACATCGTGGGGTTGAGGAAACCCGTCGCGACGACGATGGCCTGGATCGCCCAGCCGGCGTAGTACGACCAGTCGCGGCCGAGCAGGCCGATCACCAGGGCCATCGCCAGGCAGAGCGCCGCTCCCCCGCCGAGCGCGAGCCACGCCGGCAGCGCGCCGAGGCCGAAGATGACCAGCGCGGCGAGGAAGACGACGATGATCTCGAAGCCCAGCACGATCGAGGCCAGCGACCGTTTCACCGAGCGACGGCTCACTTCGCCAGCCATTCCCGGGCGTCGGCCAGGGCGATCGCCTCACCGACGAGGGTGATCGACCCCGTGACGATGACGGCGCGCCGCGGGGATTCCTCGGCCCAGTCCCTGGCCGATTCGAGCGCCTGGGCGAGGTCGTCGAACCGGATGGTGGTGTCGTCACCGACCGTGCGCGCCACCAGGTCGGCGAGGTCGTCGACGGGGATGGCCCGCTCGGAGTGCGACGCGGTGACGTGGAAGCGGGCGACGATGGGCTCGAGCGCCGCGATGATCCCGGCGGCGTCCTTGTCGGCCAGGATGCCGACGACGGCGACGATCTCGTCGAAGTCGAAGTAGGCATCCAGCGCCGCGGCGAGGGCGGCCGCGCCGTGCGGGTTGTGCGCGGCATCCACCAGCACGGTCGGGTCGGTGCCGACCAGCTGCAGCCGGCCGGGCGAGGTGGCGGAGGCGAGCCCCTCCTCGACGAGGTCGTAGGCCAGTTCCTGACTGCCGGCGCCGATGAACGATTCGACGGCGGCGATCGCGACGGCCGCGTTCTGCGCCTGGTGCGTGCCGTAGAGAGGCAGGAACAGGTCGGAATAGGTGCCGGCCAGGCCGCGCACCGAGATGAGCTGCCCGCCGACGGCGACCTGGCTGGCGAGCAGGGCGAAGTCCTCGCCCTCACTGGCCAGGGTCGATTCGGTCAGTTCGACGGCGCGTTCGAGTTCGGCCTGCGCCTGCTCGCCCTGCTTCGCCGTGACGACGGATGCCGCGGGCTTGATGATCCCGGACTTGGTGCGGGCGATCTCCGCGATGGTGTCGCCGAGGCGCCTGGTGTGGTCAAGGGCGATCGGCGTGATCACGGCGACCTGCCCGTCGGCGACGTTGGTGGAGTCCCACTCGCCGCCCATGCCGACCTCGATCACGGCGACGTCGACGGGAGCGTCCGCGAAGCAGGCGAACGCGAGAACGGTGAGCGCCTCGAAGAAGGTGAGCGGTTCGTCGCCGGCGGAGGTGAGCTCGTCGTCGACCATCCGCAGGTAGGGGGCGATGTCGTCCCAGTTCGCGGCGAGGGCCTCGTCCTCGATCGACTCACCGTCGATCACGATGCGCTCATTGAGCCGCACGAGGTGCGGGCTGATCAGCAGGCCGGTGCGCAGGCCGTACGCGCGGAGCAGGCTCTCGGCGATCCGGCTGGTGCTGGTCTTGCCGTTGGTGCCGGTGATATGGATGATCGGGTACACGGTCTGCGGGTCGCCGAGCAGTTCGAGGGCGCGCCTGGTCGGTTCGAGGCGGGGCCGCGGCGATCCTTCGCCGACGCGGGCGAGCAGGGCCGTGTAGACGGCGTCGCCGGCCTCCCGCGCGGCGTCGCCTGCTGTGGGGCTGGACTTAGACATGGATGAGTCCGTTCTCTCTGGCGACGGCGACGAGCACGGCACCCCGGTTGGCGTACTGCCCCGCTTCGAAGCGCACGTAGTGTTCGACTGGGGCGCCGACCAGGTCGCCGAGCCACTCCGACGGCAGGGTCGCGGCCAGCAGCTCGGCGTCGGCGTCGCTCGCCCGGTGGGTGGCGAAGCGGGTGGTCAGGGTTTCGGCCGGCACATCGACGCCGGCGGCGAGGGCGAAGGTGGCCGCGTCCAGGTCGTCGAAGAAGACCAGGTCGAGGCGGATGCGGTCGCTCACCTCGAATCCGGCTGACTTGCGGGTATCCTGCACCGCACGGATCAGGTCCCGGGCGAATCCCTCGGCCTCGAGTTCGGCCGTCGTGGTCGTGTCGAGCAGCACGAATCCGCCGCCCTGCAGCAGGGCGAGCGCGGTCGTGTCGCCGGACTCGGCGCCCTGGCCCGCGTCGGCGGACGGGCCGCCGGTCTGCAGCACGAGCTCGTACTCCCCCGGGGCCAGTTCGATCCCGCCGGCGGTGACGATGCCGTCGGTCTCGGTCCAGTCGCCGGCGCGGGCGGCCTTGATCACCTGTTGCACCTGCTTGCCGAGTCGGGGGCCTGCGGCCCGGGCGTTCACGTTGAGCCGGGAGGTGACGCCGTAGGCGGTGGCGCTGTCGGCCGCGAGCTCCACGAGGGACACGTTCTTGATGTTGAGCTCGTCGCGGAGGATGGCCTCGAACGGGGCCATCGCCGCCGTGTCGGTGGTGACCACGGTCAGGTTCGCGAGCGGCAGGCGCACGCGCAGGCCTGCCTGCTTGCGCAGGGAGAGCACGGTGGAACTGATGGTGCGCACCTGGTCCATGGCCGCGACGAGCACATCGTCGGCAGGGAAAAGTTCTGGGTCGGGCCAGTCCTCGAGGTGCACGCTGCGGCCGCCGGTGAGTCCCTGCCAGATGCGCTCGGTGACGAGCGGGAGCAGGGGCGCGGCAACCCGGGTGAGCGTTTCGAGCACGGTGTACAGGGTGTCGAAGGCCTCGGAGCCGCTGGTTCCCGAGGCCGCGGCGCCGGCCCAGAAACGGTCGCGCGACCGGCGCACGTACCAGTTGGTGAGCACGTCGGCGAAGTCCCGGAGCCGGGCGGACGCGAGAGTGCTGTCCAGGTTCTCCAGGTCGGCGGTGACGTCCGTGATCAGGGCGCGGGTCTTGGCGAGCAGGTACCGGTCGAGCACGTCGGTGGAGTCGGTGCGCCAGCAGGCGTCGTAGCCGTTCTCGCCGGACGCGTTGGCGTAGAGGGAGAAGAAATACCAGGTGCTCCAGAGCGGGAGCATGACCTGGCGGGCACCCTCCCGGATGCCTTCCTCCGTGACGATGAGGTTGCCGCCGCGCAGCACGGAGGAGCTCATCAGGAACCAGCGCATCGCATCCGACCCGTCCCGGTCGAACACCTCGTTCACGTCGGGGTAGTTGCGCAGGGACTTCGACATCTTCTGCCCGTCGTTGCCGAGCACGATGCCGTGGCTGACGACGTTCTTGAAGGCGGGGCGGTCGAACAGCGCCGTCGAGAGCACGTGCAGCATGTAGAACCAGCCGCGGGTCTGCCCGATGTACTCGACGATGAAGTCGGCCGGGTTGTGGCTGTCGAACCAATCCCGGTTCTCGAACGGGTAGTGCACCTGGGCGAAGGGCATCGAGCCGGAGTCGAACCAGACGTCGAGCACATCCGTGATGCGCCGCATGGTGGACTGGCCGGTCGGGTCGTCGGGGTTCGGCCGGGTGAGCTCGTCGATGTACGGGCGGTGCAGGTCGGTCGGGCGCACGCCGAAGTCGGCCTCGAGCTCGTCGAGCGAGCCGTAGACGTCGATCCGCGGGTAGTCGGGGTTGTCGCTCTTCCAGACCGGGATCGGCGAGCCGAAGTAGCGGTTGCGGCTGATCGACCAGTCGCGGGCGTTGCCGATCCACTTGCCGAACTGGCCGTCCTTAACGTTCTCCGGGACCCAGTTGATGTCCTGGTTGAGCACCTCCATCCGGTCCCGGAAGTCGGTGACCCGCACGAACCAGCTGGAGACGGCCTTGTAGATGAGGGGGTTGCGGCAACGCCAGCAGTGCGGGTAGGAGTGCTCGTAGCTGGCCTGGCGGAGCAGGCGTCCCTCGGCGCGGAGCAGCTGGGTGAGCGGCTTGTTCGCGTCCGACCAGAGCAGGCCGGCCACCTCGGGCACGTCGGGCAGGAACTTGCCGCCGTCGTCGAGGGAGATGATCACCGGGATGCCCGCGGCCTCGCAGATCCGCTGGTCCTCTTCACCGTAGGCCGGGGCCTGGTGCACGATGCCGGTGCCGTCCGCGGTGGTGACGTAGTCCGCCACGACGATGGTCCAGGCGTTCCCGGTGCCCCACACCGCGGTGTCCGCGTAGTAGTCGAAGAGCCGGTCGTAGGAGACGCCCTCGAGTTCGCTGCCGAGCACGGTGCGGGCGATCGCCGCGGTCGCGTCGGCCGCGGACTCGTAGCCGAGGTCCTTGGCGTAGTTGCCGACGAGGTCGATCGCGATCAGGTACTCGGCGCCGAGCACCTCGGCCGAGGCATCCGTTCGCCCGGTCTCCTCGCGGAGCACGGTGGCGTCCGGGGTGCCGTTCGGGCCGGCCGGCACGACGGCGTAGACGATCTGCGGGCCGACGGCGAGGGCGAGGTTGGTCGGCAGGGTCCACGGGGTCGTCGTCCAGGCGAGGGCACGCACGGCGGTGAGGCCGAGCACCTCCGCCTTCGCCCCGACGAGCGGGAAGGTGACCGTGACCGTCTGGTCCTGGCGCATCTTGTAGACGTCGTCGTCCATCCGCAGCTCATGGTTGGACAGCGGGGTCTGGTCGCGCCAGCAGTACGGCAGCACCCGGTAGCCCTCGTAGGCGAGCCCCTTGTCGTGCAGCCGCTTGAAGGCCCAGATCACGGACTCCATGAAGGTGATGTCGAGGGTCTTGTAGTCGTTCTCGAAGTCGACCCAGCGGGCCTGGCGGGTGACGTACTCCTCCCACACCTTGGTGTACTTGAGCACGGAGCTGCGGGCGACGGCGTTGAAGGCGCCGATGCCCATCTTCTCGATCTCGCTCTTGTCGACGATGCCGAGCTCCCGCTCGGCCTCGAGCTCGGCCGGCAGCCCGTGGGTGTCCCAGCCGAACCGGCGGTGCACCTGCTTGCCGCGCATGGTCTGGAAACGCGGGAACAGGTCCTTCGCGTACCCGGTCAGGAGGTGGCCGTAGTGCGGCAGGCCGTTGGCGAACGGCGGGCCGTCATAGAAGACCCACTCGGGCGCGCCTTCGCGGTTGTCGATCGACGCCTGGAAGGTGGCATCGTCCTTCCAGAACGAGAGCACCTCGGTTTCGATCTGGGGAAAGTTCGGCGACGGCACGATCGAGCCGGACTGCTGGTCCGCCGAACCTGATTGCTGACCTTGGGGGTACGTCATGCTTCTCCTGGACGAGTCGGGCAGTTTCTGCCTCCTGCGTGAGGCAGGCCTGCCCTGTTCCACGAGGACGCCGACTCCGAAAGGGATCCGCCGCGGTACCACCTCGCTTGCCGCCCGGGTGAGCGGGCGACCGCTTGTTCAGAGGCTGTGACGGGCCCGACCCGTTCGGTTCTACCAGGCCCCGGAGGGCCGTTCTTCCGAAGACTCACCGGTGATGGCCGGATCATAGTCATGCGTACGTAATTCTAGCCTGCCGCATCCGCCGGGTGGAATTCCCGGCCGCCACCGGATGTTTTACGATGAGACACTGGCGGCCCACCACGGGTCCGCTCCCCGACCAGCACACTCGGCCGTTCCCTGCCGTGGAAAGAGATCACCGCATGCATTCCTCGGTCCATTCACATCGTCCGGCCGTCATCGGGGCCGTCCTGGCCGCCGCCCTCCTCCTCACCTCGTGCACGGCCTCCCCCGGCACCGACGCCGGCGGCACCCCGGTGAAGGGCGGCACGCTCAGTTACGCGTCGGGAGACGCCGAACCGACCTGCCTGGACCCGCACGTCGGCGGCAATTACCCGCAGGCCCTGGTCAGCACGCAGTACCTGGAGTCGCTGGTCTCCCGGGACTCCAACGGCCAGATCATCCCGTGGCTGGCGAAGTCCTGGACGGAGAGCCCCGACGGGCTCGCCTGGGAGTTCACCCTCAAGGACGGCGTGACGTTCACGGATGGGACCCCGCTCGACGCGGCCGCCGTGCAGGCAAACGTGGCGCACCTGCGGGACCCGAAGACCGGCTCCTCGACCGGCTACCTGGCGTTGGCGAAGGTTGCGAGCACCGAGGCCGTCTCGGCGAACGTGGTGAGATTCGTCCTGAGCCAACCGGACGGCGCCCTCCTCGAATCGCTGACCCAGCCGTGGCTGGCGATCGAGTCCCCGACGGGCCTGGCCCGGGGCGTGGACGAGAACTGCGCCGCCCCGGTCGGCACCGGCCCGTTCCAGGTGGAGAGCTGGGAGAAGCAGGACTCGGTCGTGCTCGTGCGCAACGCCGGCTACACGTCGCCGCCCGCCGACGCGGACCACACCGGCCCGGCGTACCTGGCCAAAATCATCTGGCGGTTCATCCCCGACTCGGCGTCGCGCTTCGCGGCCCTGCAGGCCGGTGACGTCGACGTGATCGACAACGCCCAGCCCGACACGATCGTCCAGGCGGAGAAGGGTGACACGATCACCCACCTCGACGCGCCCCGGCCCGGAGCCTCGAACCGGATCGAACTGAACTCGTCCCGGCCGCCGTTCAACGACCCCCTCGTGCGGGAGGCCTTCATCCGCTCGGCCAACGTGGACGATGCCGTCAGCAGCCTCTTCCAGGGCACCGCCACGCGGTCGTACTCCGCGCTCTCCAGCGTGGAGGCCACCGCCGTGCAGCGGCCTGACCTGTTCGGCTACGACGCCAGAGCAGCCGACAAGCTGCTCGACTCGGCCGGCTGGACGGCCCGCGACTCGGCCGGCTACCGGGTGAAGGACGGCGCGCGCCTGACCGTGCAGTTCCCGGTGAGCACGAACCAGTCCATCCCCGCCGAGCAGTCGCTGTTCGAGCAGCTCCAGGCGACCGCGAAGAAGACCGGCTTCGACGTGGTGCTCACCCCGATGGACCTCTCCAGCTGGTACACGGCTCTCGGCGAGAACGGCTACGACGCCGTCAGCGCCCCGTACACCAAGGTCGGCCCTGACGTGCTGCGCATCCTCTTCGACTCCGCCGGCATCGTCCCTGCCCCCAGCGGTTACTTCGCCAACCACGCGCAGGTGAACGACCCCGCGGTCGACGCGCTGCTCGCCGAGGCCGCCACCGTGACGGATGCCGGCAAGCGCGCCGCCCTCTACACGGACGTGCAGAATAAGGTCCTGGAGGGTTTCTACCTCCTGCCGCTCTACGACCAGCAGAACCACTACCTGCTGAGCTCCCGCGTCTCCGGGGCCCGCGCGATGCCGACCGTGTCCACTCCCACGTTCTACGACGCCTGGCTCCCCGCCGAGTGACCGACGCGGCGGCGGGTTCGCTGAGGCCGGATGGAGCACCCCGCTCCGCCCGGCCGGTTCGGGCACGCCCACGGCGCGCTCTCCGCCGGACGCTGCCCGGGCTGCTCGCCGCCCGCCTGGCCGGGGCGGTGTTCGTGCTCTGGGCGGTGGCCACGATCACCTTCTTCGCGATCAGGCTGATCCCCGGCGACCCGGCCGAGGCCATCCTCGGCGGTCCGGGCTCGCAGACGTCGCCGGAGGCACTGGCCGCGGTACGGGCCCGGTACGGTCTCGACCAGCCCGTCGTCGTTCAGTACCTGGCCCAGTTGGGCCGGCTGGCAACCGGCGACCTCGGCCGGTCCTACGCGCTCAGGCAGGATGTCGCCCCGCTCCTGGTCGGCCAGCTCGGCGGGACCCTGCTGCTGGCGGCACTCGCGCTCGTCGTCGCCTGGCTGTTCGCGCTCGTGCTCGCCACCTGGTCGACCCGCGGCGGGCGCTTCGCCTGGTACCTCGGCTCCGGACTGGAGATCGTCGCGGCGGCGCTGCCCCACTTCTGGCTGGCTACCGCGCTGATCGTGCTGTTCAGCGTCTGGCTGGGGTGGTTGCCGCCGATCAGCACCCCGGGCCCGGCCGGCCTCGTGCTGCCCGTGCTCACCCTCGCCGTCCCCCTGGCCGGGTTCCTCGGCCAGATCATGCGCGAGTCCCTGCTCACCGCGCTCGAGTCGCCGTTCGTGCTCTCGGCGAGAGCCCGAGGCGAGGGCGATCGCGGCGTGCGCTGGATCCATGCCCTCCGGCACGCGTCGCTGCCGGCGATCAGCCTCTCCGGCTGGGCCTTCGGCTCCCTGATCAGCGGCGCAGTCGTGGTGGAGACCATCTTCGCCCGGCCCGGCCTCGGCCGCACGATGCTCAACGCGGTCACCGTGCGCGACGTGCCCGTCGTGATCGGGGTGGTGATGATCGTCGCCGTCGGGTACATCCTGATGACCGTCCTCACCGACCTGGCCCAGTGGATCGCCGACCCGCGATTGCGCCGGCGATGAGCGACCTCGAGATCCAGGCCGACCTCGGCCGCCAGGCGCGCGCCCGGGAGCCGCGCCGCCGCCGGATCGGCGTGGCCGAGGCCCTCGCCGCGGCGTTCGCGTTGTTCCTCGTCGTGGCCGCGGTCGCGCCCTCCATTCTCGCACCGGGAGACCCGCTCGCCATCGACCCGTTGTCGGCCTTCCAGCCGCCGAATCTCGCGCACTGGTTCGGCACCGACGAGTCCGGCCGGGACATCTTTACCCGGGTCAGCCACGGCACCGGAGGCTCCCTGGTCATCGGCATCCTGGCCACGGCGATCGGGCTCGGCCTGGGGATAGTGCTCGGAACCATGGCCGGGATGCTCGGCCGGGTCGTCGATTTCACCGTCAATCGGTTCCTCGAGGTGCTGTTCGCGTTCCCCGGACTGCTGCTGGCACTGCTCGTTATCCTGGTCTTCGGGCCCGGAACACAGACGGCGACCGTGGCGGTGGGGCTGGCGACGGCGCCCGGCTATGCCCGCATCATCCGGGGCCAGCTCATCTCGGTGCGGTCCTCGGCGTTCGTGGAGGCGGCCACCGTGCTCGGCCGCGGCCGCCGGCAGATCCTGGTGCGGCACATCCTGCCGAACACCCTGGCGCCGCTGTTCGTGCTGGGCACCCTCGGCATCGGGCAGGCCGTGGTCTGGGCGTCGGCCCTGAGCTACCTCGGGCTCGGCGCAGCCCCACCGGCCGCCGAATGGGGTGCCATGCTCTCGGCCGGGCGCACCTACATCACGTCGGCCTGGTGGATGGCCTTCTTCCCCGGGCTGTTCATCGTGCTCACCGCGGTCACCGCGACGAGCCTGGGGCGCGCCCTCGAACGACGATTGAGGCACGCATGAGCCAGGGAACCGGTCCCGCCGCCCGCCGTGCCGCGGTGACCCCGCCGCTCGTCTCGATGCTCCGCGTGCGGGACCTCGCGGTGGGGTTCGGCGGGCAGCCGGGGACCGATCCGGTCGTCGCCGGGGTCTCCTTCGACATCGCCCCCGGCGAATGCCTGGCGCTGGTCGGCGAGTCCGGCTCCGGCAAGAGCGTCACCGCCCGGAGCCTGATCGGCCTGGCCGGCGACGACGCCTGGCTGCAGGCCGCCGAACTGGAGATCAACGGGAGCGACGTGCTCGGCCTCTCCGACGCGCAGTGGCGGCGGCGGCGCGGCCGGGACGTCGGCCTGGTGCTGCAGGACGCACTCGTCTCCCTCGACCCGTTGCGACCGATCGGCCGCGAGATCGCCGATTCGCTCCGGCTGCACACCACCCTCGATCGCGCGGCGCGGCGGACCAGGGTGCAGGAGGTGCTCGAGCGGGTGGGGCTGCCCGACGGCCGCACCCGGGTGAGGCAGCGTTCGGGCGAGTTGTCCGGCGGGCAGCGGCAGCGCGCGCTGATCGCCTCCGCGATCGCCCTCGACCCGCCCCTGCTGCTGATCGACGAACCGACCACGGCACTCGACGTGACGGTGCAGGCGCAGATCCTCGACCTGCTGGAGAGCCTCAAACGGCATGGGACGGCCATCCTGCTGATCAGTCATGATCTCGCCGTGGTGGGCCGGATCGCCGACCGGATCGCGGTGATGAGCGCCGGTCGGATCGTGGAACGCGGGCCGGCCGCGAGGCTGCTCGCCTCGCCGAAGCATGAGCAGACCCGGCGGATGATCGCCGCGATTCCGATCGACAAGCCGCGCGGCACCCGGCTGTCCTCCCCAGAAGGCCGGGCGGATGCCCCGGCTTCTGCCCCGGCGTCGGCGTCGGCGTCGGCCCCGGCTCCGGCCGAGCTCGTGCTGGAGGCGTCCGGACTCGTCAAGACCTTCCGGAGGCCGGACGGCAGCGAGCAGCGGGCGGTGGACGGGGTCTCCCTCCGGCTCCTTCGCGGCACCACCCTCGGTCTGGTCGGCGAGTCCGGTTCGGGCAAGACCACGACGGCGCGTCTGTTGCTGGCCCTCAGCCGACCGGATGCGGGTGAGGTGCGGGTGCTCGGTCGCCCGTTCAGCGCCGTCACCGAGCGGCAGCGCCGGCGCCTGCGCCCGGAGCTCGGCGCGATCTACCAGGATGCCCTCAGCTCCTTCGACCCTCGGCTGAGCGTCGACGCGGTGCTGCGCGACGCCGTGCGGGGCGCGCGCCACGCCGCCCGCCAGGCGGGGAACGCCGCCCGCGACCGGGCCAGGGTGCTCGAGCTGCTCGACCAGGTGTCGCTTCCGGCGACGCTCCTGAGCAGGCGCCCGCTGTCGCTCTCCGGCGGCCAGCGCCAGCGGGTCGGCATCGCGCGGGCGCTGGCCTCGGAGCCGCAGATCCTGGTCTGCGACGAACCGGTGTCATCCCTCGACGTGACGGTGCAGGCCCAGGTGCTCGATCTCCTCGACGAACTGCAGCGGGAGCGAGGCCTCAGCCTGCTCCTCATCTCCCACGACCTGGGGGTGATCCGGCACGCCAGCGACCAGGTCGCGGTGATGCTGGACGGCACGATCGTGGAGACCGGGGACACGGCGCAGGTTTTCACGGCGCCGCGGCATCCGTACACGCAGTCCCTGCTCGCCGCGGTCCCCCGCCTGGGCTGAGCCGGAGGCCGCACTCGAACACTCGGGCACCGCCGGAATCGGCGGGGAACAGGGCATCCGGTAGATTGGGTGAGGCCCAATACTCAGGCACCTCACCAACGACTCGGTGCCGCACATAGACAAACGGAGAAACATGACCGCCGCCAGCGTTCCGGACAAACCGGCCCTCGAGGGTCTCGAAACCAAGTGGGGCGGCAACTGGGAAGACTCCGGCACCTACCGGTTCGACCGGGGCTCCGCCAGCCGCGCGAACATCTTCTCCATCGACACCCCGCCGCCGACCGCCTCCGGCTCGCTGCACATCGGCCATGTGTTCTCCTACACCCACACCGACGTCATCGCCCGGTTCCAGCGGATGCGCGGCCGCGACGTGTTCTACCCGATGGGCTGGGACGACAACGGCCTGCCCACCGAACGCCGGGTGCAGAACTACTACGGCGTGCGCTGCGACCCCTCCCTCCCCTACGCGGACGACTTCACCCCGCCGTTCGAGGGCGGCGACGGCAAGAGCAGCAAGGCCGCCGACCAGCTCCCGATCAGCCGCCGCAACTTCATCGAGCTGTGCGAGCGCCTCACCATCGAGGACGAGAAGCAGTTCGAGGCCCTCTGGCGCACCCTCGGCCTGAGCGTCGACTGGACCCAGACCTACCGCACGATCGGCCACGATTCGCTGATCACCTCCCAGCTCGCGTTCCTCGGCAACGTGGAGCGCGGCGAGGCCTACCAGGCAATGGCGCCGACCCTCTGGGACGTGACCTTCCGCACCGCCGTGGCCCAGGCCGAGCTCGAAGACAAGGAGATGCCCGCCGCCTACCACCGGGTGTCGTTCCGGAAGCCCGACGAGAGCACCATCGAGATCGAAACCACCCGCCCCGAGCTGCTGCCCGCCTGCGTGGCCCTCGTCGCGCACCCCGACGACGAACGGTACAAGGCGCTCTTCGGCACCGTTGTGCGCACCCCGCTCTTCGACGTGGAGGTGCCGATCCTGGCGCACCACCTCGCCCAGAAGGACAAGGGCAGCGGAATCGCGATGATCTGCACCTTCGGCGACGTGACCGACGTGGTCTGGTGGCGCGAACTCGACCTGCCCAACCGCGCGATCATGGGCTTCGACGGCCGGATCATCGCCGAGGCCCCCGACGTCATCGTGAGCGAGGCCGGCCGTGCCGCCTACGCCCAGCTGGCCGGCAAGACGGTCTTCTCCGCCAAGCAGGCCGTCGTGGAACTGCTCCGCGCGAGCGGCGACATGATCGGCGAGCCCAAACCGATCGTGCACCCGGTCAAATTCTTCGAGAAGGGCGACAAGCCGCTCGAGATCGTGTCGACCCGCCAGTGGTACATCCGCAACGGTGCCCGCGACGAGGCCCTGCGCTCCCGCCTCATCTCCCACGGCGCCGACCTGCAGTGGCACCCCGAATTCATGCGCGTGCGCTACGAGAACTGGGTCAACGGCCTCACCGGCGACTGGCTCGTCTCCCGCCAGCGCTTCTTCGGCGTCCCCCTTCCTGTCTGGTACCCGCTGGATGCCGACGCCAACCCGGTCTTCGACCAGCCGATCGTGGCCACCCGCGACCTGCTCCCGGTCGACCCGTCGTCCGACACCGCCCCCGGCTACAGCGCCGACCAGCGCGGGGCCGCGAACGGTTTCGTCGGCGAGGTCGACGTGATGGACACCTGGGCCACGTCATCGCTCACCCCGCAGCTCGCCGGAGGTTGGGAACGCGACCCCGAACTGTTCGATCTCGTCTACCCGTACTCGCTCCGCCCGCAGGGTCAGGACATCATCCGCACCTGGCTGTTCTCCACCCTGCTCCGCGCCGAACTCGAGCACGGCGTGTCACCGTGGCAGCACGCGGCGCTGTCGGGCTTCATCGTCGACCCCGACCGTAAGAAGATGTCCAAGTCCAAGGGCAACGTGGTGACCCCGGCCGACATGCTCGAGCAGCACGGCTCCGACGCGGTGCGCTACTGGGCCGCGTCGTCGCGCCTGGGCACGGATGCCGCGTTCGACCCGAAGAACCCGACCCAGATCAAGATCGGCCGTCGCCTCGCGATCAAGATCCTGAACGCGTCGAAGTTCATCCTCGGCTTCGACGGCGCCGCGGACGCCCCGGTGACCGAGCCGATCGACCAGAGCATGCTCGCCCGGCTGAGCGTGGTCGTCGGCCAGGCCACGGCCGCGTTCGAGGGTTACGACCACGCCCGCGCGCTCGAACTCACCGAGAGTTTCTTCTGGACCTTCTGCGACGACTACCTCGAGCTGGTCAAGGAACGCGCCTACGGCGAGAGCGGCGCCGGCCAGGCGTCGGCCGTCGCCGCGCTCCGCACGGCCCTCGCCACCCTGCTGCGCCTGTTCGCGCCGTTCGTGCCGTTCGCCACGGAGGAAGCCTGGTCCTGGTCCAACGACGGCTCGGTGCACCGAGCGCCGTGGCCGAGCCAGGCCGAGCTCGCCGCGGGCAGTGCCGGCAACGTCGCCCTGCTCGATTTGGCCAGCCGGGCGCTCACCGGCATCCGGCGCGCCAAGACCGATGCGAAAGCATCCCAGAAATCTGCCGTCGCATCTGCTGTAATTAGCGGAACGGCCGCTGAGGTTGCCCTGCTCGCGCAGGCTTCCGATGATCTGCGGGCCGTTGGTCGTATCTCGGAATTGGTTTTTGTCGATGGCAGCGAATTGGCTGTCACTGATATCGTGCTCGACACGGTGCCAGAGAGTTAGGAGAACCGGATGTCAGTCAAGGTACGAACACTGGGCGACAAGGACTTTTTCTCGTGGTTAGGCCTCTTCGAGGGCTACAGCGAGTTCTACAAGAGCGCGCTGACCGATGAGAAGGCGCTCCAGGTCTGGAGCTGGATCATCGACAAGAACCACGTGCTGGCCGGGGCGGTCGCCGTCAATGACGAGGGTGACTTCATCGGCTTCGCCCACTATCGCGAGGTGCCCAACACGCTCAGCGCAACCCGCGGACTCTACCTGGACGACCTGTTCGTGGTCCCAGAGTCGCGCAGCACCGGGGTGGGACGTGCCCTGATCGAGTTCGCGAAGCAATACGCCACCGAGCACCACCTCAGCACCCTGGCGTGGATCACGGCTGCCGACAACGTTGAGGCCCAGCGTCTCTACGACGATGTCGCCACCCGCACCGACTGGGTCACCTACGAGATAGAGCTCTAGAGTGCAGCTGGGAAACCGCTTCCCACTCGGCGGACCGGTTCCGACGGGGCTGCCGCACGTGGTCGAGATCGCCATCCAGGCGGTCGAGGAGGAACTCGCCGCCCTAGGCGAGGACAACAGCGGCTGGCGCTGGACGCTGACCTGGCTGGAGGCCCAGCCGGTGCTCGAACTCGACGACGGCACCGTCATCCGGTACAACCCGGGGGAAGACAGCGCCACCATCACCCAGCCTGCCGTGACGGTCGAGGACGACGAGGACTGGATCTAAGAGTCACCGGCGTGACATATCGACATCGAGCTACGTCTAGTAAGTGGACTCGCCGCACCGCCTGTGGTGACGGCGGCACGACACGAAGGCTCTCTCATGGATGTCATCACCACGTCGGGGCGCTCGCCTGAGGTCGCCGAGGCCGGCGCCCCGCGACTGCGCGGACGATACCGGTTGCAGGAACTGATCGGCCGCGGCGGCAAGGGCTCGGTCTTTCGCGCCACGGACGAATCGCTGGGTCGCGACGTCGCCGTCAAGGTCTTCGACGCGTCGGCAACGAGCGAGAAGGACATCCGGCTGCAGGAAGACGAGGTGAACCTCCTCGCGAGCCTCAATCACCACAGTCTCGTCACCCTGCTCGACGCGGGCGTCGACCGAACGGATGCCGCCCGGCCGCGCGTCTACCTCGTCATGGAACTTGTCACGGGCGCCGATCTCAAGGTCAAGCTCGAGCGCGGTCCGCTCACTCCTCGCCAGATAGCGCACATCGGCTTCGACCTGGCCGAGGGCCTGCAGTACATTCACCATCGGGGCGTCGTGCATCGAGACGTCAAGCCGGCGAACATTCTGCTGGTGGACTACAACCAGGGCAGCGCACGGTACCGTGCGAAGCTGACCGACTTCGGCATCGCCCTGGTCGGCGCCGCCCCGGGCGGTGACACGGACACCGTCACGACGGGCACGGCCGCCTACCTCAGCCCCGAACAGGCGCGCGGTCAGAACCTGGGGTCGGCCAGCGACATCTACTCGCTGGGTCTCGTGCTCCTCGAGTGTTTCACCCGCACCGTCGCCTTTCCCGGCGACCCGATCCAGTCAGCGCTGGCCCGGCTGCGAAACGATCCGCCCATTCCGCACGGCCTCGCCCCGGAATGGCGGGCCCTCCTGGCGGCCATGACCGCCCGCAACCCGAAAGACCGCCCGTCCATCCACGATCTGGTCCCGGCGCTGCGCCAGCTGGTGGCGTCCGAGACCGGCCGGCACAGGGGCGTCGGCACCGATCCCGAGCCGTCGACCGAGGAGGCCCGGATGCTCGCGGTAGCGCGCTACCGGCTGCCTGAGGCACCGGCCGACGGGGCATTCGACCGGATCACGGCGATTGCCGCCCGGGTATTCTCGGTTCCAGTCGCTCTCGTCACCATCGTCGATCACGATCAGATCTGGTTCACGTCCCACCACGGACTCGAGATAGACAATATCGACAGGCACCCCGGGCTCTGTGCGTCGGCCATCATGGATGACCTGCCCTGGGTCGTGGAAGATGCCCGGTTCGACCCACGGACACTGGCGAACCCCCTTGTTGCCGACGATTTCGGCCTGCAGTTCTACGCCGGAGTGCCCCTGCGCACCCGCGACGGACACAACCTCGGCACGCTGTGCGTGCTCGACTTCGAACCGCGCCTGGCCACGGAACAGGAACTTGCCACCCTCGGGGACCTCGCGGCCATCGTCATGAGCGAGATGGAACTGCGCTTGGAGACCCGACGTTCGATGAAGGCCGGAGCGACCGCTATTCCGACCCCAGGCTGAACCGCGGCTCGTCTCGCCGGCTACCGGTCCCGCCGCGCGGCACCACCCGTGTCGTCCCAGGCCCAGAGCGCCGCGACGCCCAGTCCCCCGGCGATGCTCACGGCCGTGAGGCCGAGTTCTCCCGGCGAGGCCGCGGCCCGGCACTGCCGCAGCAGGCCGAGCACCAGCAGCGCGCCGCTCGCGCCGAACGGATGGCCGACAGCCAGCGCCCCGCCCTGCAGATTGGCGCGCTCCTCCGCAACACCGAGGAGATCCAGCGACGCCAGCACCTGGGCCGCGAAGGCCTCAGTGAATTCGATCCGGGACAGGTCCGCTGCCCCAATCCCCTGCCGGGAGAGCACCAGCCGGGCCGCCTCGCCGCCGGCGATGCCGAGGACGTCCGGGTTCGTGCCCGTCACCGCGGAATCGACGAATCGCAGCCCACCGCCGAGGCCGAGGGCATCCGCGGTCCGCCGGCTGGTCACCAGCACCGCGACGGCCCCGTCGGCGTCTGCGCAGGAGTTGCCGGCGGTGACGGTCCCGCCTGCCCGGAAGGCCGGACCGAACCGGCTCAACAGGCCGGCCGTGAGGCGGGGCCGCGGGCCCTCGTCGGCATCGACCCGGCCGGCCTCGGTGGCCAGGGCGACGATCTCCTCGGCCAGCTTCCCTGACGCGCCGGCCATGATGGCCAGCCGGTGGCTGCGGAGTGCGAACGCGTCCTGTCGCTCCCGGGTGATGCCGAACCGGTCGGCCACATTCTCGGCGGCGACGCCCATCTCGGGGTCGCCGACCTCGTCGGGCGAGAACCGCACCCGGTCGAAGAAGTCGGGGTGCCCTGGCGTCGACGAGAGCCGGTGGGCCCGGAGCGGCGCCGTGCTGCAACTCTCCACGCCGCCGGCCAGATAGATGTCACCGGCGCCCGCGGCGATGAGCCGGCAGGCCAGGACGATGGCCTCGAGGCCGGAGCCGCACTGGCGATCGACGGTCAGGCCCGGCACCGTCACGGGCAGGCCTGCGCGCAGGAGGGCGAGGCGTGCCACGTTGCCGCCGCCGCCGACCGCGTTGCCGATGATGACATCGTCGACCGTCTCCGGGGCGACGCCCGCGTCGGCCAGCAGCCTGGCCAGCACCGGCGCGAGCAACCGGTCGGCGGTGAGCGTCGCCAGAGCGCCGTTCACCCGGCCGAAGGCGGTGCGGCGGCCGAGGAGGACGACCGGCTCACGGTCGGCGCCCGGCCGGGCGTGGCCAGGCCCGGCAGCGTCGGGCCGGGCAGAATCAGTCCAGTGCGGTGACACGCGGGTCTCCCTCGGTGATCCAGCGGGCAAGGATGCTGCGGTTGAGTTTGCCGCTGGGGGTGAGGGGCATCGCCTTGAGCCGGTAGTAGGACCGTGGCCGTTTCGCTTCGGCGAGCGAGGCGGCGACGGCCCGGCGCAGTACGGCCGCGTCGACCTCGGGACCGCCGAGGACCGCCACGACGAGCCGGGAGCCCCGGCGGGCATCCGGCACCCCGACCGCGACGACGGATGTGACGCCGGACAGGCCCTGCAGGGCCGCCTCCACCTCCTGCGGGTAGACGTTCTGGCCGGAGGTGACGATCATGTCCGCCCGACGGTTCCGGAAGTGCAGCACGTCGTCCCGGTCGAGGAAGCCGAGGTCGCCGACCGTGCACCAGTCGCCGTCGCGGCGGAAGGCCTCGCCGTCGTCGCCCCAGGCATAGCCGTTGCCGACCAGGTCGCTGCGCACGAAGATCGTGCCGGTTTCGTTCCGGGGCAGTTCCCGCCCGGTCTCGTCCCTGATGCTCAGGGAGACTCCGGGGAACGCGCGGCCGACGGCCGTGACGTCCGTTCCGGGCGCCTCCCCCGGGCGCACCGTCGATGCGGCGATGAAACTGAGCTCGGCAGCCCCGTAGTACTCGTGGATGGTCGCGTTGGACGCGAACCGTCGTGCGGCGGCCAGGGTGGCCGGATCCAGCCGGGCGCCGGCGCTGATGATGCTGGTCAGCCCCCGGCCGTCCACCCCGCCGGCCAGGCCGCGTTCGGCGAGCAGGCGCAGCACGGTGGGCACCAGCACGAGCCGGGTGATCTCCCGGTCGGCGACGCAGGCGAGGGCGGCGGCCAGGTCGAATTCCGGCAGGGTGACGAACGTGGCGCCGGCGTGCAGGGACTCGGCCAGGGCATACAGGGTGAGACTGGACGACAACGGTCCCGGCGCGAGCGTGCGGTCGTGCCGGGTCAGCCCGAAGTAGTCGGTGCCGGCTTCGAAGGAGCGTCGCCAGGATTCGCGGGTGCGGGTGAACGCCTTGGGCAGGGAGGTGGTTCCGGAGGTGAATCCGTAGAGGAAGACCGAGCCGGGGCGCCCGTCGGCCAGGGCCGGGACGGAACCGGGCCGGGACCGCGGCTGCCACCGAGCGCCCTCGGCGGCCAGCCGTTCTGTGACGGTCTCCCGCTGGGCGACCGGCCAGCCCGGGTCGAGCACGGCGACGGCGCCGTCGCCGGCGATCCCGGCGGTGAGGGCGACGGCGAAGTCGATGCCGTTGGGCAGGCTGATGGCGGTGATGAACGCCCGGTCGGTCTCCTCGGGCAGCGCGCCGGTCGCCCGGGCCGCGAGTCCGGCGAAGCTGAGCCGGTCGGCGCCGACCTCGACGGCCGTCGCGCCCGGCTGGTGCCGGGCCCAGTGGTTCAGCTGATCCAGGAAGGGCACCCTTGATGTTACTTCCGGGCGAGGATCTCGCCGTGCGGCATCCCGAACCAGCCGTCGGGGTCGGCCGCCCACTGCCGCCAGGCCGCCGCGATCTGTCGCAGGTCGGCGAGGTCGGCCGCGCCGACCTCGATCGCGTGCGCCGCGAATGCGGATTCGGTGGCGCGCACGGCCCACGACTCTCCCCACCACTCGCGTTCGGCGTCCGAGGCGAAGCACCAGATCGACGCGCTGCTGGCGACACTGGTGAATCCGGCCTGCCGGGCCCAGGCCTTCAGCGCCCGCCCCGCGTCGGGGTCGCCGCCGTTCCAATAGTGCACGTCACGGTAGGCAGTCATCCACAGCAACAGGCCGGGCAGCTTGGGATGCATCATCACCCCGCCGTAGTCGACGTCCCGCGCCGCGAACACCCCGCCGGGTCTGAGCACCCGCCGGATCTCCTTCATCGCCGCCACCGGGTTGGCGACATGTTGCAGCACCTGGTGGGCGTGCACGATATCGAAGGACTCGTCCGGGAAGTCGAGGGCGTAGACGTCGCCGACCTGGAAGACCACGTTGCGCACCCCCTCGTCGAAGGCGAGCCCGGCCGCGCGGTGGATGATCTCCTCCGCGGCGTCGATGCCGGTGACCTGGCCGGGTGAGAGGCGCCGGGCCAGGTCGACCGTGATGGTGCCGGGCCCGCAGCCCACGTCGAGGAGGGTTGATCCGGGGTGGAGGTGCGGGATGAGGTAGGCCGCCGAGTTCGCCACGGTGCGCCAGGTGTGCGAGCGGAGCACGCTTTCGTGGTGACCGTGCGTGTAGTGGTCGCGCGGTGCGGTCTCGGGGCGTTCGGGCTGGTCGCGCTGGTCGGTCATGCCCTGAGCCTACGCACGGAAGCGGAACCGGTGTCGGTCGAACTAGGTTTGTTTCATGGTGAATCGATGAATCCCTTCTCGCGCCCGAGCACGCTCCCGTTCCGGCTTCCCCCGTTCGCGGAGATCACCGAGGAGCATTACCGCCCCGCCTTCCTCGAGGGCATGGCGGAGCAGCGAGCCGAGGTGGCGGCCATCGGAGCGAATCCGGAACCGCCGACCTTTGAGAACACCCTGCTGCCCCTCGAACGCAGCGGCCAGGCGTTCAGCCGGGTGGCGGAGGTCTTCTTCAACCTGAGCTCGTCGCACTCGAGCGACTTCACCAACGCGCTCGAGGAGGAGCTGGCGCCGCTGCTCGCCGCGCACGCCGACGCCATCCGGCTCGGCCCCGCGCTCTTCGCCCGCATCGCCGCCGTGCATGAGCAACGGGATGCGCTGGGCCTGGACCCGGAGTCGCGGTATCTGGTCGAACGGTACTTCACCGAGTTCACGCTCGCCGGGGCCGGCCTGTCGGACGAGGACAAGGCCATCCTGCGCGACCTGAACGCGCGGCTCGGTGTCGCCGGCACCCGGTTCGAGAAGAACCTGCTGGCCGACACCAACGACCTGGCCCTCGTGCTCGACGATGTCGCCGAGCTCGACGGGCTCTCGGCCGGGGAGATCTCGGCGGCGGCCCTGGCGGCCGACTCCCGCGGGCTGGCCGGACGCTACGTGATCACCCTCGTGCTTCCCACCAGCCATCCCTACCTGGCGCAACTCACCAACCGGGGCGTCCGGGAGCGGCTGCTGGCCGCCTCCCGTGCCCGCGGCATCCGTGGCGGGGTTCACGACAACCGGGCCCTGGTGCTCGAGATCACCGCCCTGCGCGCCGCCCGGGCCCGGCTGCTCGGGTTCGCCAACCACGCATCCGCGGTCACCGCGGACGAGACTGCGAAGACGCCGGACGCGGTCGCCGACCTGCTCGGACGGCTTGCGCCGGCCGCTGCCCGGAACGCGCTGGCCGAGCAGGCCGACCTGCAGGCGGTCATCGACAGTGAGGGCGGCGGTTTCACCCTGGCCGCCTGGGATTGGGCGTTCTACACCGAGAAGGTGCGCCGGGCCCGGTTCGACGTGGACAGCCAGGCCCTGCGGCCCTACTTCGACGTCGAACGCGTGCTGCACGACGGCGTGTTCTTCGCCGCGACCAGCCTGTACGGGGTGACGTTCACCGAGCGGGAGGACCTGGTCGCCTGGCACCCGGAGGCTCGCCTCTTCGAGGTCGCCGAGGCCGACGGCTCCCCCGTCGGGCTGTACATCCTCGACCTGTACACCCGGGATTCCAAGCGCGGCGGCGCCTGGATGAACCCCCTCGTCTCCCAGTCCGAGCTGCTGGGCACCCCCGCGGTGGTCTGCAACAACCTCAACGTGCCCAAACCCGCGCCCGGTGAGCTGACCCTGCTCAGCTACGACGAAGCGACGACCCTGTTCCATGAGTTCGGTCATGCCCTGCACGGTCTTTTCGCCCGGGTCACCTATCCGAAGTTCGCCGGCACCAGCGTCTACCGGGACTTCGTCGAGTTTCCCAGCCAGGTCAACGAGATGTGGCTGCTCTGGCCGGAGGTGCTGGCGAATTTCGCGAAGCACACCGTGACCGGCGAGAGCATGCCGCACGAGCTGGTCGACCGCATCCGTGCCTCCGCGACATTCAATGAGGGCTTCCTCACCAGCGAGTACCTGGCCGCGGCCCTGCTCGACCAGGCCTGGCACCTGATCGACGCCGACACCGTGGTGACGGATGTCGCGGAGTTCGAGGCATCCGCCCTCGCCGCCGCCGGCCTGGCGAACGAGGCGGTGCCCACCCGCTACGCGAGCACCTACTTCGCGCACACCTTCGCCGGCGGTTACGACGCCGGCTACTACTCCTACATCTGGAGCGAGGTGCTCGACGCTGACACGGTGGACTGGTTCACCGAGAACGGAGGCCTCAGCAGGGAGAACGGCGAACGGTTCCGCCAGCACGTGCTCGCCGTGGGCGGGAGCGCCGACCAGTTGGCGGCCTACCGGGACTTCCGCGGCCGGGACGCCCGCATCCAGCCCTTGCTCGACCGGCGCGGCCTGACCTAGCCGCCCCGCGCTCCGGCAACTGTTGCCAGTGCGGACAGCAGTTGTCCGCACACCGGCCACAGTTGTCCGTTGCGGCAACAGTTTGCGCCCTGCGCGAGCCCAGCGCTGGGCCACGAGGTCCGTCGGCTCAGGCGGACTTGTCCACCCGGCGCGCCTTGTGCAGCACGATGGTCGGCTCGGCGTTGTCGAGCACGGCGGCCCGGGTCACGACGACCCTGGCGACCTCGGAGCTCGACGGCACCTCGAACATGATCGGCCCGAGCACCTCTTCCATGATGGCTCGCAGGCCCCGGGCACCGGTCTTGCGGAGCACCGCCAGGTCGGCGATGGCCTCCAGGGCCGGCTGCTCGAATTCGAGTTCGACTCCGTCGAGCTCGAACATGCGCTGGTACTGGCGCACGAGGGCGTTCCGCGGCACGGTGAGGATCTGCATCAGGGCCACCTGGTCGAGCTGGGTGACCGTGGTGACGACCGGCAGCCGGCCGATGAATTCGGGGATCAGACCGAACTTGTGCAGGTCTTCGGGGAGCACCTCGCTGAAAAGGTTGACGTCGTCGCCCTTGCTGTGCAGCGGAGCGCCGAAACCGATCCCCTTCTTGCCGGCCCGGGTGGAGATGATGTCGTCGAGGCCCGCGAAGGCGCCGGCCACGATGAACAGCACGTTCGTCGTGTCGATCTGGATGAACTCCTGGTGCGGATGCTTGCGGCCGCCCTGCGGCGGAACCGATGCGACCGTGCCTTCGAGGATCTTCAGCAGCGCCTGTTGCACACCCTCGCCCGAGACGTCGCGGGTGATCGACGGGTTCTCGGCCTTGCGCGCGATCTTGTCGATCTCGTCGATGTAGATGATGCCGGTCTCTGCGCGCTTGACGTCGTAGTCGGCGGCCTGGATCAGCTTGAGCAGGATGTTCTCGACGTCTTCACCGACGTAACCTGCCTCGGTGAGGGCCGTCGCATCCGCCACCGCGAAGGGAACGTTCAGCCGCTTCGCGAGGGTCTGGGCGAGGTAGGTCTTGCCGCAGCCGGTCGGGCCGATCAGCAGGATGTTGGACTTGGCGATCTCGACGTCGTCGTGGATGGCGTCGGCGGCGGTGAGGGTGGCCCGGGCGCGCACGCGCTTGTAGTGGTTGTAGACGGCTACGGCGAGGGCGCGCTTGGCGGCTTCCTGCCCGATGACGTATTCCTCGAGGAATCCGAAGATCTCCTTGGGCTTGGGGAGGTCGAACTCACCGTTGCCTTCTTCGGCGCCGGCCTCGGCCAGGCGTTCCTCGATGATCTCGTTGCACAGTTCGACGCACTCGTCGCAGATGTACACACCGGGACCGGCAATGAGCTGTTGGACCTGCTTCTGACTCTTCCCACAGAAGGAACACTTCAACAGGTCGGCACTCTCGCCTATTCGGGCCATCCGTCAGCCTCCTCCATCGGTATTGCTGGTAACGCTGAACTGAGCCTAGCCTGTGCCTGTGACTGTGGTGTGCAAGCCGTGCGGACCGGTGGAAATGCGATAACGGCGGCTGGGCGAGAAACGGCCGTGAGGCCCCGAAAACGGCGGATGCCCGGCTGTCAGCCAGCCGGGCATCCGCCGTTTTCGACGTGCGATTGTTGCGAAGCGCTACTTGACGAGCGTGGGAACGTTCTTGCGGCTGGTCAGGATCTGGTCGATCAGGCCGTATTCGAGGGCCTCGGGGGCGCCGAGGATCTTGTCGCGGTCGATGTCCTTGTGGACCTGCTCCGCCGTGCGGTTGGAGTGGTGGGAGATGGTGAATTCCAGCCACTCACGCATCCGCTGGATCTCGGCGGCCTGGATTTCGATGTCGGACGCCTGCCCGCCACCCTGACCGCCGGCCGAAGGCTGGTGGATGAGGATGCGCGCGTTCGGAAGCGCGAGGCGCTTTCCGGGCGTTCCGCCGGCGAGCAGCACGGCGGCGGCGGAGGCCGCCTGGCCGAGGCACACCGTCTGGATGTGCGGTCGGATGTACTGCATCGTGTCGTAGATCGCCGTCATCGCGGTGAAGGAACCACCCGGTGAGTTGATGTACATCACGATGTCGCGGTCGGGGTCCTGGCTCTCCAGCACGAGGAGCTGGGCCATGACGTCATCGGCGGACGCGTCGTCGACCTGCACGCCGAGGAAGATGATGCGGTCCTCGAACAGCTTCGCGTAGGGGTCCTGACGCTTGTACCCGTAGGCGGTGCGCTCTTCAAAGGTGGGGAGGATGTAGCGGGCCTCGGGCGACTGCGGGGCGCGGCCCCCGGCCTGGTGACCAAAATTCGTGAATTCCATGTCGTTTCTGCCCGTCCTACTTCTTGTTCACTGAGTCGTCGGTGCCGCCGCCGCCGACCACATCCGACGCGAATTCGCGCAGGTGGTCGACGAAGCCGTATGCCACGGCCTCTTGGGCGGTGAACCAGTTGTCGCGGTCGTTGTCGATGAGGACCTGCTCGACCGACTTGCCGGTCTGCTCTGCGGTGAGTTCGGCCATCCGCTTCTTCATGTCCAGGATCACCTTGGCCTGGGTCTGGATGTCGGCGGCGGTGCCACCGAATCCGCCGGACGGCTGGTGCAGCAGAACGCGTGCGTTCGGGGTGATGTAGCGCTTGCCCTTGGTGCCGGAGGACAACAGGAACTGGCCCATCGACGCGGCCAGGCCGATGCCGACGGTGACGATGTCGTTCGGAACGAACTTCATCGTGTCGTAGATGGCCATGCCCGCCGTGATCGAGCCGCCGGGCGAGTTGATGTAGAGGAAGATGTCCCGCTCAGAGTCCTCTGCGGCCAGCAGCAGGATCTTGGCACAGATCTCGTTGGCGTTCTCGTCCCGAACCTCTGAACCGAGCCAGATGATGCGGTCTTTCAGCAGTCGGTCAAAAACGCCGGGTGTAGGTGCCATATCGGCCATGTCGCGCTCCGTTTCGCTTGTCGCTTCAGAATGAATCTATAGGGTCGGACGCGCGAGAACGGCCGTGTTCGCCCTCGGCAGATTGCGCGCCGCCCCCGCGACGCTCCCCCGGGACGCTGAAGTGACGAAGGACGGGGCGACACGCAAAAACGGGGCCGGATGTCTGTGACATCCGGCCCCGTTCTCGTGGCGTGCTACTTCTTTGCTGCGGCCTTCTTCTTCGGTTTGGCCGGGGCGGCGTCGGCCTCGGGTGCCTCGACGGCATCCTCGGTTTCTTCCTCGTCGGCGGCCTCGTCGTTCGCGGCGACGGCGGCGAACTCGGACAGGTCGACCGGCGCCCCGTTGGAGTCCACGACCTCAGCCTTGCCCAGCGCGATCGCGAGGGCCTTGTTACGGGCGACCTCGGCGACCATCGACGGGATCTGACCGTTGCCGCTCAGCGCCTGCACGAATTCGCTCGGGTCCATGCCGTACTGGCTGGCACCCTGGATCAGGTACTGGGTGAGCTCGTCCTGGCTGACCTGGACCTTCTCGGCCTCGGCGATCGTGTCGAGCAGGATCTGCTGGCGGAAGGTCTTCTCGCTGGACTCGGTCACCTCGGCGCGGTGCTCGTCGTCCTCGAGGCGGTTCTCGCCCTCGAGGTGGCGACGCACCTCGTCTTCGATGATCGACGTCGGGATCGGAACCTCGACCGAGGCGAGGAGCTGCTCGACGAGCTTCTCCCGGGCCTGGCTGCCCTGACCGAAGGCCTTCGAACGCAGGACCTGCGCCTTGAGGCTCTCGGTGAGCTCGGCCATGGTGTCGAACTCGCTGGCGATCTGCGCGAAGTCGTCGTCGGCGGTGGGAAGCTCGCGCTCCTTGACGGCGATGACCTTGACGGTGATCTCAGCGGTCTCGCCCTCGTGGTCGCCACCCATCAGCTTCGAGTTGAAGGTGGTGGTCTCGCCGGCGCTGAGGGAGTCGAGCGCCTCGTCGATGCCGTCGATCAAGTCGCCGGAGCCGACCTCGTAGGAGATCCCGGTCGCGTTGTCGACCTCGAGCTCGTTGATGCTGGCGACCAGGTCGATCTGGGCGAAGTCGCCGGTGGTGGCGGGGCGGTCGACGGTGACGAGCGTGCCGAAACGGCTGCGCAGCTGGTCGAGCTCCTCGGCGACGTCTTCATCGGACACCTCGACGGCGTCAACGGTGAGCTTCAGGCCCTCGTAGGCGGGAAGGTCGATCTCGGGGCGCACGTCGACCTCGATGGCGAGGAGCAGGTCTCCGGAGAAGTCCTTGTCGCTGGGCCATTCGACGATGTCGGCTTCCGGGCGGCCGAGGGGGCGCAGCTTGTGCTCTTCAACGGCCTTCCGGTAGAAACCGTCGAGGCTCTCGTTGACCGCGTGCTCGAGCACGGCGGACTTTCCGACGCGCTGGTCGATGATGGGCGGCGGAACCTTGCCCTTGCGGAAACCGGGGATGTTGATGTCCTCGGCAATGTGCCCGTAGGCGTGGGTGATGCTGGGCTTCAGCTCCTCGGGGGTCACCGCAATGGTGACCTTGGCGCGCGTGGGACTCAGCTTTTCGACCGTGGACTTCACGTGGGTATCTCCTGTGTTCGAACGATGTTCTGGGGGGTGACTGTCGGGGCGACAGGATTCGAACCTGCGACCTCTCGGCCCCAAACCGAGCGCTCTACCAAGCTGAGCTACGCCCCGGATATTTTCTCAACCCGTTGGAGTCATCCTTCGGAGCGCAAAGCTCACGCACCAGCGGAATGACCTCGGTAAGTCTACTGCACGGTCAGGACGCGAAAGCGACCCGCCGTGCATCCGTCACCCCGGAACGTGTACTAAAGTAATCGAGTGCGCGGGAGATCGCGCCTGGGGATGTAGCTCAATGGTAGAGCCTCAGTTTTCCAAACTGATGGCGCGGGTTCGATTCCCGTCATCCCCTCCAGATTGGCCGGCCGGGTTACTTCTTACCCTTCTTGTCGTCCACTATCCCGCCCAAGAGGCCGCCGATCGCTCCACCGAGCACCCCTCCGGCCGGCCCGCCCAGGAGCGACCCGATGCCGGCACCGATACCCGCAAGGCTGGAGCCGTAGCTCACCTTGGCGATCGTGACCGTCGTCGTTCCTTCAGGATTCACTGCGATATCGAACGACCCGACGGCGGCCGACGCGACGACCAGCGCGACGGGGCTGGCTTTGCCGCCGGCGGCCAATTTGCCGTAGACGTCCCGTGACTCGAAGAACGCCCGCTGGGGGTCGGCTTTCCCTTCCCCGGCCTCGAACCCGAGCTTGTAGAGGTCCAGCAGCGTCTGCACTTCTTCGTCGGTGATCAGTTCGGCCGCTTCCAGCCGGTCCAGGATCGCTTTGTGATCGGCGACCAGGTCGCCGTTGTTCGCCTCCATGATGCGGCGCGCTTCCGCCCGCGCGGCCTGCATCATCCCCGCAATGTCAGTACCCAGGTAAGTCTGAGTCTTCATCATGCACCTCCTCTGAGATTTCCTCATGTCAGTAAAGCACCGCAGGTCCGGCTCCGCGCGGTCGGTTTTCGCCCCTTCCGTCTGAAACGCACCATGCGATAACGCGGGAGACTAGGCGTATGCCTGATCTCACCTTGCACGGCGGCGTCGGCAACCGCGTTGACACCGAGATCGAAGTGAAGCGATCCAGGTTCCTCTGCCGCCTGGTCAGAACCGAGACCGAGGATGCCGCGCGTGCTGCGGTCGACGAGGCGCGCAAGGAACATTGGAGCGCACGCCACCACTGCTCGGCATTCGTGCTGGGTCCGACCGGCACTCCCGATCAGGTGCGCCGGGCCAATGACGACGGAGAACCGTCAGGGACTGCGGGCCGGCCGATGCTCGAGGCGCTGTCCGGGCGCGGCTTCGTCGATTGCACGGCCGTCGTCAGCCGCTACTTCGGTGGCACCCTTCTCGGTGCCGGCGGCCTCGTGCGCGCCTACTCGGATGCCGTTCTGACCACGATCGACGAGTCCCGGTTCCGCGGGTTGGTCGTGCAGCGTGCACGCCGTGAACTGTTCACGCTCGCTTTGTCCCACACGGATGCCGGTCGAATCGAGGCCGAGTTGCGCCAGCGCGGAGTGCTCATCCTGGGTACGGACTACGGGGAGGACGCGGTGCTGCGGATTGCGCACGACGACGCTGCGCTACTCGCCGCGGTCGTCGCCGGCGTCACGGCCGGAAGCGCGCAGCTGGAATCCCTCGGCCAGGAATGGGTCGACGTCGCGTATCCCGCCGCGATTGCGGGCGGCACCTAGAACGGTCATGTCCCCGACTTTCGTTCATGGTCAACTACCGGGTCGAGGATCTCGATGCCCTGGTTGAGGCCCTGCGCGAAGAAGGCTGCAACGTTCTGGAGAACCCAGACGTTCAGGAGAACACAGGCGATTCCGAGTACGGGAAGTTCGCCTGGGTCATCGATCCGGAAGGAAACAAGGTAGAGCTCTGGCAACCGCCCACCAGCCAATGACCAGTCGGCGCCCGGCTGCCCTGAACCGAGTCGGCTACCCGCGAATCCGGCCCAGGAAATCGATGACCCGGCGCAGCAGGAGTTCGGTGGCATCCGCGTCGTAGGAGGGCAGGGAGTTGTCGGCGAAGTAGTGCTGATCGCCTGGGTAGAGGAACAGCTCGGCACTCGGAGCGGAGGCGACGATGGCCCGGGCCGCGTCTATGTCGCCCTCGTCGACGAAGTAGGGGTCGGCATCCATGCCGTGGATCTGCACCGGAACGTCGACCGGCCAGGCCCCGCCGAATTCGGACACAGGCACACAGGAGTAGCACAACACGGCGCCCAGGGCGCCCGGGCGGGTCTGGGCGAGCATCTGGGCCGGCACCACGCCCAGCGAGAAGCCGGCGAAGACGAGGTTGTCGCCGACGGCGTCGGCGGCCCGGGTTCCGCGTTCCATGACCTCGCCGAACCCCAGTTCTCCGACGTAGGCCATGCCGGCTTCAATGCTGTCGAATGTGCGGCCGTCGAACAGGTCGGGCGTGTGCACGTCATGGCCGTCGGCGCGCAGCCGGTCGGCGAACGCGGTGATCCCCGGAGTCAATCCCTGGGCGTGGTGGAACAGGAGGAGTTGAGTCATGGCCGAGTCCTTTCTGGCTCTGCGTGATCAGGCTTGGCTCCGCTGTCTCAGGCGCCGATCAGGAGCAACACGTGGTAGACGACGTAGACCGGCCAGACGATGGCCTGGAGCAGACCCAGGATGACGCCCCAGAACGTGCCCGTCGAGAGGGAGATGAAGTAGATGGCCGCCCCGATATAGGCCAACAGGAAAACAAAGCCCCATGGCCCGTCCCGCACGATCACCCGTGCCCGACCGTCCGTCGCCATCTGATCCTCCCCTTCGCGATGCCGTCAGTGATTTGCAGACCTCAGTGATTTGCAGACCTCATTGGCAGGTTAGACGCAGCATCCGAATTGCGACAGCCCACGCCCCGTGCGAATCCGGATTGATTGACAGGGATTCTCGCACGGGTCTAGCGTGGCCGGTGGGGTTGGTTGCTGCCTCACAACGCCTCTCTCGAGAGGTACGCCTGGGGAGTGAATGTGCCAATCCAACTGACTCGACGCAACGTGCTGGGCAGTTTCGCGGCGGTGAGCGTGCTGACCGCCGCCGGCATGACCCCGGCCCAGGCGGCAGAGCGCGGGGGCGGGCATCGGCCGGGAGACCCCGTCTCCCTGACGATCATGGGCACGACCGACCTGCACGGCTGCGTCTTCAACTGGAACTACTTCCAGAACACCGAATACGACGACTCGGCTCGGAACGACATCGGCCTGGCCAAGGTGGCCACGCTCGTCGAGGCGGTGCGCGTGCAGCGCGGACGCGAGAACACGCTGATGATCGACGCCGGCGACACGATTCAAGGCACTCCCCTGGCCTACTATTTCGCGCGCATCGCGCCGATCACCGACGGTCACCTGCACCCGATGGCCGCGGCGATGAACTACATCGGCTACGACGCCGCAGCCCTGGGCAATCACGAGTTCAACTACGGCATCCCCTTGCTCCGGACCTTCGCCGACCAGCTCGACTTTCCGCTGCTCGGGGCGAACGCCCTGGACGCGGCGACCGGGCTGCCTGCCTTCGCGCCCTACGTCATCAAGACGATCCAGCCGGCCGGTGAGAAGCCGATCAAGGTGGGCATCCTCGGCCTGACCAATCCGGGGATCGCCATCTGGGACAAGGCGAACGTCGAGGGCCGGCTGACCTTCCCCGGCCTCGTCGAGCAGGCCGCCGTCTGGGTGCCGCGCCTGCGTGCCGCGGGGGCGGATGTCGTCATCGTGGCCGCGCACTCCGGCGCCACGACCTCGTCGTCGTACGGCGACGCCCTCCCCTACCCCGAGAACGCGGCGACCCTGGTGGCCGAGCAGGTTCCCGGGATCGACGCGATCCTGGTCGGTCATGCCCACCAGGAGATTCCGGAGCGGCGAGTCGTCAACGCGCAGACCGGTCGCACCGTGATTCTGACGGAGCCGCTGCGCTGGGGCATGCGGCTGTCCCTGATCGAACTGTCACTGGTCAAGCGCCGGGGCCGCTGGGAGGTGGAGAGCGCCGGATCCAGCGTGCTCAACAGCAACACCGTCCCGGAGGACCCGAAGGTGGCCGACCTGCTCCGCGCCGACCACGACACGGTCGTCGGGTACGTCAACTCAGTCATCGGCAGCTGCACCGAGGCGATGTCGTGCGCCACCGCGCGCTACGAGGACACCGCGGCGCTGGACTTCATCAATCTCGTGCAGGGGCAGGCGGTGCGCGCGGCGATCGCCGGGACCCCGCAGGCCGGCCTGCCGATCCTGTCGATCGCGGCCCCGTTCAATCGGGAGGCCGCGATCCCCGCCGGCGAGGTGACCGTTCGCGACGTGGCCGGACTGTACAGCTTCGATAACACCCTCCTCGGCATCGTTTTCACCGGCGCCCAGGTGAAGGCCTACCTCGAAAAGTCGGCCCAGTACTTCAGACAGGTCGTCGGGGCGGGGCCGTTCACGCCGGACCAGCTCACGAACGCGGTCACCGCCGTGGCGCCGACCGGCACGCCGGACTACAACTACGACGTGATGGGCGGCCTCGACGCATCCCTCAGCTACACTATCGACGTCGCCAGGGACCCCGGCTCGAGGATCGCCGACCTCGCCTACGACGGCGCTCCGATCGACGCCGCGGCGCAATTCGTCATCGCCATCAACAACTACCGGCAGTCCGGCGGCGGCGCTTTCCCCGGGGTCACGACCGCACCGGTGGTGCACAACGCCCAGCAGGAGATCCGACAGCTGATCATCGACTGGGTCACCCGGGCGCAGGTGGTGGAACCAGCAACGTTCGCACGCGTCGATTGGGCGCTCGTTTCCAATGGTGCGCCGGTGCAGATCACCGGTTGAGACGGATGCGCCGGGCTCAGTCCAGTCCGAGCCGGTCCAGGGTCGCCCGGAGGGTGTCGGCCGAGTGCTGGAACAGGGTCTGCTCAGAGTCGGAGAACGGCACCTCGATCACCCGGGACACGCCATCGGCGTTGACCACGGTCGGCACCGACAGCGCCACCTTGCTCACGCCGCGGTACCCGGTCAGCACCGAGCTGACCGGAAGCACGGCGCCCTCGTCACGCAGCACCGCCTCCACGATTCGGGCCCCGGAGAGACCGATCGCGTAGTTGGTGGCACCCTTTCCGGCGATGACCCGGTACGCCGCGGTCTTGACGTCCTCGGTGATGGCCTCGAACTCGGCCTCCGAGAACTTCGCGCGCCCGTTCGTGACGGGTGAGATATCGTCCGCCACCCACTGGGCGAGCGAGATCGGGCCGACCCTGGCCTGGGACCAGAGCGGGAACTCCGAGTCGCCGTGCTCACCGACGATCACGGCGTGCACGTTCGCGATCGCGACGTCGACCCGGTGGGCGAGCAACCAGCGCAGCCGTGAGGAGTCGAGCACGGTTCCGGAGCCGAAGACGCGGGCCGACGGAAGCCCGCTGAAGTGCAGGGCCGCGTAGGTGAGAATGTCGCAGGGGTTGGTGACGATCATGAACACGGCATCCGGGGCGCGCTCGACGAGCTTGGGCATCAGTTCGCGCAGGATTCCCACGTTGACCCCGGCCATATCGAGGCGGGACTGGCCCGGATGCTGCCGGGCGCCGGCCGTGATCACGACCATGTTGGCGCCCGCGATCGCGTCCAGGTCCGACCCGCCCGACACGCAGGATGCGCCGGTGAACTGGGTGCCGTGGGCGAGGTCGAGCACCTCGGCCTCGACCTTGGCCTCGTTGATGTCGTAGAGCACAACCTCGCGCGCGGACTGGCGGATCAGGGAGGCGTAGGCGAGGGAGGTGCCCACGGCACCCGCCCCGATGATGGCCAGCTTGGAATTCTCGATTGCGCTCATGTTCCTATCCTCCCCCCTCGGCCCGGCATCCATGTTCCGAACTACTCCGGGATGCGACACCCGGGTGCGACACACGGGGGTGCGACTCGCGGGACGGGCGAGGGGCTCAGCGCCGGAGGAAGGCGAGCACCGCGAGCACCCGGCGGTGGTCCGAGCCGGAGTCGTCGAGCTGCAGCTTCTGGAAGATCGAGGTGACGTTCTTCTCCACCGCGCCGACCCCGATCACGAGGGCGGAGGCGATGCCCACGTTCGTGCGGCCCTCGGCCATCAGTGCGAGCACGTCGCGTTCCCGCGGGGTGAGCGCCGCGAGCGGGTCGGTGCGGCGACCCAGCAGCTCGCGCACCACCTGCGGGTCGAGCACGGTGCCGCCGGCGCTGATCCGGGTGAGCGCGTCGGTGAGGTCGTCCAGCGACGCCACCCGGTCCTTGAGCAGGTAGCCCATGCCGCCCTCCCCGGCCGCGAGCAGCTCATGGGCGTAGGTGCCCTCCACGTATTGGCTGAGCAGCAGGATGCCCACCGACGGCAGCCTTCGCCGCAGCTCCAGCGCTGCACGCACCCCCTCGTCGCGGAAGGTGGGCGGCATCCGCACATCGAGCACGGCGATGTCCGGCCGCAACGCGTCGACCTCGGCGAGCAGCGCGTCGGCGTCGCCGTAGGACGCGACGGTCACGAAGCCGGCCTCATCGAAGAGCCGGATCAGCCCCTCCCGGAGCAGGAGCGAATCCTCGGCCAGCACCAGTCGCAAGGGGGCGGCCGCCGGTGCGGCATCCGTCACGCTCGCAGACTGGGTCACCTGTTCAGGATAGGGCGATCGAGCTGGGCGCGGTGTCGGTGAGGGGGATATGAGCCCCCACCGCGGTCGGACCACCCGCCGGGCTGTCGATCGACAGCACCCCGCGCAGGCCGCGGAGGCGCTCGTCGAGACCGCGCAGGCCGTGCGCCTCGGTCGGGACCGCGCCGCCCACGCCGTCATCGATCACCCAGAGGTCCAGCCAGGTGGTGTCGTCGTCCGGCACCCGGCGGAGCGCCAGGTGCAGCCGGATGCCGGTGGCCCCGGAATGCTTGGCGGCGTTGGTGAGCAGTTCGGACGCGGCGAAGTACGCGCTGCGTTCGATCTCGGATGGCAGCCGCAGCGCCGGGTCGACGGTCAGTTCGAGTTGCACGGGGATGGTGCTTCGGGCGGCGAGCGATTCGAGGCCGGCGATCAGGCCGCGGTCCTGGAGGATCGGGGGGACCAGGCCGCGGGACAACGCGCGCAGCTCCTCGAGGGTGTCGTGCGCCTGCTGCCTGGCCTCGGCGAGCAGCCCGCGCGCGGCCGCCGGGTCGGTCTCGAGCTTGCGCTCGGCGCTGGCCAGGTCCATCTGCAGGCGCACCAGGCGTTGCTGGGGTCCGTCGTGGATGTCGCGCTCGAGCCGGCGGAGCGACCGGTCCTCCGCGGAGACGGCGGCCCCCCGAGACGCGCTCAGGTCGGCGACCTCCCGCTGGAGAGCCTCGGAGCGCCACGCGCCGAGCAAGCCCCGGGCGATGAACTGGTGCATCGCGGTGAATCCCCGGGTGATGAAGGGCAGGGTGGCCAGGAAGGCCGCACCCAGGATGAGCTGGAACAGGCTCTCAGCGACGAACGGGTCGATGGCCGGCGGGTTGCCCTGCAGCATCCAGTCGGTCACGAGCGTGGAGAGCGGCACCCTGACCCCGTTGCCGTTCTCCAGGAACCGGCCCCAGAACCAGTAGCTGATCCCGCCCAGCCCGACCGACAGCCAGACCACGGTGACGATCCAGCTGACCAGTCCCGCGATGAAGTTCACGACCATGCCGTGCAACAGGTAGAGCCAGTAGTGCCCGTTGACGAGCGGGCCGAGCACCGTGCGGAGCGGCGTTGCCGGTTCGCCGGCCGGGTCCCAGCGTGGCGGCGTGATCGGGTTCTGCCCGGCCCAGCGCAGCCGGGCAAGCTCGAACATGCCGAACCCCCGGGCGATGTAGAGGGCCAGCACGACGATGAACAGGCCGACGAAGATGGCGATCATGCCGGCACCCGTGAAGAACACGGTGCTGAGCAGGGAGAGCCCGACCACGGCGATGGGCAGCGTCGGCAGCAGGAAGCCGAGCTCCCGCGGCACCCGGCGCCACAGCGCCCGATAGCCGCCCCGCCGCACAGCAGGGTCCTGCACGGTGTTCTCCCTCCGGTCGTCGATCGTCGCGGATGTTGTTGTTTCTGTGGTGCTCATGTTCTTCCTCCAGCCAGTGTGCCTGCATCCAGCCTTCCCGGTGGGCCGTCTCGGCGGCATCCGGCTGGCAACCGGATCGCCTCGGGGGAAAACCCCCGCACGCGGGCGTCCCTGAGGCACACGGCCAGGGCTGTCGGCGGGGCTATCGGGTCAGGATCGAAGGGTCAGGGCTGGAGGGTGTTGTGCGTGAACCTTCCGGCGATCAGGGTGGCGGCCACGGGCATGACCCGGAGGTCGGCGACGGATGCGACGAACGGGTCGGTCTCGCAGACCACCAGGTCGGCCACGTCGCCGATCGAGATCCCGTGCCGGCCGCGGGCGGATGCGGCGAGCGCGGCCTGCCTGGAGATCGCCTGCCCCGGCTGCCACGGCTCACGTCCTCCCCGGGTGCGCCCGACCGCCGCCGCGATGGTCACCCAGGGATCCAGTGGCGCGACGGGGGCGTCACTGCCGAGAGCCAGGGTGGCGCCCGCGTCGAGCAGGGACTTCAGCACGAAGGCCCGTCCCGTGCGGCCGGCCCAGTAGCGGTCGGCGACGTCCCGGTCGTCGAGGGCATGCTCGGGCTGCACGCTGGCGACGACGCCGAGGGCCGCGAACCGGGCCACATCCTCGGCGCGGAGCAGTTGGGCGTGTTCGATGCTCCCCGCGCAGCCGACCTCGGCGAAGGCGTCGAGGGCCAGGGCGTTGGCCCGGTCGCCGATCGCGTGCACGGCGGGGCGGATGCCGCCCGCCGCCGCCCGGCGCATCAGGCCGACGAGCCGGTCCTGGGGCACGGTGAGCAGCCCGTGCGCACCGGGTTGGCCCGCCAGCCCCGGATACTCGTCGAAACAGTACGCGGTGCGGGTGTTGAGCGACCCGTCCGTGATGACCTTGAACGGCCCCATCACGCCCAGTCCGCCGGTGCGCTCGAGCACGGCTCCTGAGCGAAGGCCGAGCGTGATGGCCTGCTCCAGGTGCTGGCTGTAGACGCTGGTCTCGACCCTCAGCGTGTCGGTCCCGGCCGCGATCCGGCGTTGCCAGTCACCGGGGTTCCAGGCCATCTCCATCTCCACGATGCCGACCACGCCGCGGGCGGCCGCGGCGCGCGCCGCCGTGTCGACCCAGCCGTCCATCACCGTGTCCGGCACGGTGCCGAGGGCATTGACGACGGCGAAGGCGTCGTCCTCGCGCAGCAGCCCGGTGGGGTGGTCGGGGAAGCCGTGGGCGGCGAGCGCCGCGGAGTTCAGCCAGCAACTGTGCAGGTCGCCGCTGACGAGCACGACGGGGAGGTCGCCGGAGGCGGCGTCGAGCACGGCCCGGCCGGGGGCATCCGGCCAGAGGCCGTCGCGGAAACCGAAGCCGACGAGGGTCTCCCCCGTCAGTGTCTCCCCGGCCCGTTCGCGAACGAGCCCGGCCGCCTCGGTCGCACTGGCCGTGGCGGACAGGTCGAGGCGGCGGGCGGTCTGCGCCCACTGGCTGAAATGCACGTGGTTGTCCCACAGGCCGGGGATCAGCCAGCGCTCGCCGAGGTCGACGCTCTCCTGCCCGGGAGCCGTCCTGCCCTGGTACCCGATCTGACGGATCACCCCGTCGGTGACCGTGACGTCGACCCGTCCGTCACTGCCGGGCAGGCGTGCGTTGCGCAGAGTGAGCGAGAGCCCGGTCACGACCGGTCGCCCGGTGAGTCGGTCCGGCCGTGCACCCGGCGCATCTCGGCGGCAAGGGTCGGGCTGGCATAGGGCCCGGAGCCTTCCAGTTCGGTCAGGATCCGGGCGACGGTCTCGACGGGCCTGTTCTGGCTGAGCTTGCTCTTGGCAACCACCCGGGTCACCCGCAGCCGGAAGCCGACCGTGCCGGCCGAGATCCGGGCGGCGTAGGCGGCATTCTCGGCGGTGCCGTTCAACCGCCGGGGATCGGGCATCCGGTCTTCGAAGTGGTCGACGAGCCGGTCGAGCACGGCGAGGTTCTCGGCGGCGCCGAGAAGTTCGGGGGTGCCGTAGAGGTGGGCGGTGATGAAGTTCCAGGTGGGGACGGCCGGTGACGCGTCGTACCAGCCGGGCGAGATGTAACCGTGGGGCCCCTGGATCACCACCAGCAGTTCGTGCCGGCCGAGCTCGTGCAGCTGCTCGTCCGGCCGGCCGACATGGCTCAGCAGTACGATCTCGTCGCTGTCCTCGTCGAGCACGACCGGGTAGTGCGAGGCGACGAGTTCCCCGTCGGAGGTGTGGCTGATCATGGTCGCCCACGGGTTCTCCCGCACCAGGCGCCTGATCTCGGCCGGGTCGTCCAGCGCGAATGAGGGATTGTGTCTCATCGGTCGAGGTTCCTGTCTCTGGGCATGGTTCAGGCCTGGCAGCGCGGGCAGAAGTACAGCTTGCGGGCACCCATCTCGGCGAGGGTGATGTGGGTGCCGCAGATCCGGCAGGGCAGACCCTCGCGTTTGTAGACCCAGTGCCGGTCGGCGCGGTTCTTCATGGCCAGCCGCCACTCGTCACCGTCGAGGTCGTCCATGGTCATCATCTGACCGGTCTCCACCCCGATCTTCAGCAGGTGCGCCCAGTCCCGCCACAGGTCGCGCACGGTGTCTTCCGGGAGCGACTTCCCCGGGGCGTACGGGTTCACCTGGGCCCGGAAGAGCAGCTCGGCGCGGTAGACATTGCCGATGCCGCTGACGACGGACTGGTCCATCAGGAGCAGACCGATGGGGGTGGGCTTGCGCCGCACCACGGCGGTGAACCGGTCCTCCGCGGCCGTGCTGTCGTCGAGTTGCGGGTCCGGTCCGGCCTTGTCGATCACGGCCTGCACCTGCGCCGGGTCGAGCACCTCGCACGCCGTCGGCCCGCGCAGGTCGGCCGACACCGTGTCGGTGAGCAGGCGCACTCGCACCTGGCCGACCGGCTCCGGTGGGAAGGTGCCCGGCTGGTCGATCTCCTTCTCCTGCTCGGCCATTCGCACCCGGGTGCGCCGCGGCGCGCCGATGCTGTGCATCGAGTTCTCCCCCGCGGAATCCAGCACCGCCGCATCCAGCACGGCGGAGTCCACGTCGGTTCCGCGCTGGCTGGTCTGGCCCATCCGGCCGTTCGCGGACGCGATCGTCGCATCCATCAGGATGTCCCCGGCGAAGTCCCACGCGCCGTACATGCCCAGGTGCACCCGCAGCCACAGCCCGTGGTCGAACTCGAGGAACATCTGCTTGCCCACGGCGCGGGCATCCGTCATCACATGGCCGTCGAGCAGCGCGGCGCCCGCGGCGAAACGTCCCTGCGGCGAGGAGAGGTGCACCCTCCGGCCGACGAAATTGCGGGCGAACTGGCGGGCGATGCGGTGTACGGAGTGGCCCTCGGGCACGCTAGCGCACGATGTCTTCGCCGACGATGTTCTTGCCGACGATGTCGCGGGTCGCCTCGTACTCTGCGAGCTGGCGGATGCGACGCAGGTGCCGTTCGTCGGCCGGGAACGGCTCGGCGATGAACGCGTCGATGAAGGTGATCGCCTCGTCGATGGTGTGCTGCCTGGCCCCGATCGAGATGACGTTCGCGTTGTTGTGCTCGCGGGCAAGCCTGGCCGTGTTGAGGCTCCAGACCAGGGCCGCCCGGGCCCCGACGACCTTGTTGGCCGCCATCTGCTCACCGTTGCCCGAGCCGCCGAAGACCACGCCGAGCGCCTCGATGCCCGCGGCCTGGTCGTTGACGACGGCCTGGGCCGCGTTGATGCAGAACGACGGGTAGTCGTCCAGGGCGTCGTAGGTTTGCGGGCCGTGGTCGATGACGTCGTGGCCGGCCTCGGTGAGATGCTCGAACAGGTGGCGGCTGAAATCGAGCCCGGCGTGATCGGTGGCGATGTAGATGCGCATGACACGAGTCTATTTAGTCCGGCACCGTTCAGCGTCGGTCGCCCACGCGTGCCTAGTCGAAGATGGGGCCGACCGTGCGGGTGCGCTTCATCTCGAAGAAACCGTCGTAGCCGGCCACTGCGACAACGCCGTCCCAGAGCGCAAGCGCCTGGTCGCCCTTGGGCGCCGGGGACACCACGGGGCCGAAGAAGGCCACATCGTTGACCGCGATCACCGGGGTGCCCACGTCCTGGCCGACCCGGTTCATCCCGTCGAAGTGACTGGCCCGCATCTGCTCGTCATAATGGGTGCTGTCGGCCCAGGCCGCGAAGGAGGCGGGTAGCCCGACCTCGGCCAGTGCGGCAGGGATGACCTCATCGGGCTCGATGCTGCCGCCCGGGTGAATTCGGGTGCCCAGCGCGTCGTAGAGCGCCTTGACGGTCTTCTGGCCGTGCAGCTCCTGCGCGGCCTGCACCAGGCGGGTGTATTTCAGCGCCCGCGGGAAGAAGGAACGGTACTCCTCACTGACCTCGTTGTCCTCGTTGAGCACGGCAAGGCTCATCACGCACCAGGTCACGTCGAAACCGCGCAATTCGGCGACCTCTCCCACCCAGCGGGATGTCATCCACGCCCAGGGACAGGAGGGGTCGAACCAGAACTTCACGGAGTCAGCCATGGCCACCAGCCTAGGTGCCGAATACCCCCCGAATGCCCGGCACCACCCTTGTGTAAACCCCTGTCCAGGGGCCCTATCTCCGGCAGAAATTCGGGTTGACGGCGTTTTTGCGCTAAAATTGCTAGTTATGCCCGAGAACGGGCCCCTTTACTTCACCTGTACATGACCTCCACGAGAGAAGCCAAAATGCCGAGAGACCCCAGCATGACCGACCTGAAAAAGGGCGTCAAAAACGCCTCCGGGAAGATCAAGAATCCACTCCTGAAGCGCCGCTTAAAGGTGTCCCACGTCAACGTGGTCGACCAGTCCCGCCTGAAGAAGGCACTCGGCGGAACCATCGTCGGTAACACCATGGAATGGTACGACGTCGGAGTGTTCGGCTACCTGATCACGACGATGGGCCCGGTGTTCCTCCCCGAGGCGGACAAGACCGTTCAGACGCTCTTCCTGCTCGGCACCTTCGCTGCGACCTTCATCGCCCGCCCGCTCGGTGGAGTCTTCTTCGGCTGGCTGGGAGACAAGATCGGCCGCCAGAGGGTCCTGTCGATGACCCTGATCCTGATGGCGGCATCCACCTTCGCGGTGGGCCTGCTGCCCAGCTACGCCATGGTCGGCATGCTCGCCGCCGCGCTCCTCGTCTTCACCAAGCTCGTGCAGGGCTTCTCCACCGGCGGTGAGTACGCCGGCGCCACCACCTTCGTCAGCGAGCACTCGCCCGACAAGCACCGCGGTTTCTTCGCGAGCCTGCTCGACATGGGCAGCTATCTCGGTTTCGCCATCGGTGCCGCGCTCGTGTCCGTGCTTCAGGTCACGCTCGGACAGCCGGTCATGGAGGACTGGGGCTGGAGAATCCCGTTCCTCATCGCCGGACCTCTCGGCCTGATCGCGATCTGGTTCCGACTGAAGATCGAGGAATCCCCCACCTTCCAGGCGTCCCTGGATGCCAAGGAACTGGCCGCCACGGACCCGTCGTTCACCGACGAGTCCAGCACCTCGAACGGTCCGGTCAGCACGTTCAAGGCGCACTGGCGCGGCATCATCGTCGCCATGATCCTCGTCGCCGCGGCCAACAGCCTGGGCTACGCCCTGACCTCGTACATGCCGACATACCTGACCGCGACCAAGGGGTACGACGAGCTCCACGGCACCCTGCTGACGATCCCGATCCTGGTGATCATGTCCCTGTGCATCCCGCTGGCCGGACGCCTCTCCGACAAGATCGGCCGCCGTCCCGTGCTCTGGATGGGGTCGGCGACGGCCATCGTGCTGTCCGTCCCCGCCTTCATGCTGATCGGCGTCGGCGAGATCTGGTCGACTCTGCTCGGCCTGGCCCTGATCGCCCTGCCCGTCACGTTCTACGTCTCCAACCTCGCCTCGGCCCTGCCGGCGCTGTTCCCGACCGAAAGCCGCTACGGTGCGATGGGCATCGCGTACAACTTCTCCGTCGCCATTTTCGGCGGCACCACGCCGTTCATCATTGCGGCGCTGATCGCGGGCACCGGCGATGACATGATGCCGGCGTACTACCTGATGGGAACATCCGTCGTCGGCGGAATCGCGATCTTCTTCATGCGGGAGACCGCGGGCCTGCCGCTGCTCGGGTCGATGCCGAGCGTCGACTCGGTCTTCGAGGCCCGTGAACTCGTCGCCACCCAGGACGACAACCCCGACCTGAACACCGACGAGATGCCGTTCGACCACACCTATGAGCCGCCGACCTCGTCGATTGAGCTTCCGGTGCTGGACGACCAGCCGGAGCCACTCAAGGTCTAGCCCGACTTTCTCCACCATTTGTTGCCCGAACGGACAACTGTCGCCGCCACACCGGCAACTGTTGTCCGGCCGGGCAACAGTTGGTTCGGGAGAGGATCGTAGACTTGACGGATGAGCACCGCGCCTTCGACCGAGCCCGCACCCTCGACGGAGGCAGCACCCACCATCGACCCCGCCGAGATGGCGATCGCACTGCGCGTGCTCGCCTCGCTGAGCGAGATCGACCCCGAAGACCCCGACTTCGTCACCGTGCGACAGGCCACCGCCAAGATGTTCAAGTCGGTGAAGATCGCCCGGCGCGGCGAGAAGCGCCAGGCCATCGCGGACGCCGACCGTGAGGTGATCGCCGCGACCGCCACGGGCGCCCCCACCCGCATCGACGACGAGACCATCGGCGCCCAGCTGCGCCTCGGCACGGACCGGGCGTCCGCGGGCGAGTTGCTCGTTCCCCGGGCCTGCTACATCTGCAAGCAGAAGTACACCCTCGTCGACGCCTTCTACCACCAGCTCTGCCCGGCCTGCGCGGCGATGAGTCACGCGAAACGGGATGCCCGCACCGACCTGACCGGCAAGCGCGCCCTGCTCACCGGTGGCCGCGCGAAGATCGGCATGTACATCGCCCTGCGCCTGCTGCGCGACGGCGCCCACACCACCATCACCACCCGGTTCCCGCGCGACGCGGTGCGCCGGTTCAGTGCCATGCCGGATTCGTCCGAGTGGCTGCACCGGTTGCGTATCGTCGGGATCGACCTGCGCGACCCGGCCCAGGTGATCGGCCTGGCCGACTCCGTTGCCGCGGCCGGCCCGCTCGACATCCTGATCAACAACGCGGCGCAGACCGTGCGTCGCTCCCCCGGCTCCTACTCGATGCTGGTCGAGGCCGAGTCGTCGCCGCTTCCCGAGGGCAGCATCCCCGAGATCGTCAGCTTCGGCCACACCAATGACGCGCACCCGACGGCCCTGGCGGCGTCCGTGACCAGCCACCCGATCCTGGCCGCCGCGGCCGCCGGCACGGCCTCGTCCGTGCTGACCGCCGACGACCTCACCGCCCTGGCCCTCGCCCCGGGCTCGTCGTCGCTCGAACGCCTCGCCGCCGGCACCGCCATCGACGCCGGCGGGCTCGTCCCCGACCTGCATGAGGCGAACAGCTGGACCGCGAACGTCGAGGACGTCGACCCGCTCGAGATGCTCGAGGTGCAGCTGTGCAACACCACTGCGCCGTTCGTGCTGGTGAGCCGCCTGCGTGCGTCGATGGCCGCATCCGGCGCCCGGCGCACCTACATCGTCAACGTGTCCGCGATGGAGGGCGTGTTCGGCCGCGGGTACAAGGGCCCCGGCCACCCGCACACCAACATGGCCAAGGCCGCGCTGAACATGCTCACCCGCACCAGCGCGAAAGAGATGCTCTCCGACCGCATCCTGATGACGAGCGTCGACACGGGCTGGATCACCGACGAACGCCCCCACCCCACCAAGGTGCGCCTCGCCGAGGAGGGGTTCCACGCCCCGCTCGACCTCGTCGACGGTGCGGCGCGCGTCTACGACCCGATCGTGCGCGGCGAGGCCGGCGAAGACCTCTACGGTGTCTTCCTCAAGGACTACAAGCCCGCCACCTGGTGAAACCGGCCGGGCGGCATCCGATCGGCTTTGGTGGCCGGATGCTCCCCTTGTGTGATTAGCGACCGGTTCGGCTTCGACCACCCGGTTCCTTCACTCGCGCCCGGCGCGCACATTCTTCGGAGTTTCGTCCATGCCCTCCTCTTCCTCAGTACCCATTCCGCCGTCACGGCCCCTCGACGCCGCCCGGCCGGGTTACGCCGCCGTGCTCACGACACCCGGGGTTCCTTTCGTCTTCGCTAGCGCCCTCGCCGGCCGCTTCGCGTATGCGCTCGTCGGCCTGCCGATGCTCATCGCGGTCGAAACAGCCACCGGGTCTTACGCGGTTGCCGGGTCCGCCATGGGCGTTTACGGGGCCACCGCCGGCTTCCTGGCGCCGCTGCGGGCCCGGCTGATCGACCGGTTCGGCCGCCGACGGATGCTGCTCACGCTCTCACTCTCTTTCGCCGCGTCCCTCGGCCTGCTCGCCCTCGCGACCGGGGCCGGCGACTCGGCCTGGTGGAGCATCGCGCTGGCCGGCGTCGTCGGCGCCGTCGCGCCGCCGCTCGGACCGATCATGCGTGTGCTCTGGGCGGCTCTCCTGCCGGCCCCCGGACTCCTCCGGAAGGCCCTCAGCCTCGATGCCGTGCTGGAGGAGGTGCTCTACCTGGCCGGCCCGGTGCTCGCGGGGGCGATCCTGCTCTGGATCTCCCCCAGCACGGCCCTGCTCATTCCCGCGGCCCTGATCGTGGTCGGGACCGCGCTGATGGTCTCCTCCCCGGCCATGCTGCCCGGCCAGGCCCCGGCCGAGGCCGACGGGCGCACGCCGGGCGATGCTCTTCTGACCGACCCGCGCTTCGCAGCCCTGCTGCTGCCCGTACTCGCGGCCGGGGTCCTCGTCGGCACCGTCTACATCGCGGTCCCAGCCTGGATTGGCGCCACCGCTCCGGGCGGCGCGACCGGCCATGCCGGTTCGACCGCCGAGGCGGGAATCGTGCTCGCTCTCTTCGCCGCCGGCAGCGCGGTCGGCGGGCTCGTCTACGGCGCCCTGCGGATCCGGTCGTCGGCACGACGACAGTTGTTCGTCATCGCCGCTCTCTTCGCGGCCGGGATCGCCGCCGCCGGACTGGCCACGTCGACGCTGGCGCTTGGCGTCCTGATCGCGCTGGCCGGGCTCTGCCTGTCGCCGATCATGATCGTGGCCTACGTCGGTGCGAGTGACTTCGGCCGCGGCGGGCGGGAGATCGAGGCGACGACCTGGGTCAATACGGCGCACAACGTCGGGGCCGCGGCCGGAAGCGCCCTGGCCGGGGTGCTCGTCGAGGCGGCAGGCGCGGGCGCCGCGTTCTTGGGCGCGGCCGTCGTCGGGGCCGTGCTCCTGATTCTGGCCGGGGTCGCCCGGTGGGTCACGCCCGAGGCGTCCTCCGACCGGCGGGCCGCCACCCGCGTGCACGGCGCGCCCAAGCGACAGGTCCGTTAGGTTCTCATCCCAACTGTGACTAGTTTGGGGGGTCAGTGCTCGTTTGCGGTCTCCACGCCCTGCCGACAGGCTGCTCGCTCCCGACCCGGATGAGGTCAAACGGACCTGCGCAACGCTGTGCGTGCCGCCGACTGCCGATGACGACCGGAACGGAACCACCGGATGACCGAGACGCCCACGCCGACCAGGGAGCTGTCGCTGCGCGACATGCTGGCCTCCCTCGCCCCGAGCGAACCACCGCTCGCCCGGCGTCCGCGGGCGCACGTGAGCGCCCACCCGGTCGCCGCGAGTCCGCTCTATGACGAGGTCGAGTCCCGCCTGGACACCATCGCCGAGCATGAGAGCCTCGCCCTCGTGGCCACCGCCCTGGTGGAGCACCAGACCCGGATGGCACGGCTGCGGCGCATTCCAGCGGATGCGCGCAGCACCCCCGCAGCACCTGCCGAGGCGCCCCACGCGCACCGCACCGCCATCGACCTCTGGGTGATGGTGTTCGGCGACGAGGACTGCACGCACTACACGGGCGAGGCGCTGCACCGCCGCACCCTGGTCGATGCCGTGCCCCGCGCCGGAGAATTCTTCTCCCCCGGCCAATTGAGTCGATTCGACACGCTGCGGCCGGTGGTGGAACGCGTCGAGCACGCGCCCTTCCCGGAGAACTGCGCCATACCGACGGTCCTGGTCGTGGTGCATGTGGCAGCACTGGCCGAATCGGGCGAGCGCCGACTGGAACGACAGCGAGAGCTGCGCAAGGAGGGGTGGGACATCGCCCTTCCCCAAACCCAGGTGGCAGCGCCCGGAGCCTAGCCTCCGCCCGAATCCCCGAACGGCACGACCCCGCCACTGCACGATGCAACGAAACGGAAAGCCGACGATGACCGAAATCTCCACAGAACTCAGGGAAGCTCTCCTCCGTGAAATGCGCAGCACGCTTCGCGCCACCACCGAGCGGATTGTGCCGCGGGAACGGCCGGTGCTCGTGCTCGAACTCGGCAGCCCGGTCTACGACGAGGTGGAGACGCTCCTCGGAAGCGGCGCAGGGCGGGCACGCCGCGGCGATCATGCGATCACCCCGGACGCCCGCGCGGTGCTGATCGTGGAGCCCGTTCACCCGGTGTACGACGAGGTGGAGTTCCTGATCGGCAACGACGCCGAGCGGGTCAGCCTCGGTGCAGTGGCGACGGCGATGTTCGAATACCAGGCCGGCGCGATCACCCGGGGTCAGGTCGCTGAACGCTCTCCCGCGGTCGCTGGGCGCACGGTGCACTCGGTCACGAAGAACCGCACCGCGATCGACGTGCGACTGCTGGTCTTCGGCGACGACGCCTGCACGGAGTTCACCGGCGAAGCACTGCACCGGCGCACGCTCGTCGACGCCGTTCCGCGGGCCGGCGAGAGCTTCGTCCCCGGGCAACTGACGGGGTTCTCCGCCCAACGGACCGTGGTGCACCACGTCGAGCATGCCCCGTTCGCGCACTATTCCGACGAGCCCACCGTCGGGGTGGTGTTGCACCTCGCCGCCGTGGCGGAATCGGACTCCTGGCGCCGCGAACGCCAGGGCAGGCTGCGCGCCGACGGCTGGCAGGCGCTCCCCGCGCGGACCTGATCGCATCCGATGCGAAGGACCGAGTGCCCAGGGTGCCCCACAGGTAGTCGGCGCAACCCATCCCGTGGGCGGACCCCGGCGGCCGCGCCGGCCGCCGGGACCGGCCTCAGCTCACCCGCACCACGATCTTGCCGCGGGTGTGGCCCTCCATGCTCAGGCGGAAGGCATCCGCGGCCTCCTCGAGCGGGAACGACCGGGCCACCTCGACCGTGAGGGTTCCGGCCTCGACCAGGGCGGCGACCGCCCGAAGGTCGGCGGCCACGGGGCTCACCCACATCCAGGTGCCGCCGTGCTGCTCGACCGTGCCGTCGGCGATGGAGGCGTGCCGGCCGCCGGGAGCGAGCACGGCGAGCGTGGTCTCGAGCACGCCACCGACGAAATCGGCGACGACATCGACGCCGCCGGGAGCGGCCGCGAGCACCCGCTCGGTGAGGCCGTCGCCGTAGCGCACCGGCTCAGCGCCGAGCGCGCTCAGGAAAGCGTGGTTCGCCTCGGAGGCCGTGGCGATCACCCGGGCGCCGCGGGCGACGGCGATCTGGATCGCGAGCAGTCCGACGCCGCCGGCACCGCCGTGGATCAGGACGGTGTCCTCGGCGCCCACGCCCAGGCGGGTCAGCACCTGGTAGGCGGTGAGCCCGGCCAGCGGCAGCCCGGCCGCCTGCTCCCAGCCCAGCGACGCCGGCTTGCGGGCCAGGATGCGCTCTGGAAGCGCGACGAACTCGGCGAACGTCCCACCCTGCACGTAGTCCTTCCGGCCGTAGGCGATGACTTCGTCACCGACGGCGAACTCCGGCGAGTCGATCCCCACCGATTCCACGACGCCCGCGACGTCCCAGCCGGGGATCGCCGGGAACTGGATGTCCATCATCGGGTCCAGATAACCGGCCATGACCTTCCAGTCCACCGGGTTGACCGCCGCCGCCTTGACCCGCACCAGCACCATGCCAGGAGCGACCTTGGGCATCGGCTGATCGGTGAGTTCGAGGACATCGGGGCTGCCGTAGCGCGCATAGGTTATTGCTTTCATCTCCGGGCCAACCCCCGCCCGGCCGCTCCTATTCCGTTCCCGGCGTGTCCCGGGATGCACCGGACCGGGCTCCTGCCCGCGTTTTCCCTGCCTCCGCCGCAATAGTGGCTAGGCTTAACCGTCGTGCGTCCGGAGCCAGAAGCCCCGGTCGAAACTGAGATGGAGAATAAGTTGCCTGGAGAAAACCTCACCCGGATCGAAGCCCAGGAGCGTGCGGCGCTCATTGCCGTGCGGAGCTACGCGGTAGCCCTCGACCTCACCACCGGTGCGGAGACGTTCGGCAGCACGACGACAGTGGAGTTCTCGGCCACGCCCGGCGCGTCCACCTTCATCGACGCGATCACCAGCGCAGTGCACTCGGTGACCCTCAACGGGGTCGCCCTCGACCCTGCAGCCGTCAGCGACGGCATCCGGATCCAGCTCGACGGCCTCGCCGCCGAGAACACCCTCACGGTCGTCTCCGACGCCGTCTACACGAACACCGGCGAGGGCCTGCACCGCTTCGTCGACCCGGTCGACAACGAGGTCTACCTCTACAGCCAGTTCGAGGTGCCGGACTCCCGCCGCGTCTTCGCCGTGTTCGAGCAGCCCGACCTCAAGGCGACGTTCGCCTTCACGGTCACCGCGCCCCGGGCCTGGGAAGTCATCTCCAACTCCGTCACGCCCGTCCCGACGGATGCCGGCAACGGCGCGCAGACCTGGGTCTTCCCGCCCACCCACACCATCTCCAGCTACATCACGGCCCTCGTCGCCGGCCCGTACTCCGTTGTGCGCAGCGAACTGACCTCGAGCGACGGACGCACGATCCCCCTCGGTCTGTTCAGCCGGAAGAGCCTGTTCCAGTACCTCGATGCGGACTATCTGTTCGAGAAGACCCGCCAGGGCTTCACCTACTTCGAGGAGAAGTTCAACTACCCGTACCCGTTCGACAAGTACGACCAGATGTTCGTGCCGGAGTTCAACGCCGGCGCGATGGAGAACGCCGGCGCGGTCACCTTCACCGAGACCTACGTCTTCCGCTCGAAGGTCACCGACGCCATCAAGGAGCGTCGCGTGGTCACCGTGCTGCACGAGCTGGCGCACATGTGGTTCGGCGACCTGGTCACCATGAAGTGGTGGAATGACCTGTGGTTGAACGAATCGTTCGCCGAATGGGCGTCGACCATGGCCACCGCCGAGGCCACCGAGTGGACCGAGGCGTGGACCACCTTCGCCGTGATGGAGAAGAGCTGGGCCTACAAGCAGGACCAGCTCCCGTCGACGCACCCCATCACGGCCACCATCACCGACCTCGAAGACGTGCAGGTCAACTTCGACGGCATCACCTACGCCAAGGGCGGCTCGGTGCTCAAGCAGCTCGTGGCCTGGGTCGGCAGGGACGCGTTCTTCGCCGGCGTTGCCTCCTACTTCGCCAAGCACGAGTGGGGCAACACCGAACTGAATGACCTGATGGTCGAGCTCGAGGCCTCCAGCGGCCGCGACCTCACCGAGTGGACGAAACTCTGGCTCGAAACGGCGGGCGTGAACACGCTCCGCCCCGAGGTCACGGTCGATCCGGCCGGAACCATCACCGGCTTCACCGTTCTGCAGACCGCCGCAGCGGACTACCCCACGATCCGCCCGCACCGCCTGGCGATCGGCTTCTACGACCTCGCCGACGGCTCCCTCGTGCGCACCCGCCGGGTCGAGATCGACGTCGACGGGCCGAGAACGGATGTCGCCGAGCTCGTCGGACTGGCCCGTCCCGCCCTCGTCCTGCTCAACGACGACGACCTCGCCTACGCGAAGATCCGCCTCGACGCCGCGTCGCAGGACGTCGCCCTCGAGAACCTGTCCTCGATCGAGAGCCCGCTCGCCCGGGCGATCGTCTGGGGCGCCGTCTGGGACGCGACCCGCGACGCAGAGACGGCACCACGCGACTTCATCAGCCTCGTGCTGGGCAACGTCGCCACCGAAACCGAGTCGACCACGCTGCGCACCGTGCTCGGCCAGGTCGTGCTCGCCGCGACCCACTATGTCGCCGAGGAGTTCCGCGCGAACACGGTCACCGAGGTCGGCGACGCCCTCTGGTCCCTCGCCCGGCACGCCGAACCCGGCACCGACGCCCAGTTCCAGTTCGTCAAGTTCTTCGCCTCGGTCGCCTCCACCGGCAGCCACCTGGCTTCGGTCGCGGCGCTCCTGGACGGCTCCACACCGCTGGACGGTCTCACGATCGACACCGACCTGGCCTGGGAGCTGCTGATCGCCCTCGTCGCCGGCGGCAAGGCCGGCACGGCCGAGATCGACGCTGCCCTGGCCCGTGACAACACCGCGACGGGCGCCCAGTCGGCCGCCCAGGCGCGCGCGGCCATCCCGACGCCGGAGGGCAAGCAGGCTGCCTGGTCGTCGCTGATCGACGTCGACACCGCGCCGAACACGATCGTGCGCGTGACCGCGGCCGGGTTCCTCCGGGCCAACGACACCACGCTGCTCGAGCCGTTCGTGGACCGGTACTTCGCCATGCTGCAGTCGGTGTGGGAATCGCGCAGCTTCTCGATCGCGGAGAAGCTGATCCTGGGCCTGTACCCGTCCCCGCTGGCCGACCAGGCCCTGGCCGATGCGACCCGCGCCTGGCTCGACGCCAACCCGGAGCCGCTCGCCCTGCGCCGCCTGGTGATCGAGAACCTGGCCGGGGTGGAGCGCGCCCTCGCCGCCCAGGCGCGGGACGCGGTCTAACCGGCCCGGAGCATCCGTCTGGAACGCCTCACGGCCCTCGCCGCCGCCCGCACCGGGCGCACGGCGGGGGTTTTGGGTATCCCGTCCCGCGTTGTCGGCGAGGGTCCCAGCCTCTGCCCGGCGGCTCTCGGTAGACTGGTCGCAATATGAATTTCGACGCAATCTGGCTTGAACTCACCCAATTCTTCACCGTCGATCTGTGGCTCAAGGTCATCAACATCGCCGCAATCGTCATCGGAGCCTTCCTGCTGCGCTGGGGGCTGCACTTCGTGATCGACCGGGTCGTGGGGCAGATCGTCTCCGGCGTGAAGAAGACCCAGAACGTGATGGACACCCAGGCGCTGAGCGTCTCCCCGGTGGCCGCCGTGCGCGTGGTGCAGCGCACCCGCACGCTCGGCTCGGTGCTCACCAACATCGTCAACGTCACCCTGCTGATCGTCTCCGTGCTGCTGATCGTGAACATCGTCAACACGGACATCCTCGGTTCCTTCGCCCTGCTTACGGCCGCGCTCGGCGCCGGGCTCGGCTTCGGCGCGCAGAACATCGTCAAGGACATCCTCAACGGCCTGTTCATGGTCGTGGAGGACCAGCTCGGCGTCGGCGACATCGTCGACGTCGGCTTCGCCTCCGGCGTCGTCGAGACGGTCGGCATCCGAGTCACCCAGGTGCGCGACGTCGACGGCACCCTGTGGTTCGTGCGCAACGGCGAGATCCTCCGTGTCGGCAACATGTCCCAGGGCTGGGCCAGGGTGATCATCGACCTCGCCATCCCGTACGCCTCCGATGTGGAGGCTGTGCAGGCCGAGCTGCTCCGGGTGGCCAGGGCGCTCGCCTCCAGCCGCAAGTGGCGCCCCGTCATCCTGGAGAAGCCCGAGGTGTGGGGACTCGAGTCGATCTCGGCCGAGGCCCTCGTCGTGCGCCTCGTGGTGAAGACCCGGGTCTCGGCCAAGTGGGACTTCGCCCGCGACCTCCGCCTGCACCTCAAGAAGGCGCTCGACGGGCTGGGCATCGGGCTGACCCCGCTGAACAGCGTCGTGATGACCGGACCGGACGGCTCCGTGAACGCCGCCGCACTCCCGGGCACCGATGAACCGTCCGACGCCGCCGCCGAGGCCGCCGCCGCCGTTCCCGATGCGATCACCGGCCCGTTCACCGGGCCGGTGCAGGTGCGGAAGAAATCCCGACTCCCCCGCGCCCCGCGCAAGGGCCGCGTCGTGGCCACGGAATCCGCGACGGATGCCGCCGAGCACCCGGCAGACACGACATCCGGCGGCAGCGCCCCAGCCCAGGAGCCGGCAGGGAAGCCGGCCGGGAACGCTGCAGTGAAACCCGCCGACACGCCGGCCGGGAAGCCCGCGAAGTCCGCCGCCGAGCTGGACGCCGAACACCCCACCCCGAGCTCGCCGAAGTCGGCACCAGATCCGGAGATCCGCGATGACGCCTGAGTCCACCCCCACGCCCGCGCCCGCGCCCACGCCCACGCCCACGCCCGCGCCCATGCCGGCATCCGCCCCGGCCGCGGCGGCCGCCGCCACTCCGTCTCGCGTGCATCTGCGTGACGGCGAGAACGGCGCCGCGATCGGTGCCTCGTTCTACGAACAGGTCGGCGGACGGCCGTTCTTCGCGAGGCTCGTCGCCGAGTTCTACCGCGGGGTCGCCACCGACCCGGTCCTGAAGCCGATGTACCCCGAGGCCGACCTCGGTCCGGCCGAGGAACGCCTGACCATGTTCCTTGAGCAGTACTGGGGCGGGCCGGGCACCTACAGTGAGCAGCGTGGCCACCCGCGGCTGCGCCAGCGACACCAGCCGTTCAAGGTGAACCCGGAGGCACGCGACCGCTGGCTCGCGCACATGCGGGAGGCCGTGGACAGCGCCGACCTGCCGCCGCTGCAGCGGGAGACCCTCTGGGACTACCTGGAACGGGCCGCCCACGCCATGCTGAACACGTTCGACGAGTAGCCGCCCCTGTCGAATTCGACGGAGATTTTCGTGTTCCGGAGCTCAACAGGGCCATTTTGAGCCGATTCCGGCAAAATGTCCGTCGAACTTGACGAGTGAGAGTGAGCCACGATGAGCGCCGTCCCCCCGTCCAGCAGTTCGGCCGAGGCCGACGCCATCGTCGTGGGGGCCGGCCTGGCCGGCCTCGTCGCGACGGCCGAACTGGTTGCCGCCGGCAAACGGGTGATCCTGGTCGAGCAGGAACCGGCGTCCTCGCTCGGCGGCCAGGCCTGGTGGTCGTTCGGCGGGCTCTTCCTGGTCGACTCCCCTGAGCAGCGCCGCCTGGGCGTGCACGACTCGGCCGCGCTGGCCCGGCAGGACTGGTTCGGCAGCGCCGGTTTCGACCGAGACGAGGACTACTGGCCCAGGCGGTGGGCGGAGGCGTACCTCGACTTCGCGGCCGGGGAGAAGCGCGCCTGGCTGCACGAGCGGGGCATCCGGTTCTTCCCGGTCGTCGGCTGGGCCGAACGGGGCGGCTACACGGCGCTCGAGCACGGCAACTCGGTGCCGCGGTTCCACATCGTCTGGGGCACCGGGCCTGCCCTGCTCGCCCCGTTCATCGCCCGGGTGCGGGCGGGCGTGGCCTCCGGGCACGTCACGGCGCTGCACCGGCACCAGGTCGACGAGCTCGTCGTCACCGGCGGGACCGTGACCGGGGTGCGCGGCGGCGTGCTCGCGCCGAGCCCTGCCGCCCGCGGCGCGGCGAGTTCCCGCGACCGGGTCGGCGAGTTCGAGCTGGCGGCCTCGGCCGTGATCGTGACAAGCGGCGGCATCGGCGGCAACCACGACCTCGTGCGCGCCCAGTGGCCGTCCCGGCTGGGCGCCGCCCCGGAGCACCTGCTCTCCGGCGTTCCCGCGCACGTCGACGGCCGGATGCTCGGCATCAGTGAGCGGGCCGGCGCCCGGCTGATCAACGGCGACCGGATGTGGCACTACACCGAGGGAATCGAGAACTGGGATCCGGTCTGGGCGGCCCACGGCATCCGGATCCTGCCCGGTCCGTCGTCGCTCTGGCTCGACGCGACCGGCAAACGGCTGCCCGCGCCGCTGTTCCCCGGCTTCGACACCCTCGGCACTCTCGAGCACATCCGCGGCACCGGCCACGACCACAGCTGGTTCGTGCTCACCCAGAAGATCATCGAGAAGGAGTTCGCCCTCTCCGGCAGCGAGCAGAACCCCGACCTGACGGGGAAGGACCTCGCCCTGCTCGCCAAACGGGTCACCCCCGGGGCGCCCGGCCCGGTGGAGGCGTTCAAGGCGAAGGGCGCCGATTTCGTCGTCGCAGGCACCCTGCACGAACTGCTGGCCGGCATGCAGCGCCGCTCACCGGAGGTGCGCCTCGATTTCGCCCGGATCGAACGGGAGATCCGGGCCCGCGACCGGGAGCTGGACAACGACTTCACGAAGGATGCCCAGATCACCGCGATCAGGCAGGCCAGGCACTACCGCGGCGACCGGCTCATCCGCGTGGCGAGCCCGCACAAACTGCTCGACCCGAAGAACGGGCCGCTGATCGCCGTCAAGCTGCACATCCTCACCCGGAAGAGCCTCGGCGGCATCGAGACCGACCTGTTCGCTCGCGCGCTCGGTCCCGATGGGCAACCCGTGCCCGGCCTGTACGCGGCCGGGGAAGCCAGCGGCTTCGGCGGAGGCGGCATGCACGGTTACCGCTCGCTCGAGGGCACGTTCCTCGGCGGCTGCCTGTTCTCGGGCCGCACCGCGGGCCGCGCGGTCGCCGCGGCGCTCTAGGTCCGCCCCGCCCCGCCCGACCGCAGCCTCATGGCGCACCTTCGGGCAGCGGGCGCACAGTAGAGAGCCTGTTGCTTTATGGGGCTGCCCACCGGCAGGGCGTGTCGTTCCTGGGCGTGTTTGAGGGGTCTGAGAAAATGGTTCATGGCCCTTCATTA
>NZ_SOFM01000029.1:0-86940 GCF_004402705.1 Cryobacterium mannosilyticum | reverse complement strand
CGGTGCCGCCGGGGCTGCCGGGGCTGCCGGGGCCGGCTTGTTGGCCGCCGCAGCCGCCTTCGCCGCTGCCTGGTCGGCCGCGGCGCGAGCCGCAGCCGCCGCCTGGGCCCTGGCGAGGGCCGCTGCCGCGGCGGCGGCATCCTGTCCGGCCTGGTAGGACCGTTCGGTCTCCGCGGTGGTGTCCTTGAGCAGGGCAAGCTGTGCGAACAGGTCGTTCGACTTCTTCTGTTCGGCTTCGAGGGCTGCCTCGGCGGCCCGGGCGGCAGCGTTGGCCTCGTCGAACCTGGCCATCGCCGCGGCGCTGAGTCTGGTGCGTTCGGTCGTCGCCGCCGCGGCCTGGTCGCCGAGCGACTCGGCGGTGTTCTTGTCCTGCAGGGCCTGGCGATAGATGGTCTCCGACGCCTCGCCCAGCTTGCTGGCGGTGCCGAGCTGCGCGAGCAGGTCGTCCGCCTTGCGGCCGTTGAGGAACAGGTTCAGGGACAGGTCCTGGGCGCCGGCCTTGGCCAGGTGCGCGGCGATCAACCCGGCGCGCATCTTCGAGGTGGCGGCCCGGGCCTTGGCGGCCTCGGCCTGCTTCGTCAGGCTCGCCTCTCGAGCCGTGGCGGCCTCGAGGTCGTCCTGGGACACCCGGTAGGCCTCGGCCGCGATCTGGGACGCCTTCGACGAATCGGCCGCGGCGGTCTGCAGCCCGACGAGCAGGGCGGTGATCTTCACGATCTCGGCCTGCTTCGTGACCTCGCTCTGCTTGGCCTTCTGCACGTCGTCCCAGCTGGGATACCCTGCCTCGGCGAACGCGGCGGGCGCGACCAGCCCGGCGGATGCCGCGACCGCGCCGATCGCCCCGATCGCGATGAGGCGGCCGGGTTTGAACCTCGGCCTGGTGGTCGCGTCAGCCAAGTGGCACTCCCCTGTCGGCCATGAACGGCTGCGGATTGATCTGGGTGCCGTTGGTGCGCACCTCGAAGTGGAGGTGGCAGCCCGTGGAAGCGCCGGTGCTGCCGACGCTCGCGATGTTCTGGCCGGCCGAGACGCGCTGCCCGTTGGAGACGAAGATCCCACCCGAGCGGATGTGCGCGTAGCCGGTCGAGACGCCACCACCGTTGTCGATCTGAATGTAGTTGCCGTAGTTCCCGCTGGAGCCGGCGTAGGTGACCGTGCCGTCGCTGGCCGCGTAGATCGGGGCGCTGCAGCCGGCACCGATGTCGGTTCCGCTGTGGAAGCCCTTGCTGCAGCTGCCGCCGCCGCAGATCACGGGGCGAGGGCCGAAGCCGTCGGTGATACGCCCGCTGGCCGGAACCGCCCAGCCGTTGTTGATGTAGCCGCCGCCGAGACCCGCGCCGGCACTGCCGGTCGCTCCCCCGCCGCTGTTGCGGTTGGCGGCTGCCGCAGCCGCGGCCGCGGCTCGGGCGCGCTCTGCTTCGATGGCCGCGAGGCGCGCGCGTTCGGCGACCCCGGCCTCGTAGCCGGCCGTGGTGGTGGCCTGGGCGTCCTGCATGAACTTGAGCTGGGCGTCGAGCTCGACGCTCTTGGCCTGGGATTCGGTCAGCGCGTTCGCTGCCGCCTCGGCCGCGGCCTGGGCCGCGACGAGGGCAGCCTCGGCCTCGACCCGCAGCGCCTCACGCTCGGTCTGCGCGATCTTGGCCTGGTCGCCGAGCGCCTGGGCGGTGTTGCGTGCCGTCTGCGCCTGGTCGTACACGTCGGAGCTGCGCTCGACGAGCTTGCTCATGCTGCCGAGCTTGGACAGCAGCGCATCGGCGCCCTTGCCGGCAGCCTGGCCGTCGAGGAACAGGTTGACGCTGAGGTCGGTGCCGCCGGTGCGGTAGAGCTGGGCGGCCAGCTGGCCTGCCTGCCTGGTCGCGGCGTCGGCGGTGGCCTTGCCGGCATCCGCCTGAGCCTGCAGGTCGCTGGCGCGACGGGTGGCATCGTCGAGCTTGTCCTGGGCGACCTGGAGTTCGGCCCCGCGCTTCTCGGATTCCGCCTGGGTCTCTGCCACCTGCACCGTGAGGTTGGCGATCATCTCCTGGATCTGCGCTACCTGGGTTGCGGCCGCTGCCGTGTTGGACTTGGCGTTCTGGAGGTCCTGCCAGGTCGGGTAGTCGACGGCGAGGGCCGGACCGGCCGGGCCGGCAAGGGTCACGAAGAGGGTGAGCGCCGCCAGGAAGCCGGTCGCCGCGATGGACCGGCGCCGGATGCGGGTGCCTGTGCCGGAAGAGCGTGCGCCGGACGAGGGCCGGAGACCCCCCAGCCGCTTCAGGACAGTGCGGCCGCGTGCGGATGCCATGCGCTTCATTACTCCCCGATCGAGCTCGTTGAACACATGCGTCACAGTGTTAACTCTTTTCACAATAACAACTTCGGGCAGACTCGCCCAGCGTTCTGCCGAATCTAACCCGGGAACCGGCCCGCAGCCCGGCCATTCTCGGGCGAGCCGGGTCTGCCTCCCTCGCCGGGAAGAGGCCGGGACCGGGCCGCAAAACGCCGTTTCCGACTCGATTTGGGATTTGCCGGGTGCAGACCGTATGCTTATGCGTCGGAAGCCATGAAGTCTATGGCGTCTCGGCCCCATCGTTTAGAGGCCTAGGACGGCGCCCTTTCACGGCGTTAACACGGGTTCGAATCCCGTTGGGGCTACGCAGTTCGGTTCAAAAAATGTGCAAGACTTATGTGCACGTTGCAAGCTGTAAACACGCAATAGAATAAAGAATGTGTCTCATCACGAGGCCCTGTAGCGCAGTTGGTTAGCGCGCCGCCCTGTCACGGCGGAGGTCGCCGGTTCAAGTCCGGTCAGGGTCGCAAAGGCAACAAGCCCTTTCGAAAGAGAGGGTTTTTTTCCTTGGAAAGCGACTTCTCGAGGTTTCTTTCTGGCCCTGTAGCTCAGTTGGTAGAGCGTTCGACTGAAAATCGAAAGGTCACCGGATCGACGCCGGTCGGGGCCACTGAAGACCATTCCCAGGCTTCTACTGGGGTGGTCTTCTTTACGTTAACCGGGCGCAGTACCGTGCGGCTTCCTACGCCGACGCAACCCCCCGATCTGGTTACAGCGCCCGGTCCCCGAATGGGGGTATGTTCGCCCTGTGAGTAGTTGAGGATCGATCAACTACCTGCCGTATCAGGTGTTTGGCCCCCTAGACCGCGCGTTTGATGCGACCCGAGAAGTACCTGTAACCCGAAATGCAGGGAATGCCCGTGATCACGTCCTTGACGTGTCGACACATTTGTCGACCCAGAAGAATGTCCGGCTCCACCCAAGTCGGCAACCAACACCCGAAATGTCGCTCGTCGCGAGCCCTCCCGCCGGAGGTGAATGCGCGATGACCAATGCCAAAGCACATCTGCCGTCCACCGGTTTGTCAGCCATCGGTCAACGCGCCCGGCTGAGGCTCATCGACACGGTGGACACTCCCGTGCGGGAGGTCTTTGCGGATTCGCAGTCCTCCGGGCAGGTCTGGGCCAGGAGATACCGGTCCAAGTTGAGGATCAGCGACGTCAGCATCATCGTGGTTGCGGTGGGCGTCGCCTTTGTCGCGCGATTCGGCACCGACGCGGCCGCTGTCGCGGCGGGCCCCTTCCGGGTCGATTACTGGGTCGTCGCATTGATGGTCGTGTCGATCTGGATCATCACGCTCGGCGCGTTCCACACCCGCGATTCCCGGGTGATCGGAGTGGGAGCAAACGAGTACCGCCAGGTGGTCAATGCGAGCGCCCTGGCATTCGGCCTGCTCGCCATCGCGTTCCTGGTCTTCCAAATCGACATCGCCCGGAGCTTTTTCATCTTCGCCCTGCCCCTCGGCATGATCGGGCTCACCCTGGAGCGATGGCTGTGGCGGAAATGGCTCCTCCACCAGCGTCACTTCGGGCACTATCTCTCCCGCGTCATCGTGGTCGGCATCCGCGAAGACGTGGAGTACGTCGTACGCCAGATCGCCGAGAAATCCGGCGCCGCCTACCACGTGGTCGGGGTCGCCCTCGAAGACGGCGACACGACGGGCATCCTCTCCCGGGGCAAACGGATTCCCGTGGTCGCCGACTCCGCCCATGTGGCGGGTGCGGTGACGTCGATGGGAGTCGACGCGGTCGTGGTGGCCGGTCAGCCTCGGGGCGGCAGCACCTTCATCCGCAACCTCGGCTGGGACCTCGAGGGGACCTCGGCCGAGCTTGTCCTCTCCAGCCGGCTGACGGATGTCGCCGGGCCCCGCATCCACTTCCGCCCGGTCGAAGGCCTGCCGCTGATCCATGTGGAGATCCCCCACTTCGAGGGAACGCGGCATGTGCTCAAGCGAACCCTCGACGTCGTCGCCGCCGGGTGCGGTCTGCTCCTGATCGCGCCCCTGCTGGCGGTGATCGCGATCGTCGTGAAGGCCGACACTCCCGGTCCGGCGCTCTTCCGGCAGGAACGTTGCGGGCGGAACGAGCAGACATTCCAGATGCTCAAGTTCCGTTCCATGGTCCAGACAGCGGAGAAGGACCTCGCCGGCCTGCTCGACAAGAACGAGGGGTCCGGGGTGCTATTCAAGATCCGCAACGATCCCCGCGTGACCCGGGTGGGCCGGATCCTCCGCAAGTATTCGCTCGATGAGCTGCCTCAGCTCTGGAACGTCCTCGTCGGCGAGATGAGCCTGGTCGGTCCTCGGCCCCCGCTGCCCACCGAGGTGGATGAATACGAAGAGCATGTGCACCGGCGCCTCTACATCAAGCCGGGACTCACCGGCATGTGGCAGGTCAACGGACGGTCGGATCTCGACTGGGACGAAAGCGTGCGCCTCGATCTCTACTATGTCGAGAACTGGTCGCTGGCCGGCGATCTGATGATCCTGTGGCGAACCCTTCGAGTGCTCACCCACCCGTCCGGCGCGTATTGATGCCAAGGCGGTGGGGTGGAATGTCTGATCAACGCGTAGGGGGATCCCGGATGGTTCAGGAGAGTCGCATCGCCGCCACGGCGGACGTTGACCCGCTCGCCACGATCGGCGACGGCACGACCATCTGGCACCTGGCCCAGGTCAGGGAGTATGCCCGCGTCGGCTCAGGATGCACCCTGGGCCGCGGCGCGTATATCGGTCCCGGCGTGATCCTCGGCTCCAACTGCAAGGTGCAGAACTACGCGCTCGTCTATGAGCCGGCCGTGCTCGAAGACGGGGTCTTCATCGGTCCGGCGGTTGTCTTCACCAATGACGAGTACCCCCGCGCCATCAATCCCGACGGCACGCTCAAGAGCGCCGATGACTGGCATGCGGTCGGTGTTCAGGTCGGCACCGGCGCATCCGTCGGTGCCCGCGCCGTCTGCATCGCCCCGGTCCGGATCGGACGGTGGGCGCTGGTCGCGGCCGGCGCCGTCGTGACAAAGGACGTGCCCGACTACGCCATTGTGGCAGGCGTCCCGGCACGGCAGGTCGGCTGGGTGGGGCCCGCGGGCATCCCGCTGGTCCGGGACGGGGACCTCTGCAGATGCCCCGCCACCGGCGCCGCGTTTCGCGAGGTGGACGGTCGCCTCTCCCCCGTCTCGGAGAACTGACCATGCGCCGCAGACTCCTCGCCGGCATCGCCGTCACCGCCCTCCTCGTTGCGGCGGGCGGCGCGCTCGTCCTCCAGCAGTCCGGCACACGGACCGCCCCGGTGGCCGGGTCGAGTGCGGCCGACGGCGGTCTGCCCCCGTCCACCTCGGGTCCGCGGTCCCCCGCGACGACAGCGCCGGGTACCGAGCCTGCCCCGAAGCAGACACCGCCTTCCTCGGCCGTGCCCTCGCCGAAGCAGGCACCCCCTTCCTCGGCCGTGCCCTCACCGACGAAGTCCGCCGAGCCACGTGAGGCCGATCCGGTTGCACCGGACCCCGGGCCGGACACCCTGCCGACCTCGAAACCCCTGGCGGACCTGGTGACTCTGCCTCTGCCGGACACCTCCAACGCGGTCGGGTCGATAGTGGCAGGGTTCCCGAGTCGGGTGCTACCCCAGGCGCCGCATTCCACGGTCGGGACCAGCTCCGTCGCGGCCGAGGGGTCCCGCCTGCAGGCCGCCCTGACGGCGCAGACGACCCTCACCGTCGCCGAGGTGATGGATTTCTACCGCACCGCCCTGGCGAGACTCGGCCTGTTCGACACCCCGGCACCAGCGCTGGACGGGTCCACGGCGCTCACGTTCACCCGGGGAAACAACACGGTGACGATCAGCGCCACAACGATCGACGGCGGATGCAGCTACGTGGTGTTCGGGGCCTTCTCGGCATCGACCTGAGCCTCGCCTGCGCCCGGCAAGCGCGGTTCGAGCCGTTTCCGACAGGCGACTCAGTGGGTGACGTCGAGGACGAGGGCGGCGATGTGACGGGCGATCTCGAGGGAACTCGTCGCCGCTGGCGACGGCGCGTTGAGCACGTGCACCTGCCTTGGCGCACGCTGGATGACGAAGTCATCGGCGAGCGCGCCGTCGGGGCGAACGGCCTGAGCTCTCACCCCCGCGCCCGCGCGCACGATGTCGCCGCGTCCGATCTCCGGCACCAGCCGGGCCAGGCTGCGGGCGAACAGTCGCTGCGAGAAGGAGCGAGCCACCTCGCCTGCCCCGGTCCCGATGTTGCGCCTGGCCATTCGGAGAAACCCCGGATAGGTGATCGATTCGATCGAATCGCGCAGGTTGACCGTGCGCCAGTCGTAGCCTTCCCGCGAGAGAGCCAGAACGGCGTTCGGACCGGCGTGGACAGTGCCGTCGATCATCCGCGTGAGGTGCACCCCGAGGAAGGGCAATGCCGGGTCGGGGACCGGATAGATGAGGCCTCTGACCAGGGCGCGTCGTTCCGGGATGAGTTCGTAGTATTCGCCGCGGAAGGGCACGATGCGCACCTCCGGGGTGACTCCGGCGAGGGCCGCGATTCGGTCCGCGTGCAGGCCGGCGCAATTGATGAGGAGCTCGGACCTCACACTGCCGCCGGCGTGGCCGACGCTCACCCCGCCCCCGTCCACCCGGATGCTCTCCACGCGTGCGCCGAGCAGGAGCGTGGCCCCATTCTCCGCCGCCTTCCGGGCGAGCACGCGGCTCACGCCGCCGTAATCGATGATTCCGGTGGCCTCGACCCTGAGCGCCTTCACGGCCCTGACGTTCGGCTCGAAGTCGAGCGTCTCCTCGGCCGACAGCACCCTCGTCACTACTTCGTTCGCCAGAGCCCTGTCATGGAGGGCGTCCAGACGCGGGACTTCCTCCGGGGTGACGGCGACGATCAGCTTCCCGCATCGCTGATAGGGGATCTCGTTCTCGAGCGCGAACTCAGCCATCGACCGGTTGCCCGCCGTGCACAGTCGCGCCTTGAGCGATCCGGCCGCGTAGTACGGTCCGGCGTGGACGACACCGGAATTGTGGCCGGTCTGGTGGGCCGCCCAGCCGGCTTCCTTCTCCAGCAGCGTCACGGCGGTCCCGCTGCGCGACAGTCGTTCCGCTACTGCCAGCCCCAGGATTCCCCCGCCGATCACGGTGACGGATGCTCGCGCCATGGGTCTTCCTCACGGGTTGGCTGGCGGCGCTTCGGGTGTCGCCTGTGGACAGCCATCATGCCACCAGCTGGGCAGGGACGCCCGGGCTGTCGGCACCAATAAACACCCCCTATCTGGGGTCAAACGCCGCCGACCGCCCGCGCTACAGTCAGGTCACGGATGCTGAGCAAGGCTCAGAACCCGCCGGTGTTCCCTGGGGCGCGCCGTCACAACTCCGTCACCCGCGGAGCTCCCGTCCGATGCAACACCTGTAACCCGAAATGCAGGCGATGACAACGTGAACAACCCGAAATCCTTTCGTCGACGACCCGGCCGACCTCTCATCGGCCGGTCTGAGCAACAGCTTGGCAGCCCGAGCGACACCGCGGTGGAAACGTGAGCGAGCCGCTCCCGGCGGGTGGGCCGGCGTCCTACGGCCGTACCGGGGCCACGCCGGCGCCACCGGATGACAGGAACCTCGACACCGCCCCTCGGCGCTCATCGATCGACTCGCGGGTCGACAACCTCGTCACACTCGCGATTCGCGGGCTGCCCGCTTCCTACCTCCCCGGTACCGTCGAGTTCGCGCAAACGGTTCGCGCCGTTCGCGGCGCCCGGCAGATCGAGCTTCTGCCGGAGGGCACGAACCTCCGGTACGCCGCGATCGTGTCCCTCGGACTTGCGACGCTTTCCCGCCAGGCCCAGGCCGGAGTCCTCGGTGCCGGCACACCCGGCGAACTCGTGTCCGCCATCCGGGATCACGCAAAGGACTCGACCGACCTTGGCGCCGTCGCCCTCGCAGCGTGGTCATCCGCGGAGGTCTCTGCGTCACCCGATCTCGCACTCCTCTCCCGGCTCGCTGCGGAACTCGCCTCCACCCGCCCATTGCACACAGTGGTGGCCAGTTGGATCCTGGCAGCGGCCGTGGCCTCCCTCCGAGTGACGAACGAAATGGTCGGCCCGGCCGTCGCTATCGCGCAACAGTCGCGAAACCGCCTGCTTGCGGCCCAAGGCCCGGACGGCATCTTCCCGCATGCGCTCCCGGCCTCGTCGTCGGGACGCTGGCGGGCACACGTCGGCAGTTTCGCCGACCAGATCTATCCGATTCAGTCCCTGGCCCGGTTCGCGGCCCTGACGGGCGACGACGAGGCACTCGCCGGTGCGAACCGAACCGCACAGAGGATTTGCGCGCTCCAAGGCGATGCAGGCCAATGGTGGTGGCACTATGACACGCGGGACGGCTCGGTCGTGGAGCGTTACCCGGTCTACAGCGTCCACCAGCACGGCATGGCCCCGATGGCCCTCTTCGACCTGGTCGAGGCCGGCGGCGACGACCACACCGACGAGATCGTCCTGGGCCTTGACTGGCTCGACACACACCCCGAGGTGCTCGACGAACTCATCTCCGACCGCCACGCTCAGGTCTGGCGCAAGGTCGGTCGGCGGGAACCGGCGAAGGCCGCCCGCAAGATCGGCGCCCTGACCACCGCGTTGCGTGCCGGCTGGCACCTGCGCGGCCTGGACTCGATCCTGCCACCGGACAAGATCGACCACGAATGCCGCCCGTACGAGCTCGGCTGGCTTCTGTACGCATGGCATTTCGGCGACACCCGTCACACGGAGGAGACATCATGACAACGGTCGGCAGCCGCCAGGGCGGCTTCGATTCACGGCAATCGCTCTTCGGGCTCGAGATCGACGCGATGACCATGGCAGAGGTGCTCGAGCGCGCTCACCTCGCCGTCCAGGAACGCCGTCGCCTGCTCATCGGGGTCGTCAATGCCGCAAAGGTCGTCAAGATGCGCAAGGACGAGCTCCTACGGAATTCGCTGCTCGCGGCGGACGTCCTCCTCGCCGACGGGCAGTCGATCGTGTGGGCAAGTCGGATCCTCGGTCATCCGCTCCCGGAACGCGTCGCCGGAATCGACCTCTTCGAACGCCTCCTCGAATCCGCGAACCTGAACTCCGCGTCGGTGTATTTTCTCGGTGCCCGACCGAATGTCCTCGACGCCCTTCTGGAGCAGGTCGGCGCACGGTTTCCCGATCTGCGTGTTGCCGGCAGCCGCGACGGCTACTTCAGCGCCGAGCAATCGAGTGAGGTAGCCGAGGCGATCGCCGCGAGCAACGCGGACATGCTCTTCCTCGGAATGACATCCCCGAAGAAGGAGATCTTCCTGGCCAGCTTCGGCGACACTCTCAACGTTCCGCTCCTGCACGGCGTCGGCGGTTCCTTCGACATCCTGGCCGGGGTCACCCGCCGAGCTCCGCGAACATGGCAGCGCCTGGGCATCGAATGGGCCTTCCGGCTGCTCCAGGAGCCGCGACGCCTCCTCAGCCGTTACCTGTCCACCAACACCGCATTCATCGCCCTCACCCTCAGAGAGCGAATCCATCCCACGGCCAGCTATGCCGGCGTATCCGCGACGCGGAGGACGCACCGGGCCCCCGAGCAGCCTTCCTCACCAGAGCACGGCGAACGTCAAGGGACACAGTGATGGATGAAGTCTTCTCCGGCCGGGTCGCGATCCTGGGCCTCGGCTATATCGGCCTGCCGACGGCTGTGGCCCTGGCCACTCGAGGGATCGAGGTGATAGGCGTCGATATCAACGAGTCCATAGTCGACGCCGTCTCCCTGGGGCGGGTTCCCTTCGTCGAACCGGACCTAGCGATCGCCGTCAGCGGCGCCGTCAGCATCGGCCGCCTGACGGCCACCACGGTCGTGCCGGAGGCGGACGCGTTCATCATCGCGGTACCCACTCCCTTTCAAGAGAACCGAGCGGCGGATCTCTCCTATGTGAAGAGCGCTGTCTCGCAGATCGCGCCTCGGCTGAAAGGCGGCGAACTCGTGGTGCTGGAGTCCACCTCACCTCCGGGGACGACGGAGCAGGTGAGTCGGTGGCTGGCCGATCTGCGCCCGGATCTGCACCTTCCGCACGAGACTGACGGTCTGCCCGACATCTTCGTCGCGCACTGCCCCGAGCGGGTGCTGCCTGGCCGGATCATGATCGAGATGATCACCAACGACCGGGTGATCGGGGGTATATCCACGCGGTGTGCCGACAAGGCGGCGTCGCTCTACCGGGTATTCACCCAGGGCGAGATCATCACGACAGATGCGTCGAGCGCCGAGATGGCGAAACTGGTCGAGAACGCATACCGCGACGTGAATATTGCGTTCGCGAACGAACTGTCGCTGATCAGCGAACGGTTGCGCCTGGACGTGTGGGAGATCATCCGGCTGGCCAATCACCACCCTCGAGTGAATATCCTCACCCCCGGCCCCGGCGTCGGCGGACACTGCATAGCCGTCGACCCCTGGTTCATCGTCGGCGCAGCACCCGACCTGGCGCGGCTGATCAGGACGGCGCGCGAGGTGAACGACTCCAAGCCGCTGCACGTGGCGCAGCACGTTGTCGAGAAGGCGTCGCGGTTCCGTGAACCCACCGTCGTCTGCCTGGGGCTGACGTTCAAGGCGAACGTGGACGACATGCGCGAAAGCCCGGCCGTGGACGTGGTCGTCGCAATCGCCGATGCGGCTCCGGAGCTGGACATCCGGGTCGTTGAACCGTACACGCAGAAGCTTCCGCCCGAGCTCGACGGCCGGCCGAACGTGCGAATGCAGTCGGCCTCCGAAGCGATCGAAGAAGCCGACATCGTGGTGCTCCTGGTCGATCATGACCAGTTCAAGTCGATTCCGAAGTCGCGCCTCGAAGGCCGAGTGGTCTTCGATACCCGGGGCACCTGGCGGTAAGCCTGCGACCAGACCCGGGGGACTCGCCGGTGCCTTTCGGCACCGGAACGCTAACCCAGGAATCGGATGGATCAGGGAGCGGCCGGAGAGAAAACCTCCGGCCGCGGACCTTCGCCGAAGAAGTTCTCAATCGCGGCGACGATCCGGTCCGCCGCCCGGCCGTCGCCGTAGGGATTCACCGCCCGCGCCATGGCGTCGTAGGCTGCGGGGTCGAGGAGGAGCCGAGTCGCGGAATCGACGATGCGGTTCTCGTCGGTGCCGACGAGCTGAACGGTTTTCGCCGTCACCGCCTCCGGCCGTTCGGTCGTATCGCGAAGCACAAGCACAGGCTTCCCGAGGCTCGGCGCCTCCTCCTGCACACCCCCGCTATCCGTGATCACCAGATACGACGACGCCAGGGCATGCGCCATGTCGACGTAGTCCAGCGGCTCGGTCACCACGACATTGGGCAATCCCGACAGGGCAGGCAGCAACGAGTCCCGCACAATCGGGTTGAGGTGGGCCGGCAATACGAAGTCCACGTCAGGGAATGCCCGGGCAAGGCGTGCGATGGCATGAGAGATGCGCACCATCGGTTCCCCCCAGTTCTCGCGTCGATGACTTGTCACGAGGACGAGACGGCGGGTCGGATCCAGACCGACAAGGGCCGGGTCGGTCGGGGGGAGTCGCCGCCCCGTGATGTCGAGCAGGGCATCAATCACCGTGTTCCCGGTTACGTGGATGCCGTCGGAATGGATCCCTTCCGCCACCAGATTCGCGCGTGACGTATCGGTCGGCGCCAGGTGGAGGGTGGTGAGCGCGGTCGTCAGCCGCCGGTTGATCTCCTCCGGGAAGGGATCGTAGCGGTCGCCGGTGCGCAACCCTGCCTCAACGTGCGCCACGGGGATCTGGGCATAGAACGCTGCCAACGCCGCAGAGAACACGGTCGTCGTGTCGCCTTGGACAATGACAAGGTCCGGTTGCTCCTCCTCGAGGATCTTGCCCACGCCGTGGAGGACTCCGGCCGTGATGCCCGCGAGATTGGGACGCTTCCGGATAAGGTCCAGGTCATGCGCCGGAACAATACCGAAGAGAGTATTGACCTGGTCGAGCATCGACCGGTGCTGGCCGGTCACGACAACGACGGGCTCAAGGTGACGGGACAGTTCCAGTGCGCGGATGACCGGGGCGAGTTTGATCGCCTCCGGCCTGGTGCCGTAGACAACGAGTATCCGGTGCATCCTGACCAGCCAACCCTTCCCCCAAAGGCCGAGAACAGCCGACCCGCCCACCGCGATTGTCAGACTCGACAACACCCAATTTGTTGGATGGCACGGAAAAAACTTTTGGCTCTCCGATCGAGACGATTCCCGCCTTCGGAGTGCGTCATCACTCACCTGTCGCCAGCGACGCAATCCGCTGGTCACAACAACGATAATTCTTCAGTTGGCACTCCGCACGCCCCCTGTTCTGGGGGTTGCACACCCCTCACAGTGGGGTCTCGAGAATGGTTCAGGTTTCGGGATAGGTTTGGTTTTGGCAACGGCGCGATGTAAAGATGGGATCTCCGGCAGGGCATTTGGGGGGCTCTTCTGCCATTGTCCTTGGACCAGTGCCACGTCACACTTTTCTGGGTCCAGACTCAATCCTGCTTGGAGTTTTCAGATGAAACACCGCACTACGCCAGCACGCCTACGCTCGGGCTTTCCGACCGCGGCCGTGATCTTCGGCGCCGTCATCGCCGTTGCAATCGGCGGGGCCAGCCTGCCCGTCAACGCATTGACGCCAGCGCCGGCCCTCACCACGACGGCCGCAGAACTCGCCGCCAGTTCCGAAACCCTCTGGGGCACTTCTGCCCCTCGGGGCGGCGCCATCGACAGCGACACCTCCAGCGTCGAGCTTGGCACCGACTTCTCGCCGTCGGTGACCGGCACGGTCATCGGCGTGCGGTTCTGGAAGACCGCGGAAAACGCCGGTGCTCACGTCGGGAACCTGTGGACCAGCGGAGGGACCCGTCTCGCCACTGCGAAATTCACGTCCGAGACAGCCAGCGGATGGCAGACGGTGCTGTTCGCCAAGCCCGTTGCCCTCGCCGCCGGTCAGCACTATGTGGCCTCCTACCTCGCACCGCGAGGCCGTTATACAACCACTGTCGACCAGACGGCTCCGCCGGTTTCGTCGAAGCTGCTCTCCGTCGCCTCGACGAACAGCGGTAAGTACGCCTACGGCAAGTCCAGCGCCTTCCCGACCAAGACCTGGCACTCGTCGGGTTACTGGGTAGACCCCCTGTTCGTCCCGACCGCGGGTTCAACCCCGAGGCCGGTACCGGCGACGCCCCCGGCCCCGGCCCCGGCACCCGCACCGGCTCCGGCCCCGGCCCCGGCCCCGGCCCCGGCACCCGCTCCGGCACCCGCTCCGGCCCCGGCCCCGGCACCGGCCCCGGCTCCCGCACCCACCCAAACCACCAGCACCTCCTTCGCGGGTATGAGCAATACCGGCCCGGTCGCAGCGGGCTTCAACCCGACGCAGAAGTACGCCGGCCCCCTCACGATCACCACCGCCGGCACGGTCATCAAGAACCAGATCATTCCCGCCGGCTTGCGCATTGAAGCAAGTGATGTGACCATCCAGGGCAACATCATCGAAGGCCCCACTGATGTCTCCTGGGACCAGGCAGCCGTGCACGTCAACGGCGACCGGGTGAAGATCCTCGACAACACCATCCGTGGATCCTCCGCCACCAACTGGTCACAGGACCCGATCAACGGCATCAAGCTTGTCGGGCAGTACGTGGACTTCAGCCGCAACAACGTCTACAACATTGCCGGCGACGGTGTGAGCATCTACGGCGACAACGCGAACGTCGTCGGCAACTGGGTGCACGACTTCGTCTTCCGCGACGGAGGGGTTCACTACGACGGTCTCCACTACCCAGGACAGGCCGGCGATGACACGCTCGCCCCTGCGCTGATCAAGGACAACACGGTGGAACTCTGGGTCTCCGGCGGCAGCAGCGGCATGACCGCCGCCATGGGCTTCCCCGACGTCGCTCCCAAGGTTGTCGTCGAGCACAACCTGCTGGCCGGCGGCAACTACTCCATGTGGGGCGGTGGATCGGGGATCACCTACAAGGACAACTGGTTCTGGACCAAGTTCTCCGCAAAGGTCGGCTACTACGGTCCGTCGGCGTACATCGGCCAGGTCGGCACAGCGACCTGGACGGGGAACGTCTTCACCGCCGACGGAAAGACCGCGGGTTCGACCCTGGGGAAGTAGCACCGCAGCACGAGTCGATCACCACCGCGATTTCGCGGCAGTGGTTCGAACACCCGAGGGCCTCCGCAATCTCGCGCGCACAACGCACGCACGATTGCCGGAGGTCCTCGCGCATGGCGTCCGGCCAGCGTCGCAGTGAATCTCGGCGCTGGCCGGCAACCCGGCATCACGATAGCTTCGACCTATCACTGGGTGAATCGAGCAGTTCTGGAAACGGTGGCGCTGATGCAGGTCGAGTTTGGCTTCCGATCGGAAACGGACCTTGACGAGTGGCGTCGATCCCACGCGGCCGGGCAGCGACCTGATGCCGTGCCCTACGGGCTCGACAGGCTCATATCGCCCGAAATCGAGTTAGTGACGACGCCGCTCCGACCTCTGCCCACGGGACGGGCTGTTCCGCTCCTTTTCGGGCGGCCCACCCGCACACCGACACCGGATTGGTTGATCGCCTGGGACGAGCACGCCGCCCTGCGCCTGCTGGCGCGCGGTTCCGGCGCCAGGTTCGGGTGCGGAGTGATCTGGGCAACCGACCAGTTGTCCGGGCGGGTGGGCGAGCGCACCCGGGCCCGCGTCATGCTGAGGATGCTCAGACCGATGGACCTGATCTGGTGTCTCAGCCGAGCTCAACTGGCACCCCTGCGCGCAGCGTTGGGCGGGCGGAGAACCCGGGTCGAGTTTCTCAAGTTCGGCGTGGACACGGACTTTTTCACCCCCCGGCCCCTCCCCGCGCAGCCTTCGGTGCTGTCAATCGGGAACGACGTGGACCGGGATGCCCGGACCCTGCTTGCAGCCCTCGAAGTGGTCCACCGTGCTCGCCCGGACGCCAGACTGCGCGTTCAATACTCCGGCGACCTTGCCGTCCCGCTCGGTGTGGAACGCTTGCCCCGCATGACGCACGCCGAGCTGCGGGAGGAATATGCCGCGACCACTGTGCTCGCGATCGCGACGCGCCAGAATCTGCACGTTTCTGGGATGACGGCCGTTCTGGAGGCAATGGCCACCGGCCGTCCCGTCGTCCTCACCAGGACACCCGGCGCCGAGGACTATGTCAGGCACGGGGAATGGGGACTTCTCACCCAGCCTGGCAGCGTCGATGACCTGGCCCAGGGCATCCTGTACTCGCTCGACTCCGGGAATGCCGCACGAATGGGCGCTGCCGCCTCTCAGGCAGCGTCCACCGAGTTCAGTTCGGCCCGGCTGGCAGACAGACTAGCCGGACTGCTGACTAGGTGACCGAGTCCCCCGTCCCGAGTCCCCGATCTTCGGCTCGGCTCGGCTGGGCCATCCCTTTTGTGCGGCCCAGTAGCGCCCACGCCGCGGCGCGTCGGGTCGGGCGACGAGCGCGGAGCACTTCGCCGACGAATACTCCCATCCAGAACGCAGCCGTGTGCGCGACTCCGTGACGTGAGCGGAAGAGCTTCACCCGGTTGCGCGCCAGTAGGGCGAAGAGCGCAGGCGAATCGTGGGACTCGCCCTCGAAATGCACGGCAACGGCCGTCGGAACATAGCGGAGGGCAAGACCCGCATCGCGGGCACGAAGTGCGAAATCGGTTTCCTCCGAGTAGAGGAAGTACGTCTCATCCCACCGGCCGACGCGCTCGATACAGTCCCGGGAAATGAGCATGGCCGCGCCGGTCGCCCAGTCCGCCGTGCCGGCGGAACGATAGGCACGCTCCCGGATTTCGACTTCGCCCAGGCGCGGAAACCGTCCGGCCCTGTCTCCGCCGAGCAAAGCTTCTCCCCATGCCCTGAGCGCCGTGGGCTCGCGTCGGAGAGACGAGCGAAGCGCTCCCGATTCGTCCACCAAACGCGGAACGACGATCCCTGCCCTGGTCGACCGCATTTCCCGGAGCAGCTCCTCGATGGTGGTCGGCTCGAGCCGAATGTCAGGATTGAGCAAGAGAACCGCGTCGCAATCATCGGCCCTGTCAATTCCCGCGTTCGCTCCTGCCGCGTAGCCGGCGTTGCGTCCCATCTGCACGATCTCGGCTTCGGGCATCACCGCGCGGACGAGGTCGGTCGACGCGTCGGAGGACGCGTTGTCGACCACGATCACCTTGACCGAGCCTGAGAGCTCCGATCGGCGAATCGACCCCAACACACCCGCCAGCACTGCTGCGCTGTTCCAGGTGACGATAATGACACCGACACGGGGCTCAATTCCGAGCGACATCTCCACTGCCCCCTCCGCGCGCCAGGCGTCAGGTCGCCTTGCCGCACCCAATTCCCACGCCAGCGAAAAACCCGCAGGTCAGACTACGCTTCGAGTAACCTGATCCCGAACTCTCAGGAGGGTCCCATGATGCCACACAAGCGACCACTGATGACCGTTGTGGTACCGGCCCACAATGAGGAACTCGGGCTCGCGCGCCTTCTGCCGCGATTGCTCACCGGCGCGGACCAGGGCGAATTCAGGGTAGTCGTCGTCTGCAACGGATGTACCGACGGAAGCGTGGCCGAGGCCAGGAGCCACGGACCGGACGTCGAGGTCGTCGAACTGCCCGTGCCGTCCAAGGCCGCTGCGCTGGCTGCCGGCGGCGCGATGGTCCGGGATTTCCCTGTGGCCTTCGTCGACGCCGACGTTTGTCTCGACCCCTCCGGGCTTCGCGCCCTGGCCCGCCTCGTCACACTGGATGGGTACCTCGCCGCGGCGCCGGAACGCAACCTGGTCAGGGACCAGGTCTCACTGGCGGCGCGCTGGTACTACGACATCTGGGAGCGCCTGCCCCAGGTGCGTTCCGGACTCTTCGGCCGAGGGATCATCGTGCTGTCCCAGGCCGGCTATCAACGCGTGTCAGCATTGCCCAGCTTCATCTCCGACGATCTGGCCTACTCCGAGGAGTTCAACGCGCGGGAGCGCACAATCGCGGTCGACTCGACGGTGTCGGTCTGGCCGGCCCGGACCTGGCGGTCACTGCTCAAACGACGCATCCGGGTGGTGCAGGGAGTCCAGGAACTGGGCAAGACCGGACGCGTCTCTCCCTCGGCGTCGACTCGCCCGATGGACCTGCTGCGGATCGTGGCCGCCGACCCGGCAATGGCACTCCGGCTCCCCCTCTTTCTCTTCACGACCGTTCTGGTCCGGATGAGGGTGCGCTTCGGCGCGACGGGCAACGGCGTCTGGATGAGGGACGAAACGAGCAGGATCGCATGAGTGCGCGCAACCGGGCCCCACAGCCGTCCGACAGATTCGGAAACCAGGCCTGGGACGGCCTCGTGGTGATCGTGGCTGGTGTGTCCTGGGATGATACCCGGCTGTCGGAGAAGCATCTGGCCATCCACCTCTCCCGGCTCGTTCCCGTGCTTTACGTCGACCCCGCGATTTCCGTCCTCACTCCGCTGAAGAAGCCGGCGCTTCGCTCGTCGACCAGCGGCCCACGGCTCCGGATGGTCGGGGCCAACCTTGCCCGGCTCACTCCGCTGACCGTTCCGGGCATCAGTCGGCCCGGTCTGCGGATCATCGCAGCCTGGGCAACCCGGCGCGCCATCGCCCGCGCCGTGCGTCGACTCGGCGGGAAGGTCCGGGCGCTGGTGGTCGCGTCCCTTGACGACGTCTTCGGCTCCTGTCCCGGGTTACAGGTCATGTACGGCACCGACGATTGGATCACCGGCGGGGGCCTGATGGGATTGTCATCGACGTGGCTCCGTAAGCGCGAGGCCGCCCAGCTCCGGCGCGCGGACGTCGTCGTCGCCGTGTCGGACCAGTTGGCGGCCCGGTGGGCTCCGGAGGCACGCTCGGTCGTCGTCATCCCCAATGGCTGCGACACCGACCACTTCGCCGCGGTGGAGTCTGCACTGCCCGCGGGCGAGGTGACCCTCCCCGACCCGATTGCCGGCTTCATCGGACATCTCTCGGAGCGGATCGATCTCGACGCGCTCGAGATGATAGCCGAGACGGGTGCGTCATTGCTCTTGATCGGCCCTCGCCAGACTACGTTCAACATCGAGAAGATGGAGGCGCTGCTCGCTCATCCCAACGTGCAGTGGGTCGGGCCTCAGCCCTTCGACCGGCTGCCGGCCTTCATGGCCCGGATCGCGGTTGGGTTGACTCCCTACACCGACAGCGACTTCAATCGCGGCAGCGATCCGCTGAAGACCCTCGAGTACCTCTCAGCGGGAAAACCTGCCGTGGTGAGCGATCTCCCCAGCGTGAGGAGAATCCCACCGGATCTCGTCCACGTCTGCTCCACACCGGAGGCGTTCGCCGAGCGCACGCTTGAGGTTCTCGGCCGCCCGCCCGACCCCGCGTTGGCGCAGCGGCGCAGGCACTACGCCGCAAGCCAGAACTGGGATGCCCGCGCCAGGGACTTCGTCGCGCTCTTCTCGAACGGGCACCCGGTCCCAACCGACGATCTAAGCGCTCGACACTCCGACGGCTGATGCGTCCCCACGAGCACCGGAACGCTTCGACCGTCGGCGCGAAGACCCACCGCGTCCGACGCCGAGCCCGCCGACCACCGCCAGCGTGCTCACCAGACCGGTCAGGACAATCGATCCGATCGCGCGAACCCGGCTCCCCTTCTCCTCGATGAGTTGAGGCTGCAGCGGATTTAGAGTGATCCGCACACGATTCGCCGCAATGACGCCTTGCTCGTCCTGGATTTCGGCCAGGGTTGACTCCACCTGGCGAAGTGCCGTGCTGATCTGGGCCCTCACCTCCGACGGGGTCGCGCCGACGGCCTGCACCTCGACCACCGGCTCATCGAATCGGTACTGCCATTGCCCACCGGAATTCTGCTGTGTGACCGAGAACCCCTTCCGGATTCCTTCACCGACCAGGGTGACGTCACCCGATACGGATTGCGCGTCCTGAGTCGGCGGCCGCAACTCCCTGGCGACCACTCCAGCCAAGTCGATCAGCGATTCCGATGTGTAGCCGTAGGCGTTCGGCTGCGCGGCAACCGGGGGCAGGAGGACCACTCGCACCTGCGCGAAGTAGAGCGGCGGAACGTTGACCACCCACAACACGCCAAGTCCCATCAGGAGGGCTCCGCACAGAGTCAGTACCCAACGTCGGCCGGCGTTCGCTATCAGGTCCCAGACAGTCATTCGCACCAATCTCCCAGCGTCCCACGAACACAGGATGACTGCGTATCCTATACTCAAGCGTACATTCAGGTGATTCATGGGAGGTGCGCCGGTGAAGCTTTCCGAACTCATCCGTGCTATGGGTCGCCGCTGGTACGTCGTCCTGGCCGGATTGCTCGTCGTCACCGGTTTGGCCTACCTGACACTCCGATTCATCCCGCTGACCTACGACGTCAAATCATCGGTACTGCTCCTTCCCCCGACGAGCACCCTCGAAGACGGTGGCAATCCATTCCTCAACCTGGGTGGACTCGACGTCGCGGCCGGGGTCCTCGCCAAGTCCCTCACCGACTCGGAAACGACGGACACCGTCGTGCCCACCGGGTCGAAAGCGAAGTACACGGTGGAAAAGGACGCCAGCGTGTCCGGTTCCGTGCTCGAGGTGGCCGTGTCAGACACCTCGGCAAGCGGAGCGTTTCGAACGCTGAACGCCATACTCACCCTCGCCGACACGAGAATGGCCGACCTGCAGGTCTCCGCCAAAGCGCTGCCCAAATCCGAAATCCGGTTGATGGTCATCACGAACAACACGGTCGCCGAACCCAATTACTCCGCCCTCGCGCGCACCCTGATCGTGGTGATCGCTGTCGGACTCGTGTTCACCCTGCTGCTGGCCATTTCGGTGGACGCGCTCGTCCGCCGCCGAGCCATCAGGAAACAACGAGCGACCCCCCGGACCACCCGCCGGTCTCGACGAACGAGTGCGGCGACGCCCGATCCAGCCGACGTCGGAACGACCGTCCCTGAGGACGATTCAGTCGACGCCGGCACGATCGTCGCTGACCACGATTCTGTCGAGGGAGGCGCGAAGGTCCCCGAGTACGCTTCCCTTGAGGATTCCACCGATCTCGACAATCCGGGTCCGCGCCGTCCGACTCGTGACGAGCCGGACCCGACGGGTGCCGATGCCGATGCCGATGCCGACTACATAGTCCTTGCCGCACTGGGCCCGGACGACACCCCCGGCGGGCCGGGCGCGGACACCCAGCCGATACCGTCGACGCTGGTGAGCGAAAACACGTGACCTCGACGTGATCCGAGAAGATCCGACGGAGCGTCCCAGCGGACAGCCCGGCGGAATCCTGTCCCCAGGGTTCGTGCCTGAACGCGGTACGTCTCCGCCCGCGTTCTTCATCGAGGCGAAGTGGCTTGTCTCGACGTACATTCTTGCGCTGATGTTCGTCCCGGCCAACCTGACCATCTCCGCCCTGGGCTCCATCGGCACGCCGGCCGTCATCGTCGGCCTCCTCGGACTCCTCCTCTGGATCGGCGCCCAGATGAACCGCACCTACTCGACGCTCACCCCCAGGCAACCCATCCGCAGCGCCATGCTGATCTTCTTCATCTTCATCCTCGTCAGCTATGTCGTCGCAACCGTGCGACCGATCGAGAGCCTGGAGCTGAATGGCGCGGACCGTGGCCTGCTCCTCATCGCCTCATGGCTGGGCCTGGTCCTCTTGTCGGGAGACGGGCTCCCCGGTGTCGACCGGATCGAGTCGACACTTCGACTGCTGGTGATGACCGGTGCGGTTGTTGCGGTGATCGGCATCGTCCAGTTCGGCACCGGCAATCCACTCGTCGACGTGATCCAGATTCCCGGTCTCAGTGCCAACAACGATCTCACCAGCATTTACAACCGGGAGGGGTTCACCAGGGCCGCCGGAACGTCAACCCACCCGATTGAGTTCGGGGTCATCCTGTCGATGATCCTGCCGGTCGCCCTGCACTTCGCCTTGTCCGACCTCCACCGGAATCGCATCGTTCGCTGGTTTCCCGTGGCCGTGATCGCGTTTGCGGTGCCCATCACTATTTCTCGGTCTGCAATCGTCGGCGTGGTCGTTGCCCTGGTCATTCTCTTGCCGACCTGGCCGGCCGGCCGGCGGCGGATTTCCTACCTCACCATCGCAGCGCTCCTGGTCGTGATCTATGTCGCCATTCCGGGGATGATCGGCACTCTGACCAAGTTGTTCACCGGAATCACTGAAGACAGCAGTGCGCGCTCCCGCACGGACAGTTATGCACTCGCCTTCGATTTCATCCAGCGGTCACCCCTCTTCGGGCGTGGCTTCTCCACATTCCTGCCGCAGTATCGCATTCTCGACAACCAGTACCTCGGCCTCTTGATCGAAGTGGGCGTGGTCGGCACCGTGGCGCTCCTGGCCGTCTTCTCGGTGGCGATCGTCACCGGGCTTCGCGCTCGCCGGTTGGCCTCCGACCCGAAGGCTCGGAGCCTGGCCCAGGCTCTCGTGGCCATGGCAGCCGCCGGTGCCTGCAGTTTCGCGACATTCGACGCTTTCGGGTTTCCTCAGGCTTCCGGCCTGATGTTTCTCAGTGTTGGAATGATCGGCGCGCTGTCGAACGCTGTGAAACTTCAGGCTCGACCGGGGACATCCCTCACGATGACGACGCCCCTGTAAGCCAGGCCGGAATCCGCTTCCGCTTTCCAGCCCTGGGCTCCCCGAGGTCGAGGAGACGCCTCAGTATCCGGACGAACCTGGGGCCGACGATCAGGGCATAGACCGCCAGCCCGGCGAGACCCCCGACGGCGAGCATCAGGAATCCGGATGGGATGACGCTCGTGATGAACCAGGCGGATAACAGGACCCCCGCGGAACCCGCGGCAGGGAGGACGAAATCGGCCAGCAATCGCCAGACGGGGATTCCCGCCCGGTGGAGCAGGATGCCGACTCCCGGTACGACGACGAGCGCGACAATGGCCGCGTGGCCCCAGGAGACCCCGCGGATGCCGAACATTGTCGCTCCCACGACCAGGGTCGGCACGAGTGCCACCAACCAGAGCGCGTGCAACCAGGCATTGCCCATTGTCCGTCCCACCGCGACCAGGTAGTCGTAGGTCAATTCGACCAGCATCCGCCCGATGCTGAGAATCGCCAGGGCCGGAACCGCCAGCGCCGCGGCCGCCCAACGGTCACCGTAGAGGAAAGTGACGATTCCTGACGCATAGGCGGCGAGGAGCGTACCCAACAGCATGCCGAGGGACATCACCAGGAACAGTGAATCACGGAAGCCTTCCCGGCCATCGCCGCGCTCGCTGAGCTGCGCGAACATTGCAGTCGTGACCCGCCGCGCGGCCGTCGACACAAGTGTCATCGGCCACGTGCTGAGATTGAAGGCGAGCAGATACAGGCCAAGGTCGGCCTTGCCCAGTATCCGACCCACCACTACGAAGTCGACGTTGAGCAATGCCAGCAGCAGGAGGCTTGCGCCGGCCAGCGGCAGGCCGAATTTCAGCAGTCCGAGTGCGGCCTTGCGGTCGAAGCCCGGCGCATACCGAGCCGGAGCGTAGACGAGCGAGAGGACCGCCGTGACCAGATTGCCGATCACCACACCCCAGGCCAGACTCCAGGCGCCATAACCCGCCATCGCCAGCAGGATCGTCGCCGGTGTTCCCACCGCGAACGCGATCAGGTCGATCTGGGTTCGGCGCCCCTGCATGAAGGCCCGGGTCAACAGGGCGACCGGCACCGCCGCCAGGCCGTCGATCAGCACGGCCGCGCTCATCAGGCGCACGACACCGGTTGCCTCCGGAACGCCCATGGCGTCGGAGAACGGTGCCGCCGCGAACCAACTCGCGGCGAACAGGACCGCACTCATGCCGATTGCCACGGTCGTCACTGTCGGGGCGAGGGCCGCAACCGAGCCTGGGTGCCGGACGAGGGCAACGCTGACGCCGAGCTCGTTCATGCTCAGCAGGAGGTTCAAGGCGACCAAGGCGACCGCGTAGATGCCGAAGTCCTCTGGCGCAACGATGCGCGCGATGACGATGCCGGTCAAGAAGGAGCCCAGGCGTCCGACCAGGGTGTTCACCAGGCTCCAGCGCAGCCCCTTTCGCACTCTCCGCTCAAGGAAGCCGGCGGTCTCGCCCGGGCGGTCGTCAGCGGGGTCCTCCACGACTCAGACCAGACGCTTCAGCACGTCGACGACCCGGATCTGCTGGGCCTCGGTCAGGTGGGGGAACATCGGCAGCGAGAGGAGCTGCGCAGCCGCCCGCTCGGCCACGGGGAAATCGCCCCTGGCCAATCCGAGGTGCCGGAAGGCGCCGGTCAGGTGAATCGGGGTCGGGTAGTGCAGCGCCGCGCCGATTCCTTCCGCATGGAGTCCGGCGAGGATGCGGTCGCGGTTCTCGACCCGGACGGAGTAGATATGCCAGTTGTGCACGTTCCCCGCGAGGGTGACCGGCGTTCGTACTCCGTCGACGTCGGCCAGCAGCTCGTCATACCGTCGTGCAGCCACCCGACGAGCCTCGTTCCAAGCGTCAAGCCTCGCCAGCTTGGACCGAAGGACAATCGCTTGGATCGAATCCAGCCGGGAATTGAACCCGAACTCGTCATGCACGTACTTCTCGGTGCTGCCATGACTTGCGATGCGTCGCACCCGGGCGGCGAGATCGTCATCGCTGGTCAACACCGCACCACCGTCGCCGGCGGCGCCCAGGTTCTTGCCCGGATAGAAGCTCGTGCCCGCAATGCGGGACAGAGAGCCTGCGGGCCTTCCGTATCGAGTCGCGCCCTGCGACTGGGCGGCATCCTCGATCACGACGGCACCGTGCCTGCCCGCTACCGGCAGGATCTGGTCGACCGGTGCAGTCTGCCCATACAGGTGGACGGCCATGACGGCCGCGGTCTCATCCGTGATCGCGCGCTCCACCGTGGCCCGGTCGAGGAGGAGGGAATCGTCATCGACGTCGGAAAATCTGACCGTGGCTCCCGCACGAAGGACCGCCTCCGCCGATGCGATGAACGAGTTCACGGGCACCAGGACTTCACGTCCATCGACGATGTCGAGAGCCCGGAGCGCGAGCTCGAGCGCATCCGTCCCGTTCCCGACACCGATGCAGTGGGTCACCGCGCAGTAGGCCGCGAATTCGGCCTCGAAGGCGTCGACATGCTTGCCTCCGATGAAGGTCGCGCGCCTGAGAGTATCGACGATCGCGGTGCTGATTTCGTCAAGGATCTCCCCCTGTTGCGCGACGAGATCGATGAACGGTACGGGGGCCGTCAGCGTTTCCACCGGAACTGCACTGGTGAGGACAGAATTCGTCATCGGGAGACGCTCCTTTCTGATTGAAGCTGAATGGATGCCAGGGAGTTGAAGTCGTCGCTCACGACCCCGCCGAGCCGGCGCCTGACCTTGCGCCGCATTTCGTAGCCGGTCACTGACAGATAGGGCGCCAACAGCCGGGATGGCGCACGGGGACTGGCCTTGCTGCGTGCTACCGCTCGAAGATAGAAATCCTCCAGGAGTTCGGCTGCGGCCGGGAGCCCGTAGCGGGACTCGACCGTGGCGCGCGAAAACGACCCCAGTTCATCCCGGTGGTCTGCGTCTTCGAGCAGGGGGCGGAGCAGCCGGCCGAGCCTCGCGGCACCATCGCGCTCCTCGCCGGGGGCGCCGATGCCGAACCAGCCGTTCTCGGTGAAGCCGCTCAGCGAATCGGGCTCGAGTACCCGCCAGAATCCCTGTTCGCCCTGGACGATGAGGGGTTTCGTGAAGGCCATCGACCTGAGCGCTGAGCCCCCCATCCCAAGCGCAATGTCGGCCGCGTCGTAGACCGGGCGCGGATCGACGAGGGTACCCGTGAGTAGCACGGCCTGTGTTCCCGCTGCCGTGTTGGCACGGAGCGCGGCGGCCTCGACCTCCGCACGGATCGGCCCGTCCCCGGCGATCACGAGCGTGACCGGGAACTCACGGGCGAGCGCACCGGCCGCCTCGATGGCAGTGAGGATGCCTTCCCGCTTGAGCTCCTTGGCCAGCCTGGTGACCAGGGAGACGACCAGGGTCTCGGGGGCGATCCCCAGTCGACGCTTCGCGGCAATCTGGTCTACCGGCCGATCATGCTCGGTATCCACCGGCGGCTCGAGCAGGATGACCTCGGCCCGGTGGGCGCGTTCCGTCCGCAGGATGCTCTCCGTGCCGACGGTGAGCGGCAGCCAACTCGGCAGGAATGGCGCCACCGACATCGACATCACCGTGCACACGGCCGGCACGCCCAGCTTCCGGTCGGGCCCGAAGAGGGCTTCCAGAGCCGTCGGCCACTCGAATCCATGCACGACGTCGGCGTCCGCCGCCTCGACGACGGCACACAGCCGCTTCATCACGGCGAACGACGGGCGGATCCGAGGCAACGGCGCAAGCTCGTAGCGCAGTCCGCGCTCGGTGACCAACTCCACGAGCGGGCCTGGTGGACAGAAAACCGTCAGCTCATGGCCGCGCTCGCGCAACGCGGTCGCGATGTCGATCGCGTTGCGCTGGCTACCTCCGAATTCCATCGAATGCGGATAGATCACTATCCTCATGACCACGCCCCAGATCCGACAGCCCTGGGCGAATCGACCGGGCTGTCCGGCGTGGGCCGGCGGGATATCGGTCGAGCCGGCACGTTGAGCCAGGTTTCACCGGCCGGGACGTTCTGGAGAACGACCGCGCCCATACCGACCGTGGCCCCCCGGCCGACTTCGACGCCCTGCCGGACGGACGCGTTCATTCCGATGTAGCTTGCCTCGCGGAGCACGACGGCCCCCCCGAGGGATACTCCCGCGGCGATGGTGACAAAGTCGTCGACCACGTTGTCGTGCGTGAGAGTGACATTCGGCATGACGACGACATGGCGCCCTACGCTGACGTTGGCGGTCAGGACGACGCCGGCCAACACGATGCTTCCCACGCCGACACGATTGCCGGTCGGAACGTGAGCGGCGGACGAGACGAAGGTGGCATACCGGTCGTCACCGACCCCCAGCCCGGCGAGGCGCTCGACCAGCCTCCGACGCCCCTGACCGGAGCCGACGCACACCAGCAGATCCGCTCCGTGCAGCGCCGCGCGGTCGATCCCGCCGAGGATGGGGATGCCGGCCAACCGTCCCCCGTGGCGGGTGGAATCATCGTCCAGGATGCCGACAGGCCGGTACGCGTCACCGAGGTCGGCCAATATTTCACGCGCCAGACCGCTCGCCGCCAGCAGCAGAAGGTCCTTCATTTCAGACCGTGCTTGGGGCAAGCGAACGCACGGCGGCGCGCACGGCGGCGATCACCCGGTCCTGGTCCGCGATCGTCAGCTGGTGATAGAGCGGGAGGATGAGGGTGTTGTCCGTGAGGTGTTCCGTGACCGGAAGTGCGAGTCCTCCTGTGTACCGGTCCCGGTAGGCGGGCTGGCGGTGGGCCGCCATGATCCCGCGCCGACCGGAGATATCCGCCGCCGCCAAAGCCTCGAGGACGCCATCACGCCCGCCGGCCGGGCCGGGCTCTACCTCGATCCAGAACGACTGAAAGTTGCCCTGACCCCAGTCGGGGTCGCCCACACAGCGCACACCAGGGATGTCGGCGAACTCCGCCGTGTACCGGGCGGCCAGTTCCCGGCGTCGTCGCACGATCTCGGCGAGCCGGCCGAGCTGTACGAGACCGATGGCCGCCTGCAGGTCCGTCATCCGGTAGTTGAACCCGATCTCGTCGTATTCCTCGGCGGGCGCCAGCACGCTTCCCTGTCGATCGCTCGCCGACACGCTCATGGAGTGTTCCCTCAGCCGCCGCGCTCGCGCCGCCCACTCACCGTTCGAGGTGGTCAGCATCCCCCCTTCCCCCGTGGTGAGCAGCTTGCGCGGGTGGAAGGACCACGCTGCGAGGACGGCCCCGGAGCCGACCGGCCGGCCACGGTAGCGTGATCCGGCACCGCAGGCGGCGTCTTCGATCACCACGATCCCGCGGGGGTCGCACAACTCGCGAATCGGGTCGAGGTCGACGGGCACCCCGCCCTGGTCGACGACGATCACGGCCTTCGTCCTGGAGGTGAGGGCGGCCGAGAGCGTTTCCGCAGTGACGTTTCCGGTCACCGGGTCCACATCGGCGAAGACCGGCCGGGCGCCCAGGTAGGTGGGGGCGTTCGCGGTGGCGATGAAGGAGAACGACGGCACAACGACGTCGTCGTCGGCCTCCACTCCGGCGACGATCAGGGCGAGATGCAGCGCCGTGGTGCAACTGGATGTGGCCACCGCGAAGTCGGCCGCCATGACCTCGGCGAAGGCCGCTTCGAACCGCGTGACGCGCGGCCCCTGAGCCACCCAGCCGGACTCGATCACCTCGGTCACGGCGAGGATCTCCTCCTCCCCCAGCCATGGTTTCATCACGTTTATTCTGCTCATGATGCGACCAGTGTGCGTCCGGCGGCGATTTCCGCACGGAGCGGTCGCCACCACCTGACGAGTTCGCGGAGCCCGTCGGCGAGGGACACTGTCGCGTCGAAACCGAGGTCATGGCGTGCCGCCCGCACGTCGGCGAGTCGCCGAGTGACGCCGTTGACCGCACGGTCCGGCCCGTGTTCAACGGGCAGGTCCGAATCCATCGCTTCCAGGAGCGCCTCGGCCAGGCCGAGCAAGCTCGTTTCCGTACCACTGGCGACGTTGTAGACGCCGTCCGTGACGGTACTCGTCGCTGCGAGCAGATTGGCCCGAGCGATGTCCGTGGTGTACACGAAGTCCATGGTCTGCAGCCCGTCGCCGAAGATCAACGGCGGCTTCCCGTCCGCGATACGTTCCATCCAACGCACGAGCACCTCGGTGTACAAGCCGTGCACATCCATTCGCGGTCCGTAGACGTTGAAGTAGCGCAGGGCAACGTAGTCGAGCCCGTTCATGGCGCGGAAACTGCGAAGCATCCCCTCGTTGAAGGACTTGGCGGCGCCGTAGAAAGTGTCGTTGTTGTGGTGGTGATGACGTTCGGAGGTGGGGAAGGTTTCGGCCAGGCCGTAGACGGATGCACTCGACGCGGCGACTAACTTGCCCACTTTGTTCGCCACGGCGGCCTCGATCACGTTGAAGGTCCCGTCGACGAGCACCTCGAGTGCAAGCCGAGGTTCCTCGGCGCATTGGGTGATCCTGATCGCTGCCTGATGGAAGACGACGTCCATCCCCCGGGTGACCCTGCCCACGACCTCCCGATCTCGGATGTCGCCCCTGACGAGCTGCACCCGTCCGGTCTCGAAGGCATCGGCGAGATTCGCCTCCCGCCCCCGGACGAGATTGTCCAGAACGGTCACGTGCGCGACGCCGGCATCGAGAAGTTGGTCGACGATGGTCGATCCGATCGTTCCCGCGCCGCCGGTCACCAGGACCCGTGCCCCATTGAGTGTTGTCATCAGAACTCCCCGACCGACACGCGGTCTTCATTCAGTGCTATCGCGGCCCCGTTGGCCGCCAGACTCCCACTTGCCGCTTCCAGGACGGACAGTACACGCAGCCCCGCCTCGCCGTCGGTGCGAGGTGGACGCCCCTCTCGGATGCTCTCCGCAAACTCCGTCGCCATTGCCCCGAGAGCCTCACGCTCTGGCAACGCGGGCGACCAGGTGTCGCCAAGCCGATAGGAGATCGTCGCGGCCTGACGCTCGGCGCCGTCCAGTGCCTGCAGTTCCAGGTCGACGCCGCGGTCATAGACGCTGAGTCGTTGCTGCGGGTTGAGGTCGTCCCAGACCAGGGTCCGTTTGGTCCCACCGACGATCATCTGGCGGATCTTCGTCGGACTCAGCCAGTTGACGTGCACATGGGCCATTGCGCCGTTGGGAAGCGGCAGAACGAGGTAGCCGATGCAGGACTTTCCGGACCCCAGAGGATCCGCACCGTTGGCCGAGACGCTGAGCGGTCGCAGCCCCCCGGGCAGGATGAAGTCGATGATGGAGAGGTCGTGGGGTGCGAGATCCCAGAACACGTCGACATCGGGTTGGATGAGGCCGAGGTTGATGCGCACCGAGTCGATGAACAGAATGTCGCCGAGGGCACCCTGCGCGATCAGCTCTTGAATCTTCAGGACGGCCGGCGTGTAGCAGTAGGTGTGATCTGTCATCAGGACCAGGCCGCGCTCCGCGGCGGCGCGAACCATGTCACGCCCACGAGCACCGGTGTCCGCGAGTGGCTTCTCGACCATCACATGCTTGCCCGCGCTGAGGGCGGCGCGGGTGATGCCGTGGTGGGTGCGCGCCGGAGTCGCGATGGCGACCGCGTCGACGTCTTCGGAGGCGAACAATTCGCTGAGTGAAGTCACCGCGCGAACCCCGCCGACCGTGTCGGCCAGTTTCTCGGCTCGATCGTGGTCGAGATCGCAGACCGCCACCAGGTCCCAGTCCGGGCTGTTGCGGAAGTTCCGGGCCAAGTTCGGCCCCCAGTACCCCGCTCCGATGACGGCGATTCTCAGCTTGGTATTCATCCTTGCCCCCAATCGGATTGTGTGCTGCCGGTGGTTGTGGAGTCTCGATCGTGCCTGACTGGTTCGCTACGGCGTGGGGACGAAGTGCACGTCGACCCAGTAGTTGTGGCTGGCGACCCGATCCGGGAAGCCGGTCGAGTAGCTGTAGGCGCCCCCAGTCGCGACGGTGGAGAGCGACCCGTTCGCGACCGACGCCGCAAGCCCATTCAGGTCGATAGCGTAGGAACCCGAGTTGGCGTAGTAGCTTGCGCGGTACTCGACGCCGGCCTGGATGGCGACGGGAGTCGCAAAGTAGAGGTCCTGCCATCCGCTCGCCGTCGCCGGGGCGAAGGTGCCCGTTGCCAGAACTGCACCGGTCGGGGACCACAGAGCACCCTGGTGGGCGCCCGTGTCGGTCGGACCTCGGTAGTAGCGGATGCCGGTGATGGTTCCGGTGGTCGACGCCATGAACCGCACGCCCAGCTGAACCGACCCCGGGTCTGCCCAGGAAAGGTTCGTCGGCGTGCTCGTCGACGAGAAGATCGACACGCCGGGGACGGGTGTCGGCGGCGGGGGCGGCGGGGTCACCGCGAACACCAGATCGACGAAGTAGTTGGTGGCGTTCCAGGAATAGGTGGGGAACCCTCCGGCGGCGCCGTACAGGTAGCGCCCATTGCCGCTCACCGGCGCCGTAAGCGGCCCGCTGGTCTTGGCCTGGCTGAAGTACGCCGGAGTGGAGGAGTATCGTCCCTGCGGAGCCAGATAGGACACGATGTAGCTCTGTCCGGCTGACAGGGCGAGCGGGGTGCTGAGCTGCGCGGTCTGCCATCCGCTGGCTGTTTCATTGGCGAAGGTCACCGACGCCAGTCGCACGCCCGCCGAGGACCAGATGGACCCGGTGTGAGTGCCGTCGTTGCCGGCCCCCTTGAAGAACCGGATCGCGGACACTGTGCCGTCCTGTGACGGAGTGATGGAGACACCCAGTTCCACCGCGGAGGTGTCGCCGGAGGCCGAGAGAGAGGTGGGGACATCACTGCCGAACAGACTGTATGTGGTCGCTTGCCCACCGGCCGCAGCAACGGTGAACGACCAGGTCTGAGTGGCGAGCGCGATCCCCTGGGTCGAGGTCACGTTGCTCAGGCTCACGTTCACGGTGGCACCGTCGGGCAGGGGCTGCGCCGGCGTGAGGGTGATCGTCATGCCGTCGCCGGATAGCGCGGTCGACCCGGCGATGGGCGTGCCCGCTCTGTTCGCGGTCAGAGAGAACCCGGTCTTGACGGCCGTGGACAGTCGGGCGGCGATGGCAGACGCGGGGGCGACGCCCGTCGCACCGTTCGCGGGAGTCAGGCTGACGACAGTGATCGGGTCGGGGGCACGATTGAAGATGACGTCGACGAGGTAGCTGGTCGATGACCGCGAGGATGGGAAGGCATCCGCGTAGACGTACGAACCGGCGTTGGGGCCGGCGACGAGCGGGCTCTTGGTGATGCCCGACCCGCTGAAGACCCCCGGCGATGCCGAATACGTTCCGAGGGGTGCACGGTAGGACGCGATGTACTCGGTGTTCGGGGTGATCGTCACCGGGGTGCCGAAGTTCACGGTCTGCCAGCCGGAGGTACTCTCGCCGGTGAACGTGGCCGTAGCCAGCTGGGTGCCCGTGGACGTCCAAAGCGTCCCGATGTGGGTGCCGGTGTTGCCGGCGCTCTTGTAGAACCGAACGCCTGAGATGGTTCCAGCGGCGGTGCTCGAGAAACGAACGCCCAACGTCAGCATCGCGTTGTCGGAAACCTGCAGGATGGTCGGCACCGTGGCGTCGGTGAAGATACTGCACGGGCAGAGTCCGTCGGCCGCAGGTGGTCGCACGGTCGTGAACGTCCAGGTTCCGCCGGATGACAATGACAGCCCCGCGGTGTCCTTGGCGGTCAGGGTGACGGAATACGTGACGAATCCGTTCAGGGCAGTCGACGGCGTGAACGTGGCCGTTCTGGTGGCGGCGGTGTAGCCGCTGCTGCCGGCCACGGTTGCACCCAGCTGATCGACGAGCTTGAAGCTGATCGAAGCCGGGTCGGACTCCTTGGACAACACGGCGCTGATGGTCGTGCCCATCGGCACACTCGATGAGCCGGGCAAGGGCGACTGTCCGGTGGCCACCAGCGGTGAATTGTCGGTGGCGTCGAAGATGGCATCGACGAAGTAATTGCCCTGCCGGTAACTGTCGACGGGGAATGACCCGTTCGTGCTGTACACGCCCGCGGGCGCGGCGCCGAAGCCGCCGGCGACGCCGAGGGGCGCACTGGTGACTCCGCGGTAGGACCAGTAGTACGACGCTGCCGCATAACGGCCCTTCGGCGCCGAGTAGGACACCGTATAGCTGGTTCCGGTCGTCACCTGCACCGCGGACGTGAAGGTCGCGCTCTGCCACCCGGAGGCACTCTCGTTCCCGAACGTCACCGTTGCCAGGCGCACGCCGGTCGAACTCCACAGGGACCCCGTGTGGGTTCCGGTGTTCGCCAGGCTCTTGTAGAAGCGCACCCCGGTGATGTAGCCGTTCTGGGTCGGCGTGAAGCGCAGCCCCAGCTCGACGGCCGACGTGTCGCCGGAATCCGGCAGGGAGGGAACCTGGGCTCCGAAGACGGAGTACGGTCCGGTACTCGTGATCGCGACGAGCGTCGGAGTGGCCGGTCGGTTCAGGCTGTCGTCAATCGCGCGCACCCGGATGCTCTGCGCACCGACACCGCGCTGGAGGTAGGTGTAGGACCACGTGGTGGTGCCGGTCGCCGGGTGCCAACTGGCACCTGCGTCGGTGGAAACCTCGACGCCGGCGACGACGCCGCCGACATCGGCGGCCGTGCCGTTGAGGGTGACGGATGTCCCGTTGGCCACCGATGATCCCGACGCCGGCGAGGTCACGGTGACCGTGGGTGCTGTCGTGTCCGTGGTTGCGGTTGCCGCGATGAGTGCGTTGGAGAGCGTGGCGGGCTGGGCGCCCATGTCCGCGAGGAGGTTGACCTGTGCCTGTTGCATCCGCAGATCCGCGGCCGCGCCTGCACCGTCGTGGGTCTGGTCGAGGCCCCAGGACCACTGGATGCTCCCGGCCGAGAACACGAGTGCACCGCTGGCCGCGCGGTACATCGTCAGGTGGTGCGTGGTCGTTCCTGCGGCGACGGTGTTACCGAAGTCCTGCAAATATTCGGGTACGGCACCGGTGGTGGTCGACAGCCGGATCTGGCCGGCGGGCCGGAATCCGTTGTCGAGGTCTTCGTTGGATTCGTAGCCGATGGTGTGCGGGGCGAGCGCCGCGGTCGTCCCAGGGGCGAGACTGGTCAGACTGGTGTTCCGCCACAGTCGATTCTTGCCCTCTGCCGCCGACACCGTCACCGGAAGGTCGGAGAAGTTCGACTGGTACAGCGTGCCGGACACCGCGTTTTCGGGCAGGCCGGCCCCGTTCGCCTGCGACGCGAAGCGAGGGTCCCGCCAGGTTCCCGTCCATTGAGGCGACGGGTCGATCTTGGCGCTGTCCTTGGTCTCCTTGTAGGTGACGAGCGTGCGGTACGGCGTGGCGCCCGCAACCGAGGGCTCAAAGCGCGTGCGCCAATAGGCCTCGTTGCCGGAGAGGAACTGCAGGTTCACCCCCGCATCTCGCGCGGCCTCGATGTTGGCCCGCTGAGCACCGGACCAGTACTCATCGTGCCCGACCGAGAGGAATACCTTGTGGTTCAGCAGGGCAGAGCCGAATCGGTCCGTGTCCACGTTGCTGAAGTACGAGACGTCGTAGCCGTTCTTCTCCAGAAACCGCACCAGAGGGTATTCACCGCTGAAGTAGAAGTCCCGGCCACCGCTGACACCACGGGTGGTGAAGGGACGGTTGTAGCTCACCTTGTAGGCGCGACCGACCGGCCCACCCTGGTACAGGCTGGAGCCGCCGTAGTTGTTGTAGGCCTGCCAGGTCGAATCCGAGGTCTGGAAGAGCACCGCCGAACGGCTGGCCTCGTTGCGCACGATGAAGGTGATGTGACTCTGGCCGCCGGTGTCGGTGCGGGTGAGCAACGCGAAGTAGACTCCGGAGACGGCGTCAGCCGGTACCGGCCAGGAGGCTGAGACCGCCCAGTTGCCGCAATCGTACAGGCCCGTCGACGCGTCGCTCAGGCACGCCGGTTGCGTCTGGGGCAGAGCAGCCGAAGGGGTGACGCTGGCAACCTTGCGCGCACCGAGGCCCTGGTACCAGCCGGTCCGATAGATGTCGACCGTGTAGGCCCGCGCACCGGTGAGCACCTTGAAACCGACCGTCGTGCCGACGTTGACGCTGATGTCGGTTGAGAATCCCTGGATCGTGGCATCGCCCGAATCGTTGATGTCCCAGACGGTGGGGCTGGTCCCCGGGAGCGCGTTCTCGCAGACGATCGGATTGGCGGCGACGCCGCATCCGGTTGCGGCCGTCGCCGGGGCGGAACCCGTGAAGACGACGGCGACGAGCACCACAGCCATCAGGAATGCACTCGCGGTGAAAGATGTCAGTCGTTTCACCGGCGTTCGGGGCGCCAGCGTTTCGTGGAAGAATCCACTTTTCAAGGTCGACACACGTACTCCCAGGCATCCCGGGTGGCTGTGGCCGTTCGGGTAACGACCGCCGTTGCTGGACTCCGTCGGGGTAGCTAGGCGAAGTGGATGCCGATCCAGCAGGTGTTCGCGGAAACCGAAGGAGGGTAAGTGCCGACGGGAAGTTGAGTTCCGCTCACAACACAGACAATGCCATAGGTCCGGGATACCCACACACCCCCATTCGGGGGCTAAATGGGGGGCCTAGAGTTCGGCGTCGCCGGGGGCGAAGGTGTCGCAGGCGCCGGCGCCCTGTTCCAGGCCGGTGCTGAACCAGCGCTGGCGCTGTTCGCTTGAGCCGTGGGTCCAGCCCTCGGGGTTCACCTGGCCCTGCGTCGCGGCCTGGATCCGGTCGTCGCCGACCGCAGAGGCCGCGCTCAGGGCATCCCTCAGCTGCGCCTGGGTGATCGGCTTGAGGAAGGTCACCCCGTTGTCGTCCGTGTTCGTCGTGGCCGCGCCGGTCCAGGCGCCGGCGAAGCAGTCCGCCTGCAACTCGACCCGCACCGAATTGGAGGCAGCGCCGGTCTGGCCGTCCTGCGACTGGGCCAGCACGCCGGTCAGGTTCTGCACGTGGTGGCCCCACTCGTGGGCGACCACGTACATCTCGGCGAGCGGCCCGCCGGAGGAGCCGAACCGGGTGCGCAGGTCGTCGAAGAATGCGGTGTCGAGGTAGATGGTCGCATCCGGCGGGCAGTAGAACGGGCCGGTGGCGGCGGATGCTGCGCCACAGCCGGTGCCGGTGCTGCCGGTGAACAGCGCGACCGGCTGCGGCTGCTGGTAGGCGACGCCGAGCCGGGGCAGCTCCTGCGCCCAGTAGGCGTCGAGCGAGGCCGCGGCACCCTTCATCCGGCATTCCACGTCGGCGTTCGCCTGCGCGCCGGTCGTGCACTCGGCGAGGTTGGAGACGCTTCCCGGCTCGGCGGCCGGCTCACCACCGGCGAGGCCGGTCAGGTCGACGCCGAGGAACTGCGACAGCAGGAACAGGGCGATCACGCCCAGCCCGCCGCCGCCCACGGCGATCCCCGTGTTCCGGCCCCGTTTGCTGACCCGGCCGCCGCCGATGTTCGCGTTGTCGTTGAACGTCATGAGTAAAAAGTTACAGCGCGAAGCGGTCCGTCGCCTCAATGATCGCGTCCAGGTTTCCGGGCTCGTCGAACGAGTGGCCGGCGTCGGGGATCAGGCGGAAGTCCGCCTCCGGCCAGGCCTGGTGCAGCTCCCAGGCGGTGAAGGCCGGAGTGCACATGTCATAGCGGCCCTGCACGATCACGCCGGGGATGTCTTTGAGCCGGTCGGCGTCGCGAATCAGCTGGTTCGGCTCGAACCAGCCCCGGTTGGTGAAGTAGTGGTTCTCGATCCGGGCGAACGCGACGGCGAAGGACGGTTCGGTGAACCGGGCGATCGTCTCGGGCTGCTGGAGCAGGGTGATCGTCGACGACTCCCAGGTCGACCAGGCGACCCCGGCCCGTTCCCGCACCGCCTGGTCGGGGTCGTGCAGCAGCCGGCCGTAGGCCTCGATCAGGCGGCCGCGCTCGTCGACCGGCACCGGCGCGATGAAGTCTTCCCAGAGGTCAGGGTAGATCGCGGCGGCGCCGCCCTCGTAGAACCAGTCGAGTTCGACCGGCCGCAGGGTGAAGATCCCGCGCAGCACGAGTTCGGTGACCCGGTCGGGGTGGGTCTCGGCGTAGGCGAGGGCGAGCGAGCTGCCCCAGGACCCGCCGCAGACCAGCCACCGGTCGATGCCGAGGTGCTCGCGCAGTTTCTCGATGTCGGCGACGAGGTGCCAGGTCGTGTTCGTGGCGAGGTCGGCATCCGCTTCGCTCGCGTGCGGGGTGCTCCGGCCGCAGCCGCGCTGGTCGAACAGCACGATGCGGTACTTCTCAGGGTCGAACACCCGACGCTGCTTCGGGCTCGAGCCGCCGCCGGGTCCCCCGTGCAGGTAGACCGCCGGCTTGCCGTCGGGGTTGCCGGATGCCTCCCAGTAGATGGACTGTCCGTCACCGACCTCGAGCATTCCGGTTTCGTAGGGTTCGATCTCTGGATAGAAGGTGCGCATTCCTTGAGCCTATTGGCCGCACCGGGCCGGAGCGAAACCGCGGATGCCACCGGCTACTCCGCCGCGGCATCCGTCGCCGCGCCCGGATCGGCAGCCCGCGCCCGCCGGCGCGGCCGCGCCGTGCGCAACCGGGCGCGGTGTCAGCGGCCGACGAGGCCAAGCCGGTAGGCGAGGATGACGACGTGCACCCGATCGCGCAACCCCAGTTTCGCCAGGATGCGCCCGACATGGGTCTTCACGGTGGATTCGGAGAGGAAGAACCGTTCGGCCAGCTCGGGGTTCGACAGGCCCTCCGCGATCGCGAGGAACACCTCCCGTTCCCGCTCGGTGAGCGCGCCGAGTCGGGAGGCGTCGTCGTCGTCCGCGGCCGGCAGCTTCGACCCGAACAGCTCGAGCATGCGCCGGGTCACCCGGGAGGAGACCGACGCGTCGCCGGAGGCGACCGCGCGGATCGCCGCCGTCAGCTCGCTCGGCTGCGCGTCCTTGAGGAGGAACCCCCGGGCTCCGGCGCGCAGCCCGCCGAAGGCGTACTCGTCGAGGTCGAAGGTGGTGAGGATGATGATCCTGCTGTCGGGGTGGGCCGCGCTGATCTGCCGGGTGGCCTCGATGCCGTCGATCCCGGGCATCCGCACGTCCATCAGGATGACGTCGGGCAGCACGCTCGCGGCGAGCGTGATCGCCTCCGCGCCGCTGCCTGCCTCGGCCACGACGGTGAAGTCGTCCTCGGCCTCGAGCACCATTCGGAAGCCGGTGCGGAGCAGGGCCTGGTCGTCGACCAGCATGATCCGGGTCTGCGTCATTCCGGTCGGGGTCGTTCGGGCCTGGGTCATTCGGCTGCCTCCGGTTCGTCCACGTCCATCACGGCCCGCACCTGCCACCCGCCGCCGCCGGGGATCGCCCCGGCCTCCAGCGTGCCGCCGTAGAGCGCGGCGCGTTCGCGCAGCCCGATGAGGCCGCGCCCGGGCGGCTGGGCCGGGCCCTCGACCCGGCGCCGGCCGTTGTCGGCGACGACGACCTCGACCCGGCCGGGCGTCGACGCCACGCGCACCGAGACGAGCGTGGCCGCGGCCGCGTAGCGCAGCGCGTTCGTCAGGGACTCCTGCACGATCCGGTAGATCGTGAGCTGCAGGCCCGGGTTCGCCGGGATCCGGCCGCTGAGTTCGAGCCGGGCCGGGAGCCCCGCAGGACGGAAGGAGTCGACCAGGTCGACCAGCTGGTCGGCTCCCGGCTGGGGGTTCAGGGGCGCATCCGCTGACGCCGGGTCGGCCTGGTCTGGACCGTCACGGCCGTCGTGATCCGCCGGGTCGGCCCGGTCGGCCGGGTCGGCCAGGCCTGCCGGACCGGGCGGGTCTTCGGCCAGCACCCCGAGCAGCCGGCGCATTTCGGTCATCGAACTCCGGCCGGTGGCGGCGACCTCGCGCAGCGCGGTCCTGGACCGTTCCGGGTCCTTGTCCAGCAGTGCGTCGGCGCCGTCGGCGAGCGCCACCATGACCGAGAGGCTGTGCGCGACGATGTCGTGCATCTCCCTGGCGATCCGCCCCCGTTCGGTGACCCGGGCGAGCTGGGCCTGCTGGTCGCGCTCCCTGGCCAGCTGGGCGGCCAGGTCGACCAGGGCGGCGACGTAGCGTTTGCGATCGCCGATCGTGACGCCGAGGAGAGTGGCCGCGAGCATGAGGATGGCGTACTGGCCGGCCACGCTGGGCCAGGCCGCGTAGGTCGCGCCGTCGGCCAGGTACGCGCCGAGCGCCGCGACACCGACGCCGGCGATCAGCCCGAGCCAGGCGCTCCGCACGCCGCGGTAGACCGCGACCGCGTAGAGCGCGATCAGAACGGGCACCGTGTCGCCCTGCCCCTGGCTCGGGAAGGAGGCGAGCAGCCCGGCGCAGGTGACCCCGAGCACGAGCAGCGGGGCGTGCCGGCGGAAGAGCAGCGCGGCGGTGAGCAGGGCGGTCACGACGGCGGTCACGACGACCGCGGACGGCCGGGCCGGGCCGCCGGGCGCCGCCAGGTCGATCAGCACGGTGATCGTCATCGGCACGAAATACCCGGCGGCGACGAGCGAATCGGTCAGCCACGGATGCCGCGCCCAGAACCGCCGGGCGACACCGGGCGGTGTCGGCAGGCGCAGGTCACCCCCGGGAGGCCGGGAAGGCCGCCCGGGGGTGAGCTGCGCGTTGGTCATTCTGTGGACTCTACGCGTCCCGCCGCTTCAGCAGCACCGCTGCGCCGACCAGGCCGGCCGCGAGCCAGCCGAGAACGACGAGCAGGTCGACCCACCATTCGATCGGCACCTGGCTGAACGACATCAGCCCGAACATGTTGATGCCGGCGTTGGAGACCAGGTAGGGCAGCAGCGAGGTCGCCCACGCGGCGGGGATCATCTGCAGCACGATCGGCACGAGCAGCACAATGCCGAGGACGACGGCGATGCCGCCGGCGCCGCTGCGCACGATCGTTCCGATTCCGAGGGCGAAGACCGCGATCAGGCCCAGGTAGAGGGCCCCGCCGAGCACCGGGAAGAGCACGGCCGGATCGAACAGGCCGGCGTGCAACCCCTTGCCGGAGAGCACGGCCGAGGAGACCAGGTAGGACCCGACGGTGCTGACCAGGCCGACCAGGAAGGTGGTCACGAACAGCACGGCGGCCTTCGCCCAGAGGGCAGGCAGCCGGTTCGGCACGGCGGCCAGGGTGGACCGGATCATGCCGGTGGAGTATTCGCCGCTGATGGTCAGCACGCCGAGGACGGCGACGATCAGCTGCCCGAAGAACACCCCGAAGGTCGAGGACTGGGCCACGAAGGTGGCCTGGTTCGCGGCCGGCACCATCGAGACGTCGGCGCCCTGCAGGTCCAGCGAGGCGGACATGATCGCGGCCAGTCCGAGGGAGAACACCACGAGCAGCGCGTACGACCAGACGGTCGAACGCACGCTGCGCAGTTTGATCCACTCCGAACGGATGAGGCCTGCCGCGCTCAGCCGGATGGCCGCCGCGTCCTTCCCCGGGCCGGACGGTGTCGCGTTCGGAGCGGCCTCGGGGGCGGTGGGCAGTGTGGTCGTGGTCATCGTGCTGCCTCCTGCAGTTCCGCGGAGCCGCCCGTGCGGTACTCCACCTCGTTTTGGGTGAGGGCCATGTAGGCGTCCTCGAGCGACGCGCCGATGCTGGTGAGCTCGTGCAGCACGATCCCCGCGGCGGCGGCCTGTTCGCCGATCTCCACGGCGGAGATGCCGGTCACGTCGAGCGTGTCCTGCTCGCCGGCCGTGACGGTCACGTCAGGCTGGGCGAGCAGGGTGGCCAGGCGGGTGGCCTGCGGGCTGCGCACCCGCACCGTGTTGCTCCCGGCGCCGCCGATGATGTCGGCGACCGGGGCATCCGCTATCACGCGTCCCCGGCCGAGCATGATCAAGTGGTCGGCGGTGAGCGCCATTTCGCTCATCAGGTGCGAGGAGAGGAGCACGGTGCGCCCCTCCGCGGCGAGGTGGCGCATCAGGCGACGCACCCACTGGACGCCCTCCGGGTCGAGGCCGTTGACCGGCTCGTCGAGGATGAGCACGGCGGGGTCGCCGAGCAGGGCCGCGGCGATGCCGAGGCGCTGCCCCATGCCGAGGGAGAAGCCGCCGACCCGCTTGCGGGCGACGGAGCCGAGCCCGGTGAGTTCGATCACCTCGTCCACCCGGCCGGCGGGGATGCCGTGGGTGGCGGCCAGGGCCAGCAGGTGGTTGCGGGCCGAACGGCCGGTGTGCACGGCCTTGGCGTCGAGCAGCACGCCCACCTCGCGGAGCGGCGCCGCGTGTTCGCGGTAGTGCTTGCCGTTCACGGTGACCGAACCGGCGCTCGGCCGGTCCAGCCCCACGATCATGCGCATGGTGGTGCTTTTGCCGGCTCCGTTCGGGCCCAGCAGGCCGGTCACCTTGCCGGGCTGCACGGTGAAGTCGACCGCGTCGACCGCCGTCTTGCTTCCGTAGCGTTTGGTCAGGGACTGTGCCTGGATCATCCGTCTCCTCGTTTTCGTCGCGGGGCCGTTGTCGCGTATCTGACAACGGCTACCAACGACGCTACGGGCGACGGATGCGGCGCGCATCGGCCGGGCGGCCCCACCTGGGCCGCCCGGCCTCGTACCTGGGTACGACCTGCTACTACTTCTTCTTCGCCGCCTTCTCGGGGGCGGGGGCCTGCCCGGACGCCCGCAGGGTGCGGTAGTAGTCGCGGGCCTCGTCCTGCCGGTCCTTCTCGGCGCCGCTGGCGATGCTCGACCGGAGGTGGTCCTGGCTGTAGCCGAACGCGTCGACGAGGTCGATCGCGTGCGGACGCAGCCGCGCGATGATCCGGTCGATGTAGGCCGTCACCGACTGGGCGCGCTGCGCCGAGAGCCGGCCGTTGATCAGGTACCAGGCCAGGTGCTTCTCGACCAGGCCGAGTCCGAAGAGGTCGCGCAGCCAGGTGAGCACCTGCCGGTTGCCCTCGTCTTCGGTGGCCTCCACGGCCTGGGTGAACGCCTCCCACTGCAGCAGCTCGCCGTGCGAACGGGCGGCCTCGATCAGGGCGTCCTGGTACGAGTTGAAGAGAGCGGCGGCTTCCTTCGCCGGGAGCTTCGCGGCCGGGCGCAACTTGCCGGCGATCTCGCCGATCATGGTCTCGACCCGGTCGGTGAGCAGCTCCCGCTGCACATTGGTCTCCCGGAGGGCGCCGACCGAGCGGGCGGTCGAACCGAAGTCGGAGACGGCCTGCGCCAGCGTGCGGAGTCCGGTGCCGTGGTAGGCGCGGTCCGCGGCCTGGGCCACGACGTAGCGGGCGAGCACACCGGTGCCGGCATGGGCGAACTTGCGGCTGTAGTCGGTGAGCAGGCGCTTGGCGACGAGCTGCAGCAGCACGTTGTTGTCGCCCTCGAAGGTGGCGTAGACGTCGAGGTCGGCCCGCAGCCCGACGAGACGGTTCTCGGCCAGGAAACCGGCCCCGCCGCAGGCCTCGCGGGCCTCCTGGAGGGTGTCGAGGGCATGCCAGGTCGACAACGGCTTGAGGGCGGCTGCCAGGGTTTCCAGGTCCTGGCGGTCGGAGTCGGTGTCGGCCGTGCCGCTGAAGACCTGGTCGAACTTGACCAGGAACTGGTCGTGCGCGAAGGTCTGCGCATAGGTCGTGGCCAGGCGGGGCAGCAGGCGGCGCTGGTGGCGCTGGTAGTCGAGGATGACCTCTTCGTCGGTGTCGCTGCCGGCGGTGAACTGGCGTCGCTGGCTGCCGTAGGTGATCGCGATGGTCAGGGCCATCGCCGAGGCCTGGGTGGCGGCGCCGTCGAGCGAGACGCGCCCCTGCACGAGGGTGCCGAGCATGGTGAAGAAGCGACGCCCCGGGCTCGCGATCGCGCTGCTGTACTTGCCGTCCACGGCGACGTCGCCGTAGCGGTTGAGCAGGTTCTCCCGGGGGATGCGCACCTGGTCGAAGTGCAGCCGGCCGTTGTCGATGCCGTTGAGCCCGCCCTTGAGGCCGTCGTCCTCGCCCCCGATTCCGGGCAGGAACGCCCCGGTCTCGTCGCGGAGCGGCAGCCAGAACGCGTGCACGCCGTGGTTCACCCCCTGGGTGATCAGCTGCGCGAACAGCACGGCGGCGACGCCGTCCCTGGCGGCGTTGCCGAGGTAGTCCTTCCACGCCGCGCGGAACGGGGTGTGGATGACGAATTCCCGGGTTGAGGGGTCATACGTCGCGGTCGTGCCGATGCTGGCGACATCCGACCCGTGGCCGGTCTCGGTCATCGCGAAGACGCCGGGGGTCTCGAGCGTCATGATGCCGGGGAGATAGGCGTCGTGGTGCTTCTTGGTGCCGAGGTGCAGCACCGCCGCACCGAACAGGCCCCATTGCACGCCGGCCTTGATCTGCAGGCTCGGGTCGGCGGTGACGAGTTCCTCGAAGCCGGCGATGTTTCCGCCGTGGTCGTCCGAGCCGCCCAGGTCCTTCGGGAACGCGCGGTGCACGTGACCGTTGGCGGCGAGGATCTTCAACTGGGCGAGCACGCGGTCACGGTGCTCGGTCATCGACTGGCCCTCGATCCGGTGCAGGTCGGCGCGGGCGGTGAGTTCGCGGGCGAGCACCCGCACATCGGCCCAGGTGCCGAGCAGCTGGCGGTTCAGTGCGGCGATGTTCACGGTCGGGGCGCCGGGGTGACCGGCCACCGTGACCGGGCCGGTGTCGACGGCCGGAGTGGCCGGGGTTCCGGTCGTGTTGAGGGCGGTGTAGCGCTGGGCAGTGTCAACCATCATTGGTCCTTCGTCTTCGCGCGGAATTTTATTACACGCTAGGTCGAGGACCGGGCACACGGAAATAGTGCGTGACGGGGCTACAACAAAGCGTGCTGGCCCCGGCATACGTATTGTAGGAATCCACAGCCGTATCACGCTTGGAGTCGGGCTAATCCACAAACGGCCGTGCTCGGCTGTGACCGCCAGGGCCCTCTTCCCCGTCGAATTCGACGGAGATATTCCCGAAAATGCGGCTGCAGACCCCAAAAAACCGCCGAATCCTCAAAATCTCCGTCGAATTTGACGGGGGGCGAGGGGCGGGGCGGCGGGAATGTGTGCGGCGGACGGGTTACGACGGGTTGCGGGCGATGATGTGGAAGACGTGCCAGTGCCTGGGACCCATCGCCGACTGGCCCGGGCGGTCGTCCTCGACGAGGCTGTGGATCTCCAGGCCGGCGAGCAGCGACTCGACCTCGGCCCGGTCGTGGAAGTTCATTTCGGCCCGGCCGGCCCAGTCGTCGTGCGGCCCGAACAGCTCACCGGCGAACCAGGCCCCCGGTTTCAACGCGGCACGGATGTCCGCCCAGAGCCCGGGGAACGCGGCCGGGTCGCAGAACGGCAGGGCGAAGCCCGCGTAGACGAGGTCGGCGGGAGGGAGCTCGGGCAGGTCCTCGAACCGGGCCTGGCCGAAGGCCAGCCGGCCCAGCTCCGCGGGGTGCAGGCCCCGCTGCACGAGGTCCTTCGCGCCGGGGTCGGCGTCGAACGCCAGGACGCGCCAGCCGGCCCGGAGCAGGTGCCGGGTCTCCGTGCCCTCGCCGCAACCCAGGTCGATCGCGGCACCGGCCGGGGTGTCCCCCCGACGCCGAAGTGCCTCGACCAGCACCGACCGGGCGGACCGGCCGGCCTGGGCGTCGTAGTAGGCAGGCCAGTCCATCGGCCCGGCGCCCATCGGCCCGGCGCCCATCGGCCCGGCGCCCATCGGCCCGGCGCCCATCGGCCCGGCGCCCATCGGCTTGCTGCCTGTCGGCTCGGCGCCCATCGGCTAGGCGCCGGCCGTGACGACCTCGAGGATCGCTGCCCCGTAGGAGTCGAGCTTCTTGGCGCCGACCCCGGAGATGCCGTCGAGGTCGGCCAGGCTGGTCGGCCGGGTCGCGGCGATCGCGAGCAGGGTCGCATCGCCGAAGATGATGTACGCGGGCACCCCCTGCTCCTTGGATTGCACGGAGCGCCAGGTGCGGAGCGCCTCGAACAGGGTTTCCTGCTCGGGGCTGAGGTCGGCGGCGGCGGCCTTCGCCGCGCTCTTCCGCGCGCCGGCCGCCGGGCGGGCGGCCCGTTCGGGTTCGGTGCGCAGTTCGACGGTTCGGCGCCCGGCGAGCACCTCGGCGGCGGCATCCGTGAGCACGAGCGTGCCGTATTCTCCGGAGGTGGCGAGGAATCCCTGGGCCAGGAGCTGGCGCACGACCCCGCGCCACTGCTGGTCGCTGAGGTCGGCGCCGATACCCCAGGTGGCCAGCTGGTCGTGGCCGTGCTGGGTGGTGCGCGGGGTCACCTTGCCGCGGAGGATGTCGATCAGCTGGCCGGCGCCGAAGCGCTGGTTGCGCTCGCGCAGGAGGCGCACGACGGTGGAGAGCAGCTTCTGCGCGGCCACGGTGCCGTCCCAGCCGACGGGGGGCTCGAGGCAGGTGTCGCAGTTGCCGCAGGGTTCGCTCGGCTGGCCGAAGTAGCGCAGCAGGTTCACCCGACGGCAGCTCACGGTCTCGCAGAGCGCGAGCATGGCGTCGAGGTGCGCGGACAACTTGCGCCGGTGCGCGAGGTCGCCGGGCGACTCGTCGATCATGCGGCGCTGCTGCACGACGTCTTGCAGTCCGTAGGCGAGCCAACCGGTCGACGGCAGGCCGTCGCGGCCGGCGCGGCCGGTCTCCTGGTAGTAGCCCTCGACCGACTTGGGCAGGTCGATGTGGGCGACGAAGCGAACGTCGGGCTTGTCGATGCCCATCCCGAACGCGATCGTGGCGACGATGACGACGCCGTCCTCGCGGAGGAACCGGGACTGGGTGCGGGCACGCAGGCCCTGGTCGAGGCCCGCGTGATACGGCAGCGCGTTGACGCCGTTCTGGCGCAGGAACTCGGCGGTCTGCTCCACGGTCTTGCGGCTGAGCGCGTAGACGATCCCGGCGTCGCCCTGGTGCTCGGCGCGGATGAAGGCGAGCAGCTGCTTGCGCGGTTCGGCCTTGCCGACGATGCGGTACTGGATGTTCGGCCGGTCGAAGCTCGCGACGAAGTGGCGGGCCTGGCCCAGCTGCAGACGGGTGGTGAGTTCCTTGTGGGTGGCATCCGTCGCCGTGGCGGTGAGCGCGATCCGCGGCACGTCGGGCCAGCGGTCGGCCAGTTCGGACAGGGCGAGGTAGTCGGGCCGGAAGTCGTGCCCCCACTGCGACACGCAGTGCGCCTCGTCGATGGCGAAGAGCGCGATGGTGCCGCGGTCCAGGAAGCGTTTGGTGGCCTCGGAGGAGAGCCGCTCGGGGGCGACGTAGAGCAGGTCGAGGTCGCCGGCGAGATAGTCGCGTTCGACCTGGCCGCGGGCAGCGGAATCCTGGCTCGAGTTGAGGAACGCGGCGCGCACGCCGACCGCGGTCAGGGCATCGACCTGGTCCTGCATCAGGGCGATCAGCGGCGAGATGACGATGCCGGTGCCCTCCCGCACGAGCGACGGGATCTGGTAACAGAGGCTCTTGCCGCCGCCGGTGGGCATCAGCACGACCGCGTCGCCGCCATCGATGACCTGGTCGATGATCTGCGCCTGTTCGCCGCGGAAGGAGTCGTAGCCGAAGACCGTGCTCAGCGCTTCCGCGGCCGTGGCGAACTTCGCGGTGGCGCGCCGGGGCGCGGCTACCGGGGGGCGCCCGCCGGAGGCCGTTTCGGCCGAGCCGGATGCCCCGGCGAACGCGGCATCGGCGTAGCCCTCCGGCGGGGGCGGGGCGTCGAAATCGTCGGGTGGTTCGAACTCGTCAGGATCCCACGGTATTTCGGCGTTCCAACTCACCCGGCAACTCTACCCGCGACCTCCGACGGACTCCTCCTCCTCCTCTTCCGCTTCCGGGCCGGCGGCCGACGTCCGGCCGCGCCGGTTGACCACGAGCAGGGTGCCGCCGATGGCCAGGACGACGGCGCCCAGGGCGCCGCCGATCCAGGCCAGGTCGCCGACGCCCGGGCCGGCCGGCGCGGAAGCGGGTGCAGGGGCATCCGCCCCGGTCTGCGCCGTGCCACCGCAGCGGGGAAGCGCCGGTGACCCCTCGGCCAGTTTCTGGCCGGCGGCCGGCTGCCAGCTGAAGGTGTAGTCCTTCGACACGGCGTGCCCGTCGGTGGAGACGACCTGCCAGATCACGGTGTACTCCCCCGGCTGGCCGAGCTGGGCCTTGGTTTCGATGCTCGGCCCGAACAGGGTGACGCAGCCGTCGCCGTAGTAGAGCGGGGTGGCCGCGCCGGCAGGGCCCCGGATCGCCATGGCGTTCCCGGAGCCCTCGCCGTGCAGGTCGAGCAGCTGGTCGTTCGTCGTCACCGTGAACGTGCCCGGCTGCTCGGTCACGACCGCGCCCTCGGACGGCGACGAGCCGACCGGATAGTTGTGCGCGAAGGCGGGCGCGGCGGATCCCCCGACCAGTGCCGCGACGACGGCGGCGGCGCCGAGCACCCTGACCGACCAGCGGCGGTTCCCCGCGCCGTGCGTCTCCCTGTTGCCTCGCATGGATCGAGCCTAGACCGACCGCTTGGTGCGTCGCCCGGTCACGGCCAGCACGATGCCGATCGCCCCGACGACGAGCCCGCCGACTCCGAGCACCCGGGCGAGCACGTCGTCGCCGGGGGCCGCGGCCGACGTCGCCTCGGCATCCGTGGCACCGGCCGCATGGCCCTGCTCACCGCCTGCGACGGCGGCCGTCACCGCGACGGACGGCGCCGGATGCTCCGGCTCGGCCTCGCCCTCCACGGCGTGCTGGTCCCAGGCCGTCGACCCGGTGGCACAGGTCTGCAGCACCGGGAACTCCAGGGTCTGCCCGGCCGCGTCGGCCGGGAGCGGCACGCTGAGGTCGAAGGTGGTGCGCAGTCCGTCTTCCATCGGGGTGATGGCCGTGTAGACGACCCGGCCGATCCGGGTGCTGATCGTGTTTCCCTCCGCGTCGGTGATCGGCTTGGCCAGGTCGACCGAGGTCTTCGCCACGGTCCAGCCGGGGTTGACCGTGGGGGTGACGCTGACGACGCTCTCCGGGATGCTGATGCTGATGCTCGTGGTCGGCGAACCGTCGCAGCCGTGCGGCAGCGCAAAGCTGAGCACCGCGTGGGAGCCGGCCGCGGTCGACGACGGGTCGATGTCGATGTGAGCGCTGGCCGCGAGCGGGGCTACGAGAGCGAGGAAGGTGCCGGCGGCGAGGGCCGACGCGGCGAGGGCGGTTTTCTGGAACTTCATGGGGTGTCCTTGCTGTGGGGCGCGCCGGCGGGAACGCAGGACGAGGCCTGCAGAGGGTTCGGCGCGGTGGCGCAATCGGTCTGGTCTTAACGATGTCCGACGCGCGGGGCCGACTAGACGGGAGCGTCAGGCAGGCAGCGTCAGGCGGGCAGGGAGACCGGCGGGCCACGATGCCGCATGGTCGAGAGGAGCACGCTCAGGTCTCGGGGCGTGAAGACCCGGGCGGTGGCCACCGTGCGGCGCGGCGACCGCGGCGGCAGCGTGAGGGCGTGCTGCGCGAACAGCGCACGGATGATCGGGCGCGCGTTCTCGAGGAGACCCCAGAACGCGCGTTCACCGAACCGGAGGGCGAGGATCGTCACGGCGGCGGCGGCGAGGTGGGCCAGCCGCATGGCGATGCCGTCGGCGGGGCCACCGGCCATGGCACCGGCCATGGCGCCGGTCATGGCGCCGGAGCCGAGGCGTCCGGAACCGGGCGCGGCGAGCAGCGCCGGGTCGGCCAGGACGGCGATCCAGCGGTGGTCGTGCGGCGCGGCAGAGGGCGTCGCCATCGCACCACCCGAGCCGCCGAGCGAGAACAGGCCGTGGAAGATCAGCTGGCTGGCGAGCACGGACAGGCTCACCCGCCAGAGCGAGAGGGTGCGGCCGGCCAGTCCGACGCAGACGATGCCGGCGAAGGCGACGGACAACAGAACGGGTAGGAGAGCCGGGCCGGACCCGCCGCCGAGGGTGTGTGAGAGCGCGGCGACGAAGGTCGAGAACAGGGCGGCGATCCAGCCGCGGGCGAACCGTGCCCACCGTGTGGTCATCGTCGCCCCCTCGGCCCGTTCGCTCCCACCCTACCCGGCACCGGACGACGGGCAGGCGGGACGGCGGGCAGGCGGGACGGCGTCTCGCCCCGGCTCCGCCGCCGCTCGCTAGGCTGGGCTTCTCATGCTCACCGCGGGACTCGGCCTCATCGGGGCGCTCATCTTCGGCAGCGCCGACTTTCTGGGCGGCCTGGCCGCGAAGCGGATGAGTTCCATGCTCGTGACCGCGGTCGCCGCGGCATCCGGTCTGGCCGCGCTGCTCCTCGCGCTGCCGTTCGTCGGCGGCGTCTGGTCGCCGCAGGCCGTGTTCTGGGGCGCCCTGTCCGGGGTCAGCGGGGCCATCGCCATCTCGCTCCTGTACGCCTGCCTCGCGATCGGGCCGATGAGCATCCTGTCCCCGCTCACCGCGGTGGTGTCCGCGGTGGTGCCGATGGCGGCCGGACTGGCCGGAGGCGACCGGCTCGCCCCGATCGGCTACTGGGCCCTGGGGCTGGCCCTGGTGGCGGTCGTGCTGGTCGGCTTCGTCCCGGAGAAGGGTGCGGTGCGGCCGAGCACGGTCGGGGTGCTGATGGCGCTCGGCTCCGGTGCCATGATCGGCGCGTTCATGATCATGATCGACCTGACCCCCGACGACAGCGGGCTGGTTCCGCTGGTGCTGAACCGCGCCGTGAACGGCACGATCATGTTCGTCCTGGTCGGCGTGCTGGCCCTGGCCGGCCTGCGCCGACGACGGATGCCGGCCGTGCCGGCGACGGGCCGGTCACGGGCGGCGGGCGCCCCGGGCCCTCGGGCCGCGCTGCCGCTTCGGCGCCCGACCCTGCTGGTGGGTCTCCGGCTGGCGGCGGCCTGCGGCGTGGTCGACGTCACGGCCAACTTCCTGCTGCTCCTCGGGATGCGGGCAGGGGACCTCAGCGTGATGAGCGTGCTCACCGCGATGTACCCGGCCGGCACGATCCTGCTCGCGGCCGTGGTGTTGCGGGAACGCATCGCGCCCGTGCAGTGGCTCGGCCTTGCCCTCGCGCTGGCCGCCGCCGGGATGCTCGCCGCCGCCTGATCCGTGCCGGCGGCGGGTGGGGGTCGGGCGAATGTCGCTGTGGGGCGGCCACCCGAGGCAGCCCCACAGCAACTCATCGAGCGGGTCGTCGGCCACAAACCCGAATTGTGGCGGGGAACCCGAACGGATGCCACGACTCGCGTGCGAGCCGCAGGTACAGGCAGCATATTGCGCCGCGCCCGGCACCAGCGGCAGCAACACGCCAGTGAGCCGGGTCGAACTTGTGGGACGGGACCGTGATGGCGAAGTGAGGAGACCCGGCCGGAGGCCTCCGCAGCGGCCGACCGGTCGACCGCCTCAGCCGGCGTAGGGGACGGCGGCGAGGATCTCGATCCGAACGCTCGGGTTGGAGGGGGTGGCGTACGTGACGGTGTCCCCGACATAGGAGCCGATGATGGCCCGGCCCACCGGTGACGACGGGGAATACACATCGATGTCCACGCCGGGATCGAGCGAAGCGAGTTCGCGTTCCCCGAGCAGGAACACGGTCGCCCGGGTGTCGCCGGAGAGCATCGCGGTGACCCGCATCCCGGGTTCGACCAGCCCGTCGTCCGGTTTGATCTCGGATTCGGAATGACGAAGGGTCTTTCGCAGCGCGCGGATGCGGTCGACCGTGCTGGCGTCGGGACGGGGGTGCGTGGCCAGTTGCGCGAGTTCCTCGATCATCGAGGCGAGCGCGCTGGGCGGGACCCAGACTGTTCCTGCGGTCATGGGATCTCTCCGTAACGTACGCGAAACGCTCGTGCGTTCCGCAGTGGTCAATCCACCATGCTACCGGCGAACCTCGCCGGGGGGTCGGGCGCGCACGTGGATGCGCTCTCCCTGCTTGCCGAACATGCTCAGGATCTCGACAGCCCCCGCGCCGGTCGACCCGAACCAGTGCGGGTTCCGGGTGTCGAATTCCGCGGCTTCGCCGGTTCCCATGATGATGTCGTGCTCCCCGAGGACCAGCCGCAGCCGGCCGGAGAGCACGTAGATCCACTCGTAGCCGGAGTGGGTTCGCGGCTCAGGGTCGCGATCCGTCGCGGGGATGGACATCTTGAACGCCTGCGGCTCGCCCTGGTGCACCGACAGCGGGGTGAGGGTGCGCCCGTCGGTGCGGGTGGACTTCTGGAGCACGCGGGGGTCTTCGATCCTCGGCGGCGTGACGACCTCGTCGAAGGGCACCCCGAGGGCGGCCACGATCGGCAGCAGGAGTTCGAGACTGGGCTTCCGCTGCCCCGATTCGAGGCGGGACAGCGTGCTCGTGGAGATCCCGGTTGCCTTCGACAGCTCGGCCAGGGTCAGGTCCTTCTTCTGGCGGATTCTACGCAGCCGGGGCGCGATCTGGCTGAGCGCGGTCTCGATGCGTTGCGCAGTGCTCATGCGCCCATCGAATCAGCTTCTCCCTGTTTCGGCAACAAAACTTCCACTCCGCGCCCCGGCGGTGGGACTCTGTGTGCGGAGGTGGTGACAATGACCGAGAAGACACACCACGATGTGATAATCATCGGCGCGGGAGCCGCGGGGCTGAGCGCCGGACTGGTGCTCGCGAGGGCCCGCGCGAGCGTTCTGCTGCTCGATGCCGGCGAACCGCGCAACGCACCGGCCGCCCACATGCACGGCTTCCTCTCCCGGGACGGCATGGCGCCGGCGGAGTTCCTGGCCGTCGGGCGGCGCGAGGCGACTGCCTCCGGCGCCACGATCGAGCCCGCGACGGTGAGAGGAATCGAGCGCCGCGACGACGGCGGATTCGACGTGACCCTGGCCGGCGGCACGGTCGAGGTCACCCGGACCCTGCTGGTGGCGACCGGACTGAAGGACGAGCTCCCCGGCATCCCCGGAGTGAGCGAACGATGGGGCGCGCTGGTGCACCACTGCCCGTACTGCCATGGCTACGAGGTGCGGGACCGTTCGATCGGCGTGATCGGCGGGGCCGCCCGCGAGATGTCACTCAAGCAGGCCGGGCTCCTGCGCCGGTACAGCGACCGGGTGACCCTCCTGACCAACGGCATCGAGCTGACTCCGGCCGAGCGGCACTACCTGGGGGCCTTCGGCATCCGGATCGTCGACGGCACGGTCTCCCGGCTCAGCGGAGAGGTTGACGGCCCCGTCGCGGTCAGCCTCGATGACGGACACTCCCTCGAGTGCGAGGCCGTGTTCATCGCTCCCGTCCCCCGCCCCACCGATGATCTCCTGCGCTCCCTGGGCTGCGAGGCCGACCCCCGCACCGGGCTCGTCGCCGTCGACGCGGCCGGCCAGACCAGCGTTCCCGGCGTCTGGGCCGCGGGCAATGTCGTCACGCCCAGCGCACAGGTCATCACCGCGGCCGGCGCCGGAAGCGCCAGCGCCATCGCGATCAACGGATGGCTGCTCCAGCAGGACATCGTCGCCGCATCCGCCGGCCGGCAATCCGGCGGCCGGCAATCCGCCGGCCGGTAGTCCGCCTGACCGAGCTCGATTCACGACCACTCTCAACTCACAACCACTGCATGACCCAACGAAAGGAACAACCATGTCCATGTCCCAGCCGAACCAGAGCAGCCCCGCGTCAGCACCCCCGTCCGTGCACGTCAGGGCGATGATCACCTGGATCGCCATCTTCCCGCTCGTGACCCTGGGCTTCTTCGCGATCGCGCCGTTCGCGGCCGACTGGAACCCGGTTCTCCGGGCGTTCGTGCTGTCGATCGTCGTGGTGCCCGTCGCCGTCTACCTCGTGGTTCCCCAGCTGATGCGTGCCTACCGCGCGCTCCAGGGCCGCCGCCGCTGACCGACCGGCGGATCTCAGTGACGAGCGGCGGTGTTTCCTGCCGCTGGTCCCAGACGCGTGGCGCATGGAGACGTGCACGTGTCCGCGCGTGTTCGCCCGCCTCCATCGCACTGCTCCCGGGGTGTCTCACGACCAATGGTGAGCAGCCAGGGGATGCCAGATACTCCGGCCGCTCTGAAGTCCGGCGGTAGTGCCGCAGAGCCTGGGCAGGGTGCGGTCTCGACAGGCTCGACCACCGGGCGGCGCCGGGGCTCGATCACCCGACGGGTGACCTCGGGGATGGGGAAGCGGTCAGTCCCGTCCGGTGAACACCGGCCGGCGCTTCTCCTGGAACGCGGCGAAGCCCTCCCGGTAGTCGTTCGTGGCGCAGAGTGCGGCCTGGGCGCGGTTCTCCGCCGCGACGCTCTCCCACAGCCCGAGCCGGTCGTCGCGGAGCGCCCGCACGAGCTCCTTGCTGGCCAGGAACGCCTGGGTGGCACCGGTCGCGGCCCGCGCCGCGGCCTCCTCGGTCGCCGCCCGCACCGCGTCGGCCGGGAAGACCTGGCTGAACAGCCCGGCGGCCACCGCCTCGGCGCCCGACATCAGCCGGCCGGAGTAGATCAGGTCGAGGGTTCGGTGCGCGCCGAGCCGCTCCACGAACAGGGCGTGCCCGCCCGAATCGAGCGTGGCGCCGAGGTTGGCGAACGGGGAACCGATCTTCGCCGTGTCGGCGACGTAGACGACATCCGTCGCGATCAGCAGGCCGAGGCCCACGCCGAGGCAGGCGCCGTGGGCGACCGCGAAGGTGGGGGCCGGGAAGGCGCTCATCCGTCTGAGCAGGGGGGTGACCAGGCCGCCGAGGAACCCCATCACGTCGTCGCTTCGCGGGTCGACGCCGGCGATGTCGCGCCCGGCGCAGAACGCCCGGCCCTCGCCGCGCAGCACGAGGGCGCGCACCCCGGCCGTCTCCGCCGCCTCGTAGGCGGCGTCGAGTTCGGCGAGCGCGGCCGCGTCCAGCGCGTTGAGCCTGTCGGGGGCGTTCAGGACGACGTGTGCGACGTCGTCGCGGATGGTCAGTTCGATCACGGCTGGTGGCCTCTCAACGATGGTCGGTCAGACGTCGTAGTCGACGACGACTTTGTCGGTCGTGGGGTGCGACTGGCAGGTGAGCACGTAGCCGCGGGCGATCTCGTCCGGCTCGAGGGCGTAGTTCTCGGTCATCGTCACGTCGCCGCTGACCAGCTTGGCGCGGCAGGTGCCGCACACTCCCCCGGCGCAGGCGAACGGCACGTCCGGCCGCACCCGGAGGGCGGCGTTCAGGATGCTCTCCTTGGCGTTGACGGGTGTCGTCACCGTGGCGCTCTCCCCGTCGAGGGTGAACTCGATCTCGAAGGTCTTGTCCCCGGCCGCGACGATCACCGGGCGACCGGTGTCACCGCCGGCGTGGGCCGGCTCGCCGGTGGTGAACAGTTCGAAGCGGATGTGCTCCGGCGCGACGCCGACGCTCTCCAGGGTGTCGCGGCACAGCTGCACGAGTTCGAACGGTCCGCAGAGGAACCACTCGTCGACGGCGGCCGGCCGGATGATGCTCGCGAGCATGAGCCGCAGCTTCTCCTCGTCGATCCGACCCGAGAGCAGGGTCGAGGAGCGGGTCTGGCGGGACAGGACGTGGTGCAGCGCCAGCCTGGCCGGGTACTTGTCCTTGAGGTCGGCGAGTTCGTCGAGGAACATCACGTCCAGGGCGGTGCGGTTCGTGTAGACGAGGGTGAACCGGGAGGTCGCGGAGCGCTCGAGCACGGTGTGCGCGAGCGACATCAGCGGGGTGATCCCGCTTCCGGCCGCGATGCCGACGATGTGGGTGTCGTCGAGGGTGTCCAGGGCGGTCGTGAAGGTGCCCTGGGGGCTCATCACGTCGAGCCGGTCGCCGGCGTGCAGCTCGGTGTTCGCCCAGCTCGAGAAGACGCCGCCGAGGTCGCGCTTGATCGCGACGCTCACCGAGCCGACGGTGCGCGGGCGGCAGATGGAATAGCTGCGCCGCAACTCCCGCCCGTCGATGGTGGCGCGCAGGGCGAGGTGCTGGCCGGGGTCGTAGTCGTACTCCCCGTGCAGCTCGGGCGGCACGGCGAAGGTGACCTCGACACTGTCCTGGGTGAGCGGGCGCACCTCCGCCACGGTGAGGGTGTGGAACCGGCCGCGGCGTTTGCCGGCCGGCGCGCCGGGCGCGCCCTCGAGGGGTGCGTCCTCTTGCGCCGGGTCGAGCCGGGCCGGGTCGAGGACGGTCGTGGCTGAATCGGAACTGCCGAGATTTCGTGCGGCCATGGTCACAACACCTTGAAGTAGTCGAACGGTTCGAGGCAGTCCCGGCACTCATAGAGCGCCTTGCACGACGTCGAGCCGAAGCGGGCGAGTTCCCGCGTGTTCAGAGAGGAGCAGCGCGGGCATTTGACTGCGAGCTGCAGGCGCACCGCGCCGGCCGGGCGAACACCGGAACGCCCGGTGGGGGCGGCGATGCCGTAGGTCACCAGCTTCGCCTTCCCCTCCTCGCTCATCCAGTCGGTGGTCCAGGCGGGGGCGAGCACGAGCTCGACGGTGACGTCGTCGTAGCCGGCGCCGCGCAGCACGGTGAGCACGTCGTCCCGCATGGCCTCCATCGCGGGGCATCCGCTGTAGGTCGGGGTCAGCGTGACGGTCGTTCGCGTGCCGTCGACCGTGACCGAGCGCAGCACGCCGAGGTCTTCGATCGTGAGCACCGGGATCTCGGGGTCGCAGACCCGCGCGGCCAGGTCCCAGGCCCGCTGGGAGGCCAGGTCGGCCGGCCGCGGGCGGGCTACGGATGCGCCGGGCGCCACCCTCGCCTCGGTCACCAGGACGCCCCGGGGTGGGACCTCGCCAGCACCTGCATCTCGGCGAGCAGCGGGCCGAGGTTCTCGGAGTGGTCCCCGCGGCGGCCGCCGCCGGAGGAGATGAAGCCGCGCGGCTCGTCGAGCTCAGCCTCCCGCAGCACGGGGGCCATCGCCTCCCAGGCCGGGCCGCGCAGGGTGGACGGTCGCACGGCCACACCCTCCAGCCGGTCGATCAGCGGCTCGTCGACGAAGAGTTCGTCGACGAACGGCCACAGGTCGCCCAGCCCGGTGATCATCCGGGCCCGGGATTCCTCGGTGCCGAGAGCCAGGCGCAGCACCCACTGGGCGGCGTGGTCGCGGTGGTAGTCGACCTCCTTGACCGCCTTCGCGGCGATCGCGGCCAGGGTCGCGTCGGCCGAGCCGGCCAGCCGGCTGTAGAGCTCGAACAGGTAGTTCGCGGCGATGAACTGCCGGGCGATGGTGTGCGCGAAGTCGCCGTTCGGCTGCTCGAACAGGTGCGCCGAGCGGAACTCTGGTTCGGTGCGCCAGTAGGCGAGGTCGTCTTCGGTACGGTTCGATTCGGCGCCGGCGTAGTGCAGCAGCGAGCGGGCGTGGCCGATCAGGTCGAGGGCGATGTTGCCCAGGGCGATGTCCTCCTCGAGCTCGGGGGCGCGGGAGATCCACCAGCCCAGCTGCTGGGCGAGGACGAGGGAGTCGTCGCCGAGCCAGAGCGCGTATTCGGCGACGTCGTGCGAGGCGACCGAGGGACCCTCGACCAGTTCGGCGGAGAGTTCGACGCCGTCGACCTCGACGTGGCCGTGGCCCTCGTTCTCGCCGTGGTCGTGGCCCCGGTCGGGGGCGTTCGTGGCGTTGGTGCCGGCATCCGTGCGGCTGGGGGTGCTCACAGGTGTTTCACCCCTTCGCTCTTGGAGTAATAGCTGGCGTGGCGGTAGTTCTTGCCGGCGGGCGATTCGAAGAAGGCGCCCTTCGCATCCGGGTCGCTGGTGGTGATCGCCTCGGCGGGCACGACCCAGATCGAGACACCCTCGTTGCGGCGGGTGTAGAGGTCGCGGGCGTTGCGCACGGCGAGGGTGGCGTCGGGGGCGTGCAGCGAACCGACGTGGGTGTGGCTGATGCCACGGCTGGAGCGCACGAAGACCTCCCAGAGGGGCCAGACCTCTTTCTCGGATGCACCGGGTGCACTCATCAGGCGACCGCCGTCTCGGTCAGCGCGGTTCCGGTCGAAGCGTGGGCCTGCTTGCGGGCGTACGCGGCCGCGGCCTCGCGCACCCAGCGGCCGTTCTCGTGGGCGTCGCGGCGACGCTGCAGGCGCCGGGCGTTCGCCGGCCCCCTGCCCTGGAGCACCTCGTGGAATTCGGTCCAGTCGATCTCGCCCATGTCGTACACACCCTTCTCTTCGTTCCAGCGCAGGTCGGGATCCGGCAGCGTCACGCCGAGGACCTCGGCCTGCGGCACCAGCATCCCGACGAAACGCTGGCGCAGTTCGTCGTTGGAGAACCGTTTGATGTTCCACTTCATCGACTGCGCCGAGTTGGGCGAGTCGTCGTCGGGCGGGCCGAACATCTGCAGGGCCGGCCAGTACCAGCGGTTCACCGATTCCTGGGCCATCGCCCGCTGCTCGTCCGTGCCGTTCATCAGCTCGAGCAGGATCTCGAAGCCCTGGCGCTGGTGGAACGACTCCTCCTTGCAGATGCGCACCATGGCGCGCCCGTACGGTCCGTAGGAGGCCCGGCAGAGCGGCACCTGGTTGCAGATGGCGGCGCCGTCGACGAGCCAGCCGATCGACCCCATGTCGGCCCAGGTCGGGCTCGGGTAGTTGAAGATCGAGGAGTAGCGGGCCTTGCCGGCGATGAGGGCATCCGTCATCTCGTCGCGGGTGATCCCGAGGGTCTGCGCCGCGGAGTAGAGGTAGAGGCCGTGGCCGGCCTCGTCCTGCACCTTCGCCAGCAGGATGGCCTTGCGCTTGAGGCTGGGCGCCCGGGTGATCCAGTTGCCCTCCGGTTGCATGCCGATGATCTCGGAGTGCGCGTGCTGGGAGATCTGGCGAATGAGCGTCTTGCGGTACGCCTCCGGCATCCAGTCACGCGGCTCGATCCGGGAATCGGCCGCGATCAGGTCGTTGAACTGCTGCTCTTCCGGTGACAGGCCGGCGGCAGGGCTCGGGGCAATGTCGTAGGGAACTGGCGGGATTGTCATCATTGACTCCTGGTTTCGCGAACTTTTACCAACCGATCGTTCAGTTAGTATATGGTTTCCCTACTACCCCCACAACCATGCGTTGCGGCCAGCGGAACTCAATGAGGAGAACCAGATGACGGATGCTTCACCGCCCTCCAACGGCGCCATGATGCAGAATGACCGGGCATCGGCAGCACTCGGAATGGTCGTTCGCGCGGTGGAACCGGGCCGCGCGGTGGTGTCCATGGTCCTCCGGGACGACATGATGAACGGGTTCGACGTGACCCACGGCGGCATCGTCTTCGCCCTGGCCGACACGGCGTTCGCGATCGCCTGCAACGACGACCACCACGTCACGCTCGCGGCGGGCGCCGACATCACGTTTCTCAAGCCGACCGCAGTGGGGCAGACCCTCACGGCGACCGCAGTGCTTCGCACAAAAAGCGGGCGTTCCGGACTGTACGACGTGCGCGTCACCAACGATCACAACGTGCCGGTCGCGGAGTTCCGCGGTCGAAGCCGCACCACCAACCTGCCCCTGCCCGGTACCGCCGCACCCTCTCGCTAGTTCACATTCAACCTGGAGGCCCCATGTCAACGATGACCAAGACCCGCTTGCACGCCCCCGCCCTCGATGAGCTCGACCCGGAGGAGCGCATGTCCCGCGACGAGCTGCAGGCCCTGCAGCTGCGTCGCCTGCAGAAGACCGTGCGCCTCGCCTACCAGAACGTGCCGTTGTACACCCGCAAGTTCGACGCCGCCGGAGTGCACCCCGACGACATCCGCACCCTCGAAGACGTGAACCTGCTGCCGTTCACCACCAAGGACGACCTGCGGGTCTCCTACCCGTTCGGCATGTTCGCCGTGCCGATGGACCAGGTCGCCCGCATCCACACCTCGTCCGGCACCACCGGCCTGCCCACCGTGGTCGGGTACACCAGGAACGACCTCGCCATGTGGGCCGGCCTCGTCGCCCGCAGCCTCCGCGCCTCCGGGGTTCGGCCGGGCATGCGCGTGCACAACGCCTACGGCTACGGACTCTTCACCGGCGGCCTCGGCGCGCACGCCGGCATCGAGGCGCTCGGCGCCACGGCGATCCCGATGTCCGGAGGCCAGACCAACAAGCAGGTCAAGATGATCCAGGACTTCGAGCCCGACGTCATCATGTCCACCCCCAGCTACCTTTTGACGATCACGGATGCCATGGTCGCCGCCGGCATGGACCCGCGCTCGTCGAGCCTCAAGGCCGGCGTGCTCGGCGCGGAGCCGTGGACCAACCAGATGCGGCGGGAGCTCGAGGACCGTCTCGACTTCGACGCCCTCGACATCTACGGGCTGAGCGAGGTGATGGGCCCGGGCGTCGGCAACGAGTGCATCGAGACGAAGGACGGCCCGCACCTCTGGGAAGACAACTTCCTGCCCGAGGTCATCGACGGCGACACCGGGCTCGTGCTCCCCGACGGCACCCAGGGCGAGCTCGTCTTCACCTCCCTGACCAAGGAGGCGTTCCCGGTCATCCGCTACCGCACCCGCGACCTCACCCGGCTGCTTCCCGGTTCCGCCCGGCCGGGCATGCGCCGGATGGAGAAGATCACGGGGCGCAACGACGACATGATCATCCTGCGCGGGGTGAACCTGTTCCCGACCCAGATCGAGGAGATCGTGCTCGGCATCCCGAGCCTGTCGCCGCACTTCGTGATCGAGCTGACCCGCCCGAACCGGATGGACGAGCTGACCGTGCGGATCGAACGGCACGAGCACGCCAGCGACGAGGCATCCGACATCGCCAGCGCGCTGCTGATCCACCGGATCAAGGACCTGATCGGTTCGAGCGTGAGCGTGCTGATCGTGGAGCCGGGCACGCTCGAGCGCAGCACGGGCAAGCACAAGCGTGTCTACGACCTGCGGTAACAGCCGCCTGCCCGTCGAATTCGACGGAGATTTTGGCCGAATCACCCCAAAACAGGGCTTCCGGGCTCCAAAACACGAAAATCTCCGTCGAATTCGACGGAAGCGCCCATGAGAGACTTCTCCGTGATGTCTGAACAAGCTCTGACCCGGCGGGGCCGTCCCGGCTACGATCAGCGCGCCATCCTCGAGGTGGCGGTGGCGGCGTTCATCGAGTTCGGCTACGACGCCACCTCGATGGGCGTGCTCGCGACCCGGCTCGCCCTGTCCAAGTCGGCGATCTACCACCACTTCGCGTCGAAGGACGAGCTGCTCGAGCTCGCCCTCGCCGAGGCCCTGGACGGCCTCGAGGGTGTGCTCACCGAGGAGAGCGTCCAGGTCGGCCCGGCGATCGACCGGCTCGCCCGGGTGTTGCGCGGGGCCGTGCGGGTGCTCACCGACCGGCTGCCGTACGTGACCCTGCTGCTTCGGGTGCGCGGCAACACGGATGTCGAGCGCTCGGCCCTGTCCCGCCGGCGCGCCTTCGACAGGGCCGTCACCACCCTCGTCACCCAGGCGCGCGACGAGGGTTCGCTCCGCGGCGACATCGACCCGCGCGTCGTCACCCGGCTGCTGTTCGGCATGGTCAACTCGATCGCCGAGTGGTACCGCCCGGAGGGCCCGGAGGATGCCGCCCAGCTCGCCGACGACGTGCTCGCCGTGGCGCTCGACGGCCTCCGCGTCAACCCGCGCGGCGGTCCGCCCGCGTCCGCCGACCTCGCGGCACCAAGCCCGGGCTGACTTGCGGACAAAACACCTTCGCGCGCGTCGAGGGTGCTTTTTCCGCAACTGAGCGTTCGCTCGCCCGGCTCGAGCACCGTCACCAGGAAAAGAGAAACGTGAACGACAGCTGGAAGATCACCCTCGGCGAGCTCGACCTGAAGATGGGCGTGACCATCCTCGAGCAGTCCGCCGAACGTGTCGTCGCGACGATGCCCGTGGAGGGAAACCGGCAGTCGTTCGGGCTGCTGCACGGCGGGGCATCCGTCGCCTTCGCCGAGGCGCTCGGCTCGTGGGCGGCCGTGATCCACGCCGGGCCGGGCCGGAGCGCCGTCGGCCTCGACATCAACGCCACCCACCACCTCGCGGCCAGGGAGGGCGTCGTGACCGGGGTCGCCACGGCCATCCGGCTGGGCCGCACCATCGCCTCCCATGAGATCGTGATCAGCGACGACCAGGGCCGCAGACTCTGCACCGCCCGAATCACCAACCTGATCATCGACGCGCCGCTACCTGACCCCACACCGGTGGACTAGTCTCCCCTACATGACCGCTGCGGACCCCGACCTGAAAAACCGGCCCACCCTCGGCAGCGACGCCCGGTGGACGTTCCTGACCAACCACGGGCACGTTCTCGTCACGATCGCGCGGGATCCGCAATGCCGGATGCGCGAGGTGGCGTCCCGGGTGGGAGTCACCGAGCGCGGCGCCCAGAAGATCGTCGCCGACCTCGTGGCGGACGGCTACATCACGAGAACCAGGGTCGGTCGTCGGAACAGCTATCAGATCGCCACCGGGAGACCGTTCCGGCACCCGGTGACCGACGGCCACGAACTTGACGAATTGCTCGCCGTGCTGGTGCCGATCCCACCCCGAACACTGGACGCATGAACTGGAGTTCACTAATCTGGGAGTGTCCTGATCGTTCTGCCACACTCGTCATCCAGTTCGGAGAGTCAGTAAGCCGTGAGCAATGAAGGCATCATCCCAGCAGGCACCCCGGAAGCCCCACCGTCCCCAGCGCCGGCGGGCAGCATCGTGGTCGGGCACGACGGTTCGACCGATGCGGATTACGCGCTCACCACCGCGCTCGGGCTCGCCGATCAGCTGCACGCCCCGGTCGTGATCGTGCGCGCGTGGTCGATCGACACCGCCCCCAAGCCCGCGAACTGGGAGTTCGGCTACGTCTCGTCGTTCGCCGAATACTCGGAGGCGGTTCGGGCCGCTGTGATCGAGGACACCGCAGCGTCGGTGCACGCATTCCCCGGCGTGAGCGTCGACTACCGGGCTGTGCACTCCGGGGCGGCGAAGAGTCTGATCGAGGCCTCGCGGGAGGCGCGCATGCTCGTGGTGGGCTCCCGCGGCCGCGGCAACCTGGCCGGCCTCCTGCTCGGCTCGGTCAGCGACCAGTGCGCCCGGCTCGCGGTCTGCCCGGTGCTGGTGACACGCAAGCGCCCGGGACGCTGACCCGACCGGATGCCCGCCCACCCACAGGCGGCGGCAGCCGCCGAGCACGCCGCCTGGCACACGCTGTCGGCCGCTGAAACCACCGCGGCTCTCGGAGTCGACTCCGGGACCGGGCTCGCGGCATCCGTCGTCGATGACCGACGGCGGCTCCACGGACCGAATCTGCTGGTCGAGCCGAACCGAGTGCCGACCTGGCGCAAGATCGCGCACCTTCTCGCCGAGAAAATGACGATCGTGCTGCTGGTGGCCGCGGTCGTGAGCGCCCTCGTCTCCCGGGAGCTGGAGACGCCGATCGTGATCCTGGCCGTGATCATCCTGAACACGGCCTTGAACTATGTGCAGGAGCGACGGGCCGAGAGCAGCCTCCAGGCGCTCCAGAAGCTGTCGGAAGGCAAGGCCGTCGTTCGCCGGGACGGCACCGATCTCGAGGTCCTGCGTTCCGACCTGGTGCCGGGCGACATCGTGCTTCTCGACGCCGGGGACTCCGTTCCGGCAGACGGCCGCCTCATCGTCAATGCAGGCCTGCAGGTGGCGGAGGCGACCCTGACCGGCGAATCCGAGCCGGTCGGCAAGACGATCCCGTCGCTGGGTGATTCCGGCTTGCCGCTCGCCGACCGCACCAACATGCTCTTCATGAACACTTTGGTCACCCGTGGCCGGGCCACCATGGTGGTCACCGACACCGGCATGGGCACGGCGGTCGGCGGCATCGCGGCACTCCTGAGCGAGGTGAAGAACGACAAGACGCCGTTGCAGCGGAGGATCAACCAGCTGGCCCAACTACTCACCGTTGCGGCACTGGTAGTGGTGGCGATCGTCTTCGTGCTGGGTCTCGTGCGCGGCGAATCCTGGTCCGAGCTCCTGATCACCGCCGTGTCGCTGGCCGTGGCGACCATACCGGAGGGCCTCACCGCGGTGGTCGCGTTCACCCTGGCGATGGGTGCCTCCCGGCTGGCCGCCCAGGGTGCCATCATCAAGCAGCTCTCGGCGGTGGAAACCCTCGGCAGCGTCAGCCACATCGCCACAGACAAGACCGGCACGCTGACCATGAACGAGATGACCGCCCGCCGGCTGCACACCCACGGCCGCGATTTCCGCATCACCGGCGAGGGCTACGCCACCGACGGCAGGATCCTCACCGGCGACGACCGGCCGATGCCCGACCTCACAGAGGCGTTCCTCACCATGGCCCTCTGCAACGACGCCGTGCTGAACGACGGCGTGCTGGTCGGCGACCCCACCGAAGGGGCTCTGGCCGTGCTGGCCGAGAAGGGTGGCGTAGACGTCGCCGGCGCGCGGCGGGCCCACCCGCGGGTGGCCGAGGTCCCCTTCGACTCCGACTACAAGTTCATGGCCACGTTCCACCGGATGGCGGAGCCGGCGGCAGGTCCCCCGCGACCGCCCGAGCTCCGCTGCTTCGCCAAGGGCGCACCGGGCGCTCTGCTGCCCCTGACCGACTCGGTGCTGACCGACGACGGCATCCGTCCACTCGACGACACGCTGCGGCAACGGATCCACGACGCCGTCCAGGAGCTGGCCGGAGAGGGCCTCCGCACGATCATGATCGCCGGACGCACGCTTGACACCGGAACCGTTCCGGGAGACGACTCAGGTCGGTCACTGGTCACCGGACTGACCCTCTACGCCGTCGTCGGAATCGTCGACCCCCCGCGGGTCGAGGCGGCCGAGGCCATCGCGGTGGCGCTCGGCGCCGGCATCCGGGTTCACATGATCACGGGCGACCATCTCGTCACGGCCTCGGCCATCGCCCGCAACCTGGGCCTGCCGGGCGAAGCCGCGGCCGGTCCCACGCTCGACGACCTCGACGACCTCGAGCTCGCGGCCCGCGCCGCCGACTATGGTGTGCTCGCCCGGGTCACCCCGGCCCACAAGATCCGGGTGGTCAGGGCGTTGCAGGCCGGTGGCAACGTCGTCGCCATGACCGGCGACGGCGTCAACGACGCACCGGCCCTGAAGCAGGCCGACATCGGCATCGCCATGGGCATCACCGGCACGGATGTCTCAAAGGGCGCCGCCAACATGATCCTCACCGACGACAACTTCTCCACGATCGTCGCCGCGGTGCGGGAGGGTCGCGGCATCTATGCCAACATTCTGAAGTTCGTCCGGTTCCAGCTCACCACGGCGTGGGGCTTCGTGCTCATCTTCCTGATCGCGGGCGTCACGGGGTGGGCCGCCGGTGCACCGTTCACCGCGCTCCAGATTCTCTGGGTCAACATCATCATGGACGGGCCTCCCGCGCTCGCGCTCGGCGTTGACCCGGCCGAACCCGGAACGATGAACCGGCCGCCTCGCCCGTCTGACGAACGGCTGCTCACCCGGGAGCGGCTGCTCCGGATTCTCGGGCTCGGCCTCGTCATGGCCGCGGGAACCCTCACCGTTCTCACCCAGGCGCCGGCGCTCTTCCCGGACAGCGCGGGGAACCCTGCCTTCGCCAGCACCCTCGCGTTCACCACCTTCGTCTTCTACCAGGTGTTCAACCTGCTCAATGTGCGCTCCGACACCCACTCCGTCTTCTCGCTCCAGACCTTCACCAACCGCAGCATCTGGGTGGCTCTCGTCGCCGTGATCATCCTTCAGATCCTCGTGGTGCAGGTCGACGTGCTGCAGGCACTTTTCGACACCACGTCGCTCACGGCGACCCAGTGGGGCCTGGCCGTGCTGGTCGGCTCCTCGGTGCTCTGGATCGAGGAAACAGGGAAGGCCATCGCGCGCGCGGCCGGCCGCCGCGCGGCCCGCCGCTGACGCCGCCTGCCGGGAACGCGGGAGGGGCACCCACCGGTAACGGTGGATGCCCCTCCCAGGTCGTGCTGCGGCTACCGCTGCCTAGCTGTCCGCGAGGTCGCGAACGGCCGCATCGCCGGGGGCGGCGCTGGTGAAGCTGGCCTCGATCTCGGCGCGGCCGAGCAGCTCGTCCATGCGGCGGCGACGCTGCTTCGGGATGAGCGTCACGACGGTGCCGGACTTGCCGGCGCGGCCGGTGCGGCCCGAGCGGTGCAGGTAGGTCTTGTACTCGTCGGGAGCGTCGGCCTGGATGACCAGGTCGATGTCGTCGACGTGGATGCCGCGGGCGGCGACATCCGTGGCGACCAGCACGTTGACGCGTCCGCTGGTCAGCATCTGCAGGTTGCGGGTGCGGCGGGCCTGGTTCAGGTCGCCGTGCAGGCTGGTCGCCTTCACGCCGGCGTCTTCGAGCTGCTCGGCGAGCTGCTCGGCGTAGGCACGGGTGCGGGAGAAGATCAGCGTCTTGCCCTGGCGGTCGACGAGCTGGCCGATGATGGCGCTCTTGTCACGGTGTTCGATCATGAGCACGCGGTGGTCGATGGTGGAGGAGGCCTGGTCTTCACCGGCAACCTCGTGCACGGCCGGATTGGTCAGGAATTCCTTGACCAGCTGGGCGACGCCCTTGTCCAGGGTGGCCGAGAAGAGGAGCTTCTGGCCGCCCTTCTTGGTCAGGCGCAGGATGCGCTGAACCGGCTCGAGGAAGCCCAGGTCGCACATGTAGTCGGCCTCGTCGAGGACGGTGACGACAACCTCGGACAGGTCGAGGCGACCCTGCTCGATGAGGTCTTCGATGCGGCCGGCGGTGCCGATGATGATGTCCACGCCGCGCTGCAGGGCGCTGACCTGGCGGTACTGCGGAACGCCGCCGTAGATCTGGGTGGTGAAGAGGCCGACGCTGCGGGCGATGGGCTGGATGGTTCGGTCGATCTGCAGGGCCAGCTCACGGGTCGGAGCCAGGATGAGCGCGCGGGGCTTGCGAGCCATCTTGCGGTCCTTGGCGCCGTTGTTCTCGAGCAGCTTCTCCACGAGCGGAGCACCGAAGGCAATGGTCTTGCCGGAACCGGTCTTGCCGCGGCCGAGCACGTCGCGGCCGGCGAGGACATCCGGGATGGTCGCGGCCTGGATCGGGAACGGGGTAGCGGCGCCGAGTGTGGCCAGCTCGCGGACGATGTTCTCGCCGAGGCCCAGATCGCCGAAGGTCACGCCGACGACTTCAGCAGCCGTGGTCGCGATGGCTTCGAGGCGCTCCAGAACCACGTCGTCACCGGCGGCGAAGTGCGCCTTGGTGTCGCGGCTCGGGTAGAAGTTGCTGGAGTGGCCGCCGTCGTCGTGCGAACGGTTCGGGCGGTCGGAGTGCGAGCGCTCGGGGCGGTCCCCGTAGGAGGGACGCTCGGTGCGGGCCGGACGGTCGCCGTAGGACGGACGATCGGAATTCGAGCGGGCCGGACGGTCGCCGTAGGACGGACGATCGGAGTTGGAACGTGCCGGACGGTCGCCGTAGGACGGACGATCGGAGTTCGAGCGGGCCGGACGGTCGCCGTAGGAGGGACGGTCGCTGTTGTACGCGGGGCGGTCCGTGCGGGGAGCGCGGTCGCCGTAGGACGGGCGGTCGTTGTTGTAGGCGGGGCGGTCGGTGCGCGGAGCACGGTCACCGTAGGCAGGACGGTCCGTGCGGGGACGGTCGTTGTTGTAGGCGGGCCGGTCGGTGCGCGGAGCACGGTCGCCGTAAGCCGGACGGTCCGTGCGGGGACGGTCATTGTTGTAGGCGGGGCGATCGGTGCGCGGAGCACGGTCGCCGTAAGCCGGACGGTCCGTGCGGGGACGGTCGTTGTTGTACGCCGGACGATCCGTGCGGGCACGGTCGTTGTAGGACGGACGCTCGGTGTTGCTGTGCGTCGGGCGATCCGTGCGCGGGGCGCCGTTGTACGACGGGCGGTCGTTGTTGTAGGCGGGACGGTCCGTGCGGGGACGGTCGTTGTTGTACGCCGGACGGTCGGTGCGGTTCGGGCGGTCACCGTAGGCGGGACGTTCCGAGCGCTGGCCGTAGGCCGGGCGGTCGTTGCCGTAGGCGGGACGGTCATTGGCCGGGCGGCCGGCGGCGCGGTCCGCGCGCTCTCCGGCATTCCAGCGGGCCTTCTTCGGCGCCGCGGCGTCGTCGTGGTGGCCGCGGTGTCCGGGGCTCTTGCTGCCCGGGGCGCTGCCGCCGCGTGCGGGGCCGCCCTTGGCGGAGTACTTGGGATCGTAATTCTTACTCGAACGGCCGACGGCCGGATTCTTGCTATTAGGCATAGAAAAGTTCCTGGGTTGTGTTGAGTACATGGCAGAACGACGACGCACATGCGCGACGCAACCTGAGAACCCGGGCAGTCTATGGCCGGGGCCGTTCACATACAGTGATTTTTCACCAGCGGATTACTGGGAAACCGGCCCATCCTGACTTACAAACCCATCCGCGCACACGTAAAAATTGCGCGGTGTCAAGAGCCGACTTACCCACGTTACCCGATCGATGCTCTTAAGTCACGGAGTGCTTTCTCCGTCTAGTCTGATTCCATGCTGACGACCATCGCGATCGAGTCGCCGAGGCAGCCCGGGATCGCCGCCCTGCTCCGCCAGAGCGCCGAGTACGCGCAGTCCCTCTACCCGCCCGAAAGCAACTTCCTGCTCGGCGTCGACGAGCTCGAACTGCCCGGCGTGACCTTCTACGCGGCGCGGGACGCATTCGGCCTGGCGCTGGGCATCGCCGCGCTCGTGAGCCAGGGCGACGGCACCGCCGAGCTGAAACGGATGTTCGTGCACCCTGGCGCGCGCGGCCGCGGCGTCGCCGGCCGCCTGCTCGCCCGGGCCGAAGCGGATGCCCTGGCCGCCGGCATCCGTCAGGTCGTGCTGGAGACCGGACCGCAGAGCGACGCCGCCCTGGCGCTCTACCGACAGTGCGGCTACCGGGAGATCGCCCCGTTCGGACAGTACGTGGGCGAGGAGTTCAGCGTCTGCTTCGCGAAAGACCTCACCGGCCCCGGAGCCTCGGGGGACGACCCGAGCCGCAGGGCGGACTCCCCGTGACACGGTCGGTCGCACGTCCGGCGCGCACCGCCATTTCCTGGCTGGGCACGAGCGCCACCAGCCCCAAGGTTGTGCAGGCGCTGAAGGCCGCGGTCGCCGTGGCGATCGCCTGGTCGGTGGCGCCGCTCCTGCCGGGCGTGGCCGAGGGGTACCCCTACTACGCACCGCTGGGCGCGCTCGTGAGCATGTACCCCACGCTGATGAGCTCGGTGAGGAACGCCCTGCAGACCCTGGGCGGGCTGGTGGTCGGCATCCTCCTGGCGGCCGCGGTGCTCATCTTCAGCGAACCCAACGTGTTCACGATCTCGCTCGCGGTCGGCATCGGCGCCGTGATCGCGGCCACCGGCTGGTTCGGCGCGAACCGGGAGTACATCCCGGTGACGGCCCTGTTCGTGCTCATCATCGGCGGCCCGAACGCCGACGGTTACTCGATCGGGTACCTCGCGCAGATGAGCCTCGGGATCGTGATCGGGCTCGCCGTCAACCTCCTGGTGCTGCCGCCGCTGGCCTTCGACGCGGTCGGCCTGCAGCTGAAGCGATTCCGCACGAGCCTGGCCGACCATCTCACCGAGATCTCCCAGGCGCTGACCGAGGCCTGGCCTCCCGAGCGCGACGGCTGGGCCACCCGCAACCTGGCGCTCGTGCAGCTCGGCCGCGAGGTCAGGACCGCGCTGCAGCACGCCGACGACAGTCGGAAGGGCAATCCGCGGGCGCGCTTCCACCGCCGCGACCTTTCCGCGGACTACGACGACCTGTCCGCCTTCGAGACGGTCACCTTCCACGTGCGCGATCTGACGGATGTTCTGGCCGGTGCCGTCTGGGGAACACCCGTCCCCCTCGAACTCCGCCCGGAGCTCCGGCCCGCCGTGAGCGCCACCCTGGCTGCGGTCGCCGCAGCGCTGACGGAGTGGGACCCGGACGCCCCCGAACAGGCGGCGATCACCGAGGCGGATGCCGCCGTCGAGGCGCTGATGGCCGAGCTCGACGAGCGCAGGGACACCGCCCCGATCACGTCGATGGCGGTGGCCTCCTCCATCGCGATGGACGTCAAGCGCATCCTGGCCGCCCTCCGCCCGCGCCTCGAAGGCCCCGAAGAACCCGAAGAACCCGAAAAACCTTTCGATGCCCCGGCAGAACCACCGGTGCGCCCGCCGTCCTCATCCTGAACGGCGCGCGCGGGGGCGCCGCCCGTCACCCCCGAACGGGATTCGCCGCCCGGTGGAAGACGACCTATTCTCAAGGCATACCCCCGCACTTCGGAGCACTCGTGAAAACCCGCCTTCCCCACACCCGATTCGCCACCCGGCGCGCCCGCCTGCTCACGGTCCTGACCGTCTTCGCCGTCGCCCTCGTCGGCACCGCCGGCCTGGCCGGGTTGCAGTCGGGCACGACGGTCCCCGACGCGACCATCGCCGCGTCGAAGGGCACCGCCGTCGGAGCGCCCAGCGCGTCGATGCTCGGCATCCGCACATTCGCCAAGCCGGCGGGCGTGACGGTCACGGCCGACGTCGTCTACACGACCGAGGCCGACGGCACCCCGCTCGCCCTCGACGTCTGCTCCCCGGCCGGGTCGACCCCCGGCACCCCCGGCGCCGCGGCGCTGCCCGCGGTGGTGTCCATCCACGGCGGCAGCTGGACCCGCGGCGACAAGGCCAACGACGACTGGCGCGGCGTCTGTGAATGGCTCGCCTCGGAGGGGTTCGTCGCGTACTCGGTCGACTACCGGCTCGCGCCCGCCTCGGTGTTCCCCGCCGCGATCGACGACCTCGCCACGGCCGTGGAATGGATCCGTCGGCCCGACAACGCGGCCCGGTTCGGCATCGACCCGGCCCGGATCGGCGCATTCGGCGGTTCGGCCGGCGCGAACCTCGCCCTGCTCCTCGGCACCCGAGGCTCGGGCCCGCTCACCGAGGGGTCACGCGTCGCCGCGGTCGCCGAACTCTCCGGTCCGACGGACCTGACCGGCCAGGCCCTCGCCACCGACGGAGCCTCGGAGCGGCTGCAGGACCTCGTGCTCCGGTATCTCGGCTGTTCGTCGCTCGCCGACTGCCCCCAGGCCGTCGCCGCGTCGCCGGCCCGGCGACTCGACCGCACCGACCCGCCCGTCTTCATCGGCCAGTCCGACCACGAGTTCATCCCCCTCGCCCAGGCCACCCGGTTCAGCACGAACCTCGAACGCCTCGGCATCGACCACGAGCTGGTCGCGGTGCCCGGCGCGGTGCATTCGATCGGCATCCTCGACGAGGGCATCCGCGCACGGGTCGCCGCGTTCCTGCATGGGGCGCTCGGACACTGAGCCTCGATGCACCGGATGGGCGTAAGAATGGAGCATGTCGTCCGTCCGCGGCGATCGAAGTGGAGCCCCGCATGACTGAATCCGAGCTCATCAACCTGTGGGTCAAGACCCGCTGGCACATCATCGTGTCCCAGGTCGCCCCCACCGTCCTGCTCACGGCGCTGGTGGGCTTCCTGGCCCTGGGCCTGGCCACAGCCGACCCGAGCGTGCGGGTCGCGGCCGCCGGCGTGCTGCTGGCCTCCGGCATCCTCGGCGCGCTGGTGCAGATCAACGCCGCCAACGAGGCCCTGGCCGTCATCGCCGACCTGCGCGCCGTGGGCGGCATGTCGGCCGTCACCCGGCGCATCCTGTCGGCGGCACCCTGGGTGAACGTGGTGCGGTTCGTGACGCCGGCCGTGTTCGTCGTCGTCTACGTTGCCCTGCTGATCGCCCTGTTCGCCGGCTGAGGCAGCTGCGGGGGCGGATCGAGGCTCCGGGAGCGAGCACTCAGCCGGACGGACGCCCGCGGATGCGGCGGGAGAGTTCCGCGGCGGTGCCAGCCAGTTCCGCGGCGAGGGCCGGCCACTCCGCCGGCGCGATCCGTTCTCGGGGGAAGGTGACCGCGATCCCTGCGGCCGGCCAGCCGGCGTGGTCCCGCACCGCCACGGCCACGGATGCCATCCCCGCCGTGATCTCGCCGTCCTCCTGGGCGAACCCGTCGGCCCGCACCCGCTCCAGCAGCCGGCGCAGCTCACCGGAGGTGCGGGGACCCTGCCCGTCGCGGGCGGCGAACGCCGCCGCGTTGGGGTACAGCGCGCGCAGCTGGGCATTCGGCAGCGCCGCGAGAAGGGCGCGCCCGCTCGCGGTGAGGTGGCTGGGCAGGCGCACGCCGACATCCGTCACGAGCGAGGGCCGGCGCGGCGCCCGCTCCTCGATCAGGTAGACCACGTCCCGGCCGTGCAGCACGACGAGGTGCGCGCTCTCGCCGATCCGGTCCACGAGCGCGGCGATCAGCGGGCGGCCGAGGTGGGAGAGCGGCTGCTGCCGGGAGAAGCCGGAACTCAGCTCGAAGGCGGCGACGCCCAGCCCGTAGCGGCGCTCCTCCGGCAGGTGGAGCACGAAGCCCCGGTCGGCGAGCACGGCCAGGAGGTCGTAGACGGTCGACCGCGGCAGGCCGAGCGCCGTGGCGATCGCCGAAGCCGGCACCGGACCGCGTTGCCCCGCCAGATGGGAGAGGATGCGCAGCGTGCCCTCCGCCGCCGGAACCTTCGAGCCGGCCATGCGACACCTTCCTCTCCATGTCCGGGATCCCGGACAGCAGCCAGTCTAAACGAGTGGTGGCATGGCCCGCACTGGTGTCCAATCGAAGTATGTCCCTCAGCCACGCAGCCCCCGCAGCCGTCAGCCCCGCATCCAGCAGCCACGCAGCCCCCGCAGTCGTCAGCCCTGCGGTCGTCACCGTGGGCGCCGGCCCGGTGTCCTTCACCGACCTGGTCGCGGTCGCCCGGCTGGACGCCCCGATCGTGCTCGACCCGGCCGCGCTGGACGGAGTCGCCGCTACCCGGCGGATCATCGACGGCCTGGCCGTCGACGTCAACCCGCACTACGGCATCTCCACCGGCTTCGGCGCCCTGGCGACCACCTTCATCACGAGCGATCGCCGCGCCCAGTTGCAGGCCAGCCTGGTGCGCTCGCACGCCGCCGGCAGCGGCCCCGAGGTGGAGCGCGAGGTGGTGCGCGCGCTCATGCTGCTGCGACTGTCCACCCTGATGACCGGCCGCACGGGGGTGCGCCCGGTCACCGCCGAGACCTACGCCGCCGTGCTCAATGCCGGGATCACGCCCGTCGTGCACGAATACGGGTCGCTCGGCTGCTCGGGCGACCTGGCCCCGCTCGCCCACTGCGCCCTCGCGGTGATGGGCGAGGGGCGGGTGCGTGACGCCTCCGGCACGCCGATGAGCGGCCAGGCCGCCCTCGCCGCGGCCGGCATCGAACCCGTCGTTCTCGCCGAGAAGGAGGGCCTCGCCCTGATCAACGGCACCGACGGCATGCTCGGCATGCTGGTGCTCGCCCTGGCCGACCTGACTCGGTTGCTCACGACGGCCGACATCGCCGCCGCGATGAGCGTCGAGGCTCTGCTCGGCACGGATGCGACCTTCGCCGCCGACCTGCAGGCCCTCCGCCCCCAGCTCGGCCAGGCGGCGAGCGCGGGGAACCTGCGCGCGCTGCTGCACGGCTCCCCGCTGCTGGCCAGCCATGCCGGCCCGGACGACCCCACCGTTCAGGACGCCTACTCGCTGCGCTGCTCCCCGCAGGTGCACGGCGCCGCCCGCGACACGGCCGACCACGCCGCGCTGATCGCCGGGCGCGAGCTGGCCAGCGCGGTCGACAACCCCGTCGTCACACTCGACGGCCGGGTGGCGTCCAACGGCAACTTCCACGGCGCCCCGGTCGGTTACGTGCTCGACTTCCTCGCAATCGCCGCGGCCGACGTCGCCAGCATGAGCGAACGCCGCACCGACCGGCACCTCGACGCGAACCGCAACAAGGGGCTGCCGCCATTCCTGGCGCACGAGGTCGGCGTCGACTCCGGGCTGATGATCGCGCAGTACACCGCCGCCGGGATCGTCTCCGAGCTCAAACGGCTGGCGGTGCCGGCATCCGTCGACTCGATCGCGTCGTCGGCGATGCAGGAGGACCACGTGTCGATGGGCTGGGCCGCGGCCCGCAAGCTGCGCCACTCGATCGATGGCCTGCAGCGGGTGCTCGCGATCGAGATCATGACCGCCGCGCGCTCCCTCGACCTGCGCGCCCCGGTGCGGCCGGGCGCCGCGACCGGAGCCGTGCGCGACCTGGTGCGCACCGTGGCAGAGGGCCCCGGCCACGACCGCTTTCTCTCCCCCGAGATCGAGGCGGTCGTGGCCCTGGTGGCGTCCGGCGCAGTGATGGATGCCGCGGCCTCCGTCGCCGGGCCCCTCCGCTGAGTCCAGCGGGCGGAAATCGGCACGACTGCACCAGAACGGACCCTCCGCTAGTCCCTGAACGGGGGCGGGCGCGAGCGTGGACCGCACCGCGAACCGGGCGCATAATGAAGCTCACCACCGGCCGCCCGGCCCCGAATCCGGGCGCGCCGGAGAAACCCAGTGACGTGAACCGCGCCACCGACTCCCCGCCCAAGGAGTGACATGATCCGGATCCTCATCGTCGACGATCACAATACTTTCGCAGAGCTCCTGGCCGAGGCTCTCGATCGCGAAGCGGACCTGTGCACGGTCGGTTCGGCGAACAACGGCCGCCGGGCGATCGAGCTGTGCGACACGCTGCGGCCGGACCTCGTCGTGTTGGACTACCACCTGCCGGACGAAAGCGGCCTGAGCGTCGCCGCCCTGATCCTGGCCCAGGCTCCCGCCACCCGGATCGTGATGCTCACGGGCGATCCCACCCCGGAAATCCTCGAACGGGCGGCCTCGATCGGGGTGTGCGCGTTCCTGCCGAAGGACGGGTCACTGATCGGAATGCTGGACACCTTGCGCCACGCCAGGGTCGGCGGATTCATGGTGCACCCGTCGCTGGTCGCGCAACTGAGTGCGCAGTGGCGTCTGCACGAGTACAACCCCGCCGTGCAAGCCCTCACCCGGCGCGAGCTCGAGGTGCTGCACCTGATGGCCCGGGGAAACGACGTGCGGGCCAATGCCCTGACCCTCGGGATCTCCGAGAACACCTGCCGTGGCTACGTGAAGTCCATCCTCGCGAAGCTCGAGGTGCATTCCCAACTCGAGGCGGTCGTGAGCGCCACTCGGCTCGGCCTGGTCGGGGTGAACGAACGTGTCTGAGCCGACGGCGCCGGGGAATGTCTAGGCCGACGACCCTGGCTGCCGACCCATCGCTCCTGGGCGACGGGAGGTCAACCGAGCGCTCCGAGGTGCGCGCGGCGGTCACCCGCTTCCTGCTCATCGGACTCCTCACCCTGGTGGCGATCTCCGTGCCGGTGGCGCTCTGGATCCGTGGCCAGGCGGAGCGCCACATCCTCGCGTCCGCCACCGAGCACACCCAGGAGCTCGCCGACCGCACGGTCGCCCCTCTCATCACGGAGCAGCTCCGCGCCGGCGAACCCGCCGCCCTGCGCATTCTCACCCGCACGCTCGCACCCTGGCTGGCCGAGGGCTACATCGTGCGGGTGAAGGTGTGGGACCCAAACGGGCGGATCATCTACTCCGACCTGCCGTCGCTGATCGGACGCAGCTTCCCGCTTCCCCGCTGGAGCACCGACCTGCTGGCCGGGGGTGCGGAGCGCGCGTCGTTCGGCACCCAGCGCGAGGCCGACAACGAGCAGGACTACGCCCTGGGCGAGTTGGTGGAGATCAATGTACGCTCGGCGGATGCCGCAGGCCGGCCGATCATGTTCGAGGCCTACTTCGATGATGAGGCAGTGCGGGAGGAGCAACTGGCTCTGACCGAGGAGATCACCCCGGTCTTCGCATTGTCGCTGTTCGCGCTACAGTTCGCACAGCTCCTGCCCGCGACCAGGCTGGCCCGACGCATCCAGGCCGACCAGGCATCCCGTCGGCGGCTGCTCCAGCACGCCATCGCGGCCTCGGATTACGAACGAAGGCGGATCGCCCGCGAACTGCACGATGAGGTCATCCAGGACCTGGCCGGTCTCTCCTACGCCTTCGCGGCGGAAGAAACGCACGGGCCGCCGGGAGAACGCCCACTCTTCGGCCGCGCCCGCTCGATCCTGCAGCGCAACCTCGGCACCCTCCGCGGAATGACGACCGAGCTGTATCCGCCCGACTTCGCGCTGCTGGGCCTGACCAAGGCCCTGCTCGGACTCACCGCGCCTCTCGCCGGCCAGGGAATCGAGGCCATCGTCTCGCTGCCCGAACGAATCGAACTCGACCGGGACCGGGCCGCGATGCTGTACCGCGTGGCCAGGGAGGCCCTCGCCAACACGGTCAAGCACGCCGGCGCCTGCGTCGTCGAGCTCGCGCTCGTGCAGAACAAGGATCGCACCACGCTGACGGTGCGCGACAACGGGCGCGGCTTCGATCCGGACAGCCCGTCGCCCGACGGTCATCTGGGCCTCCGGATCATGCGGGACACCGTGCGGGTGGTCGGTGGTGACCTTGTCATCACCTCTCGGATGGGCGAGGGCACCACCGTCGTGGCCACCCTCCCGCGGGTCTAGCCGTGCCGGCCCTGACGATGCCGCAGATCGGCCGAATCCGCGACCCCCGAATTTTGGGGAGCCGGGCATCCCTCACCTGCGGCTTACTCACGATCGACATGGTCGGCAGTCTGGAAGCCAATCCGCTATTGGAGGCCGTCATGGAAAGAACCCATGGCTCATCCGGGCCAACATTCGACACACCTCCCGGCCGCGTCACCATCCAGATCCTCGGCAACCTGCGAGTCTGCCGGGGCGGCGCCGTCCTCGGCGCCCATCACCTTGGCGGACCCAAGCCCCGGCAGATCCTCGAAATCCTGCTGCTCCAGTTGGGGACTCCGGTATCCAAGGAGCACCTGATCGACCTGCTCTGGGGAGGCAACCCGCCCGTTGAAGCGCAGCCCACCCTGGAAAGCTACGTCTGCGTGTTGCGCCGGAACCTGCAGCCGGGCGCCGGCAAGCGCGGTCCACTGCAGACGGTCAACGGCGGCTACGTCATGGACAAGGCCCTGGTCGACCTTGACCTTGATCGGTTCGACACGCTGCTCCGCCTCGCCCAGCATTCCGGAGCGGCGGATGCCCTTCCGTTGCTGAGCGAGGCCCTCGGCCTGGCGGTCGGGCCGCTGCTCGGCAGCGAACTGCTGCCCGCCTGGGCTGCCGATGAACGTTCCCGCCACGCTGCCCGGGTCACCGAAGCGAGGATCATCGCCGCGGAGTCCGCCTCTGCCCTCTTCCGGCCGGGGGAAGCGGTGGGCTGGGCCGGCCAGGCCGCCGACGGCGACCCGCTGAACGAGCGCGCCTGGACCGCCCTGATCCTGGGACTGGAGCTGTCCGGCCGGCCGGCCGACGGCCTCGCGGCATTCGACCGATTCCGCCGGATCCTGGACCGAGAATTGGGCTGCGCGCCCGGTCCCGACCTCCGCCATGCCCAGGTCAGGATGCTGCACGCCACCGCCGACGGTGAGCTCTCCGACGTCCTCTCCGCGCTGCTCCTGCTGCACGATCGGCTCCACCACGCCGGAGCGCCGAATGGGACTGCGGCGTCGCCGGCGTCGCTCGCCTCCGAATCACTCCGGGAGGCCGGCCTGGTGATCGATTCGTTCCTGCGTCGCGCCCTCGTGGCGGTCTGAGATGGCCTCCCCGGCGCCCCAGCCCGCACCTCCCGGCCCGCGCAACCGGATGCTTGTGCCCCCCGCCCGCGCGTGTAATGATGGCCGGACGCTGACCCGTTCCATCTGGCTGTCCATTACCCGAACATGGATTGCATAGGCTCATGAGCTCACTACGAAGTGTTCGTCGAACCAGTCGCCCCGGAAACCCGCATCGGTCCCGGCGATTGGCGCTCCCGCTTGCGTCGATCGTGATCGTCGCGCTGGCGATCGTGGGCGTACCGACGTCGGCGCACGCCGATGATGGGCAAACCGTGGTCGCGGTGGAGACCCCCGCCCCCCTTCCGGCCTCGGATCCGGCACCGGCACCCGCACCGGCACCAGCGCCCGAACCAGCGCCAGCACCAGCGCCAGCACCAGCGACAGCACCCGCGCCCGAGCCCGCTCCCGCGCCCGCACCGGCACCCGCCCCCGCACCGGCGCCAGCGCCAGCGCCCGAACCTGCGCCCGCGCCAATTCCCGCACCCGCCCCTGCGCCCGCCCCCACGCCGACTCCCGTCGTGACGACTCCGGATCCTGCGCCCGACCCCGCCCCCACGCCCGACCCCACCCCGTCACCGACACCGACACCGGACCCCACACCGACACCGGACCCCACCCCCACTGCCACGCCCACCCCGACGTCGGCGCCGACGCCCACCCCGACCCCGACGGTCGCGGCTCCGGAGCCTCCACAGGTCTTCGGCCCAACGGCACCGAAGGTGTCCACCGCCGCACGGCAAGCCGCCGCCGCCGCGGCCGCCAACGCAGCCCGCGCCGCCCGGGCCGCGACTGAACGAGCCTCCGCCGCAGCCTTCGCCGCCGCCTCCGCACCCCACGCCGCCGCCGTCGCAACGGCCCAGGCCCAGCTGGGCGCTGCACGGACCATCCTGGGTAAGGCGAATCTCGCCTACGCCTCAGCCAAGGCCGACTACGAGGCCGCCGCCAGCCGGGCCGACCTCGTGCACGCGCTGAGGGAGAAAGCGGTCACCACGGCCGACGCGTCCCGCCGGGTGCTGGCGATGCTCGTCCGGGGGCTGATGCAGCAATCCGGCACGGCCACCGTCGACGTGCTGTTCGACGACACGGCCGGACGCGATCTGCTCTTCCAGCTCGGCACGCTCGACGCCCTGTCCAGGCTCACCGCGAACCTGGACGAGGTGCGCGCGCGGGTCGCCGCCGACACCGAGCGCGAGCAATCGCTGGCGAAACAGGATGACGCGGCCCAGGCCGTGATGGCTGCGGTCCCGGTCGCCGACACCCTCGCTGCCGTCCAGGTGGCGCAGGCCGACGTCGACGCGGCATCCGCCGACCTCGCCGCCCTCGCCCTGACCACCCCGGCCGCCGCCGTGGTGAGCGAGCTGAGACCGCTCCCGGCGATTCCACCGGTTGCCGACACCGGGCGTCTCAGCGACCAGGGTTGGGCCAAGCCGGCCGCCGGGCGCATCACCGACTCATTCGGACCGCGTCTCGTGCACCCGGTGCCCGGGGTGAGCGACTTCCACCGCGGCACCGACATCGGCGCCGGCTGCGACGCGGCCATCTACGCGGCGACCGACGGCATCGTCGAGTCCGCCGGCGCGCTGGGCACCTACGGCAACTGGATCCTGCTCGACCACGGCAACGGCATCGAGACCGGCTACGCACACATCGCCGCCGGGGAGATCCTGGTCGGTGTCGGCGATCGGGTGAGTGCCGGCCAGGTGATCGCCGGGGTGGGCAGCACCGGCGCCTCGACCGGCTGCCACCTGCACTTCGAGGTCAGGATCGACGGGACCGCCGTCGACGCCATGCCGTTCATGGCCCAGCGCGGCGTGAACGTCGGCAACTGACCGACCGACCGCAGCCGGCGCCGGTCAGGCGGGCGTGATCACGATGGCCACCGACTCCGTCGCGGAACCGCTCAGCCTCCGAGCACTGCGGATCGCCCGGTAGGCCAGACCGTACTTGCCCAGCAACGCCGCCTCGAGCGCGGCGATCGTGGCCTCATCGGCGCGAACCTCCGCCTGCGCAGTGACGGTCACCGCCGCGTCCGTCACGACCCCGGGCGCATTGCACGCCGCGAGCTCGATCCGGGCGGTATGCCGCAGCCGCTTGACCTTGCCCGAGGAGGATGCCGTCGTCACCAGCAACCGGTCGGCATCGACGGCCACCCAGACCGGCGTCTTCACAGGGTCGCCGGTCTTGCGGAATGTGGTCAGGAGCACGAACTTCTCGGCCCCGAGGGCGAGCAGAGCCTTAGTCGTCATGACTGATTATCCCGCCCACGGCTGGGACCGCGATCGGAACGCAGCCATTCTCCGGCCACCCTCCGGTCGATGAGTATTGCCAGCCAGTGGCATCCGTGTTTTACTGAATGGAATAGTCAAGGCAAGGGAGCAGCATGGCCGAGTCGTCCACCCGCACCGTGGAGCGCGCGCTCGACCTGCTCGCCGTGATCTGCGACGGTGACGGGCTGACCCTCTCGGAGAGCTCGCGCGCCGTCGACCTCTCCCCCAGCACCGCCCTTCGTCTGCTGCGCACCCTCGAGACGCGCGGCTTCGTGCGCCGCGGCGACGACGGAAGCTACGGGCCGGGCAGCCGGATCATCCAGCTCGGGGCACAGTCGCTGAGCAGCGAGTCGCTGGTGACCCTGTCCAGGCAGGCCATGGAAGACCTCGTCGCCCTGACCGGCGAGTCCGCGTATCTCAGCGTGGAGGGCCACGACCGTTCGAGCCTCTACATCGCCATCGCCCCGGGCACCCACTCTGTGCGGCACGCCAACTGGGTCGGCCGCACCGTGCCGCTCGAACGGTCCGCGGTCGGCCAGGTGCTCACCGGGCACACCCCGGCGGTCGGGTACGTCGTCGTCGAGCGCGGCGTCGAAACGGATGTCACGGCCATCGCCGCCCCGATCCGCTCCGAGCAGCGGGTCGTGGCCGCCCTCAGCCTCGTCATCCCGAGCTACCGGGTCACCCCGGCCGACCTCGACCGATACGGTCCCCTGCTCGTGCGCGCCGCAGGCACCGTGTCGGCCGGGCTCGGCAAGACCGCCCCGGCCCCGCCTGAACCCCGCGAGCACGCCTGAGCCCGACCACGACTGGCCGGCCCGGTCCGCCGAGCCCCCGACCGTCACCCATCAAGAACAGCCACGAGCCAGAGGAACCAGTCATGAACGAATCCCGTCCCGTCCGCGCCGCGCGCGGCACCACCCTCACCGCCAAGAGCTGGCAGACAGAGGGCCCGCTCCGGATGCTCATGAACAACCTCGACCCCGAGGTTGCCGAGCATCCCGAGAACCTCGTCGTCTACGGCGGCACGGGCAAGGCCGCCCGCAACTGGGAGGCCTACGACGCGATCGTGCGCACCCTGACGACCCTGGAGAAGGACGAGACCCTGCTGGTGCAGTCCGGCAAGCCGGTCGGCGTGTTCCGCACCAACGAGTGGGCGCCGCGGGTGCTCATCGCCAACTCCAACCTCGTCGGCGACTGGGCCACCTGGCCGGAGTTCCGCCGCCTCGAGGCGCTCGGCCTGACCATGTACGGCCAGATGACGGCCGGCTCCTGGATCTACATCGGCACCCAGGGCATCCTGCAGGGCACCTATGAGACCTTCGCCGCGGTCGCCGCCAAGCGGTTCGGCGGCACCCTGGCCGGCACCCTCACCCTCACCGGCGGGGCCGGCGGCATGGGCGGCGCGCAGCCGCTCGCCGTCACCATGAACGACGGCGTCGTGCTGATCGTCGACGTCGACGAGACCCGGCTGCAGCGCCGGGTCGACCACGGCTACCTCGACTGCCTCACGACCGACCTCGACGATGCCGTCGAACGCGTGCTAGCGGCGAAGGCCGAGAAGCGCGCCCTCTCGGTGGGCCTGGTCGGCAACGCCGCGACCGTGTTCGCCGAGTTGCTCGCCCGCAGGGTGCCGATCGACATCGTCACCGACCAGACCAGCGCGCACGACCCGCTGTCCTACCTGCCGGAGGGCGTGACCGTGGCCGAATGGCACGCCTACGCCGCGGCGAAGCCGGAGGAGTTCACCCTGCGCGCACGCGCCGCGATGAGCAAGCAGGTCACGGCGATGGCCCGGTTCCAGGATGCCGGCGCCGAGGTCTTCGACTACGGCAACTCCATCCGCGCCGAGGCGCAGCTGGGCGGCTGCGACCGCGCGTTCGCGTTCCCCGGGTTCGTGCCCGCCTACATCCGCCCGCTCTTCGCCGAGGGCAAGGGACCGTTCCGCTGGGTGGCGCTCTCCGGCGACCCGGCGGACATCGCGGCCACCGACAAGGCCATCCTCGAGCTGTTCCCGGAGGACGAGCACCTGCGCCGGTGGATCACCAAGGCGCAGGACCTGGTGCACTTCGAGGGTCTGCCGGCCCGGATCTGCTGGCTCGGCTACAAGGAACGCCACCTGGCCGGCTTGAAGTTCAACGAGATGGTCGCCTCCGGCGAACTCTCCGCGCCGATCGTGATCGGCCGCGACCACCTCGACTCCGGCTCGGTCGCCTCGCCCTATCGGGAGACCGAGGCGATGTTGGACGGCTCGGACGCGATCGCGGACTGGCCGCTGCTGAACGCCCTGCTGAACACCGCGTCGGGCGCCACCTGGGTCTCGATCCACCACGGCGGCGGCGTCGGGATCGGCCGCAGCATCCACGCCGGCCAGGTCATCGTGGCCGACGGCACCCCGCTCGCCGCCGAGAAGATCGAGCGGGTGCTCACCAACGACCCGGGCACCGGCGTGATGCGACACGTCGACGCCGGCTACGAGCGCGCCGACGAGGTGGCCCGCGAGCGCGGCCTGCGCGTGCCGATGTGGGAGTCCGAGTGAGCAGGCCGACGTTGCTCGCGCACGGGCTGCTGGCCGGCCTCGACGAGATCGCCGGCACGGGCCGGGATGCGCACCGCGGCGGATACTCCCGCCACCTCTGGCAGGCCGCCGACCTCGAGCTGCGCGCCTGGTTCATCGAACGCGCTGAGCGCATCGGGCTCGCGGTCGAGACCGACCGCAACGGCAACATCTGGGCTTGGTGGGGCGAGCCCGGGGCGGATGCCGTCGTCACCGGCAGCCACCTCGACTCCGTGCCCGGCGGCGGCGCCTTCGACGGCCCGCTCGGCGTCGTGTCGTCGCTCGACGCCATCGCCCGACTGCAGGCGAGCGGCTTCGTGCCGTCGAGGGCCTGCGCCATCCTCGTCTTCGCGGAGGAGGAGGGGTCCCGCTTCGGCATCGCCTGCCTCGGCTCGAGGCTGATGACCGGTGCGCTGCACGCGGACCGGGCCAGGGCCCTCGTCGACCCCGACGGCATCACGCTCGCCGACGCCGCGGCCCACGCCGGACTCGATCCCGCCAGCCTCGGCACCGACCGGCAGTCGCTGGAGCGAATCGGACTCTTCGTCGAGCTGCACGTCGAGCAGGGCCGCGGCCTGATCGACCTCGGTGAGCCGGTGGCTGTGGCCTCCTCGATCCTCGCCCACGGGCGCTGGCGCCTCACCGTGACCGGCCAGGGTAACCACGCCGGCGCCACCCTGATGGCCGACCGCCGCGACCCGATGGTGGCCGCAGCCCGCGCCGTGCTCGCCGTGCAGGACACGGCCGCGGCCCGCCCGGGCACCCGGGCCACCGTCGGCCGGATGAACATCGTGCCCGGCGGCACGAACGTGATCCCGTCGAGCGTGCAGGCCTGGCTCGACGCCAGGGCGGAGACTGACGAAGAGACCCGCGCCCTGCTGGGAGAGATCACCGCGGCGGTCGAGGCCGTCGTGGCCGAGAACGGATGCTCCGTCTCGGTCGTGGAGGAATCCTGGGCCGATGCGGTGCACTTCGACCCCGAACTCCGGGACCGGTTCAGCGCCGTTCTCGGTGACGTGCCGTCGCTTGCGACCGGAGCCGGTCATGACTCCGGGGTGCTCGCGGCCAGCGTGCCCAGCGCCATGCTCTTCGTGCGCAATCCCACCGGAATCTCGCACTCTCCCGAGGAATTCGCCTCGGCCGACGACTGCGTGGCCGGGGTCGAGGCTTTGGAGAAGCTGCTGAGGACCCTGCTGTGAGCGCCGCGGCGACGCCCGACCCGACGGCGACAACCCCACCGAGCGCAGTGGCCGAACGCGCCTACTGGTGCGAGACCCTGCTCATCGACGGCGAGTCCACCGCCGGCGTTCGCGTCGAGGTGGGCGAGGACGGACGCATCGCCGACCTCACGCCCGGCTGCGCACCGAGGCCGCGGGACGTGCGCCTCGGCACCGTGCTACCCGGAATGGCCAACGCGCACTCCCACGCTTTCCATCGCGCATTGCGCGGCCGCACCCACGGCGCCGGCGGCGACTTCTGGCAGTGGCGCGAGGCGATGTACCTTGCGGCCGGTCGGCTCAACCCCGACCGGTACTACGCCCTCGCACGTGCCGTGTTCGCGGAGATGCTGGTCAGCGGGTGGACGGCCGTCGGCGAGTTCCACTACGTGCACCACCGCCCGGACGGCTCGCGGTACCCGCGCGAACACGCGATGGAACTCGCGCTGGCCGCAGCGGCCCGCGATGTGGGCATCCGTCTCGTGCTGCTGGACACGCTCTACCTGGCCGGCGGCATCGGGCGCCCGCTCGCTCCGGAACAGCGAGCCTTCGATGACGGTTCGGCGGCGGGCTGGCTGGAACGCTGGCGCTCCCTGCAGGACGCCCTCGGCACGGATCCGGGTTGCCGGGTCAGTCTCGGCGCCGCGATTCACTCCGTGCGCGCCGTGCCCACGGCCGCCATGCGGGAGGTGCTCGCGGGGCTGCCTTCCACGGCGCCCCTGCACATCCACCTCTCCGAGCAGCCGCAGGAGAATGCGGACTGCCTGGCCGAATACGGCCTGACGCCGACCGGCGTGCTCGCCGACCTCGGAGCGCTCTCGACGCGCCTGAGCGTCGTGCACGCCACCCACCTCACCAACGCCGACATCGCGCTGATCGGAAGCGCCGGCGCGACCGTCGTCATGTGCCCGACGACGGAGGCCGACCTCGGCGACGGGATCGGCCCGGCCAGGCGGCTCGCCGACGCCGGCGCGAGCATCGCCCTCGGCTCTGACCAGAACGCCGTCGTCGACCCCCTGCTCGAGATGCGCGGGCTCGAGGCCGGCGAACGACTGGCCTCCGGGGAACGCGGACGCTTCGATCCGTCCGCGCTGCTGCGCGCCGCCTCGGCCAACGGCTATGCCTCGCTCGGTCTCGGCGACAACGGACTCCGCCCCGGCGCCCTCTGCGACCTCGTCGAGGTATCGATGGACAGCGTGCGCACCGTCGGGTCGGTGCCCGCCCAGGTGCCGCTCACCGCCACCGCATCCGACGTGCTCCGGGTCATCGTGCACGGCGTGATCGTCGCCGATTCCGGTCGTCTGGTCTGCGCGAACGGCGGCGCGACCGACCGGCTGCCCCAGACGTTGCTGCGCGACGCCCTGACCGTGCTCGACAACACCCCGCCTACCCGCCACGACCCGTCGGGAGACCGCGCATGACAGGCCAGCAGACCAGCCCGCAGACCACTGAACTGATCATCGGCATCGCCGAGCTGACCAGCCAGGCCGACGACGGAGAACGCCTGCGGGGTGCCGCCCTGGTGATCGAGCGCGGCCGGATCGTCTGGCTCGGCCCGGCCGCCACGGCGCCGGCCGCCGATATCCGCACGGATGTCGCCGGTCGGGCCGTGCTTCCCGGCTGGGTCGACACGCACACCCACCTCATCTTCGCCGGCGACCGGGCCGCGGAGTTCGAGGCCCGGATGGCCGGGCAGCGCTACGCGGCCGGCGGCATCAACACCACCGTGGCCGCGACCCGGGCGGCCACCGAGGAGCAGCTCGTCGCGGGTGCCGCCCGGCTGCGGCGGGAGGCCGAGGCCCAGGGCACCACGTTCCTCGAGACCAAGACCGGCTACGGCCTCGACCTGGCGAGCGAGGTGCGGTCGGCGCGCGCCGCGGCGTCCGTGGCCGACGTGGTCACCTTCCTCGGAGCCCACCTCGTGCCGGCGGGGATGGACCGGCGCGACTACCTCGACCTGGTCACCGGGCCGATGCTCGCCGCGGTGGCCCCGCACGCCGACTACATCGACGCGTTCTGCGAGGTCGGCGCGTTCGACGTGGAGGAGAGCCGCGAGGTGCTGCTCGCCGGCCGCGCGGCCGGGCTCGGCGTGCGCGTGCATGGAAACCAGCTCGGCTTCAGCGGCGGGGTGCGGCTCGCGGTCGAACTCGGCGCGGCCAGCGTCGACCACTGCAATCACCTGGAGGAGCGCGACATCGAGGCCCTCGCGGGGTCGGCGACCGTGGCGACGCTGCTGCCGGCCTGCGACCTGTCGACCCGGGAGCCGTTCCCGCCGGCCCGGCGGCTGGTCGACGCGGGGGCGCGGATCGCCCTGGCCACGAACTGCAATCCGGGCACCTCGTACACGACGTCGATGCCGTTCTGCGTGGCGACGGCCGTGCTGCAGATGGGGCTGACCATCGAGGAGGCCGTCTGGGCGGCGACCCGCGGCGCCGCGGCGGCGGTCGGCCGCGAGCACGGACCCGACGCGGTCGGGTCGCTTCGGGTGGGCGGGTGGGCCGACCTGCAGGTGCTCGACGCGCCATCCGTCGCCCATCTGGCCTATCGGCCGGGGGTGCCCCTCACCGCCGCGGTCTGGCGCCGGGGCGTGCGGAGCCGGCGCGGCGGCGGTCTCGATGCCTGAGGTGGGCAGGATGCCTCGGGCGGTCCCGATGCCTCAGGTGCGCCGGATGCCTGAGGTGGGCAGGATGCCTGAGGGCGGCCCGGTGCTGCTGCCGGCCGCCGACCGGGTGCGCACAGTGTGGCGGAATGGCGGGGGCACGACAGCCGAGGTGATCGTCCGGGGCGACAGCCGGAATCCGGGCGCGGAAACCGGTTTCGACTGGCGGGTCAGCATCGCGACGGTCGACTGCGACGGGGACTTCTCTCCCTATCCGGGCGTGGACCGGTGGCTGATGCCGCTGTCCGCCGGCGGGCTGCGGCTCGTCGAGGAAGGGGAGCTCGTGCCGGTCGGGCAGCACGAGGTGCGCGCCTTCCCCGGCGAACGGGCCGTTTCGGCGGTCGGCGTCACCGAAGCGACCCTCGACCTGAACCTGATGGTGCGCCGGGGCGAAACGACCGGAGCGCTGTGCGCAGCGGAGGTGGCCGGGCGCGCCGAGCTGGCGACCGCCGCCGGCGAGCAACTCGTGATCCTCGTTCTCAGTGGTGTTATCGACGCCGCCCTCGACACCGCTCCCGAGGGCACTCCCCCGGGCGCCCGGTCCAGCCGCACGCTCGCCCGTCACGATGCCGTGTTCCTCGGTGCCGGCAGGCAGCTCACCCTGCACGGGGTCGGGCGGTTCGCGGTGGCCCGGATCGCGACGGTGCCCGGCGACGACCCGGTGGCCGCCTGAGCGATCAGAGTTGTCACTCCGCTGTGTGGTCACGCCACTGTGTCGTCAATGCAGGCAAACCCCGGCAACCGCGCTACCGTCGACGAGCTGGAGCCGAAGGTACGCCGGGAGCGGCGACTGCGCGAGCCGAGTCGGCCCGGTAGTTGATCAGCCGGCGACGTTCGATGGTCGCGGCCAGGGTGGGCAGCGAGATCCCCACGGCGTGACCTCGGCCGCGGCTGGCCGGACCGACGTCTCTGCGCCCGGGCGCAGGCCGCGCAGCAGCATCTGCTCTGGGCAGACGGTGGAGAGGAAATCCCCGACCGACAGGGCGAGCCTGTCCCCGACGAGGGAGTAGAGGATGCGGTTCGAATCGCGGCGCTCGGTGGCACGGAGCACGGAGCACGGAGCGACCCTCTCCGATCGCACCCGATCGCCCCTAGTCTGGGCGGATGCCTTCCGAACTCCGTACCGACCGGCTCCTGCTCCGCCGGTGGCGTGAGTCCGATCGGGAACCCTTCGCCGCCATGGGGGCCGATCCGGCCGTGATGTGTTACTTCCCCGCGACGCTGACCCGGGCCGAAAGCGACGCTCTGGCGGCCCGCGCCGACGCCCTCTTCGATCAACACGGCTACGGGCTGTGGGCCCTCGAAGATGCCTCCTCGGGAACGTTCCTCGGTTTCACCGGACTGGCGCCGATGCCCGTCGGCATCCCGGGTTCCGGCGGGGTCGAGGTTGGCTGGCGCCTGGCCCGGGGCTTCTGGGGCCAGGGTTACGCGACCGAGGCTGCCCGCGCGGCGCTGGGGTTCGCCTTCGGGGAGCTGGCGCTTTCCGAGGTCCAGTCCATCACCGCCGTGATGAACCTCCCGTCCCGTGCCGTGATGGAACGACTGAGGATGACCTTCGTCGACGAGTTCGAGCATCCGCGCGTCGCCCTCGGCTCCCCACTTCGCCCCCACGTGCGGTATCGAATCATGCCTGCCGCCGGTGTTTGATCCTGTCGAAATCGCCGTCGGCTCGACCTCCGTCCCGGTGATTGAGCCTGTCGAAATCACTGCCGGCTTGTCGTCCACAAAGTGGGTTTGATCAGCTTATCCACGCCCAAGTGCGAGGGCCGGTTGGGCGCCTCGGAATGTCGGTGGCTGGTCGTAGTGTGCTCGTATGGCCACCCTGGTGAGCACCTCCCAACAGCAGCTCGGACTGCTCTTCGACGCGGTCGCGGCAGCCGACCAGGCGATCGCCCGGTGCTTCGCCGTGCGGGCCGAGGCTGTCGACCGGGCCCGCCGGTTCAGCGCCGCGCAGGCCGGGTCGATTCCGCTCAGCCTGCAGTCCCGGTGGAGTCGCGAGGAGCTCGCGCAGCGGGAACTCTCCAGCGAACTCGCCGCCACGCTCCGGATACCGGAACGCACGGCGGAGACCCTCCTTGCCGAGAGCCAGGCGTTGGCCGAGCACCTCCCCGCCACCCGGGCCGCGTTGGCGGAGGGGCGGATCAGTTACCGGCATGCGCAGGCGATAGTCCAGCAGTCCTGGTCGATCCCTGAGGAGGGTTTGGCCGCGTTCGAACAAGCCCTGCTGCCGTCGGCCGAGCATCTGACCGTGGCCAAGCTCAAGCACAAGGCCCGGCTGCTGCGGGAACGGTTGCACCCGGAGACGATCACGGCGCGGCGGGCGAGGTCGATCACGGACCGCACCAGCGGGGTGACCCCCGAGTACGACGGGATGGCGACCCTGTTTCTGACGACGGGGGCCGAGCTGGTGCAGGCGATCTTCCACCGGGCCACCGACCTCGCCGCCAGCCTGCAAGGGCCGGACGAGACGCGCACGCTCACCCAGGTGCGCACGGATGTGCTCAGTGACCTGTTGATCCACGGGGTCACCCCGACCGGCGTCGGCACCGGGGTCAAGGCCACCGTGCAGGTGACGGTGCCGGTGCTGACACTCCTCGGGCACAGTGAGGAACCCGGGTATTTGGAGGGGTATGGGCCGATCGATCCCGCGACGGCGCGGGATCTGGCGTCGAAGGCGCCGAGTTTCACCCGGTTGCTCACCCACCCCGAGACCGGGGTGATCCTCTCCGTGGGGAGGGACCGGTACAAAACGCCCAAGGCCATGCGCCGCTTCCTCCGCCTCCGCGATGAGACCTGCCGCTTTCCCGGCTGCAACCGGCCAGCAAGGGGTGCGGAGCTTGACCACTCGCATGATTGGGGGTTGCTCGGCGAGACCGCGCACGACAACCTCGCCCATTTGTGCACATTATGCCGATATCGGCATAAGGGACATTATTCCGATGTCCGG
>NZ_SOFM01000003.1:0-84526 GCF_004402705.1 Cryobacterium mannosilyticum | reverse complement strand
GGCCATGAACCATTTTCCCAGACCACCGAATCACGCCCCACAAACGACACGCCCCACAAAAAAAGACCCGAAGGGCACCCCATTAAGCAACAGGCTCTCCTCCGTGCGCCGCGTTCTCAAAGCTGTGCCGCGACCGCGGAAGTGACCGGCACGATCGCGAGCGCGATCAGGGCCACCAGCAGCGTCTGGCCGAGCAGCCGGGGCACGAGCGGGATGGCGATCCGGCCGAACCGCTCCGGATGCCGGGCCGCGAAGGCGTTCGCCGGGAACACGGCGACGAGGAACACGATCAGGCAGACCCCGCTCGTCACAATCAGGGGTCGATAGAGCAGGCCCAGGCCGCCGGCGATTTCGCACAGCCCGGTGAGAACGACGAGCGCGCGAGGGTTCAGGATGCCCGTGGATCGCAGTCGTGGCGGGATCATCGCCGCCATCGTGCGCTGCACGGACGGCAGGAAATGGGTGACCCCCGCACCGATGAAGACCACCGCGAGAAGGAGGCGGAGGACGAATTGGACGTCGGTCAACGTAACGCTGCTCATCGCCCCATTCTGCAGCCGATAGAGTGAAAACCTAACTGGCGCCCCACGGTCGCGGCGCAAGCCCACCATTTCTGCTGCAATCGGAGGAACCTTTTTCGTGTCAAAACCAGTCGTACTTATTGCCGAAGAACTCTCGCCCGCAACCGTTGACGCCCTTGGACCGGACTTCGAAGTGCGCAACGTCGACGGCACCGACCGCCCGGCCCTGCTCAAAGAATTAGCGTCCGCCCACGCCATCCTCGTGCGCTCCGCGACCAAGGTGGATGCGGAGGCCATCGCCGCCGCACCGCTGCTCAAGGTCATCGCGCGGGCCGGCGTCGGCCTGGACAACGTGGACATCAAGGCCGCGACCGCGGCCGGCGTGATGGTCGTCAATGCCCCGACCTCGAACATTATCTCCGCGGCCGAACTCACGGTCGGCCACATTATCAGCCTCGCCCGCCACATCCCCCCGGCGCACGGCGCACTCGCCGAGGGTCAGTGGAAGCGCTCCAAGTACACGGGCGTGGAGCTCTACGAAAAGACGATCGGAATCATCGGCCTCGGCCGGATCGGCGCCCTCGTCGCCGCGCGCATGCAGGCCTTCGGCACGAACATCATCGCCTTCGACCCGTACATCACCTCGGCCCGTGCCCAGCAGCTCGGCGTGACGCCCGTCAGCCTCGACGAACTGCTCGCCCAGTCGGACTTCGTCACGATCCACATGCCCAAGACGCCCGAGACCACCGGGATGCTCGGCGCGGCCCAGTTCGCGCTGATGAAGCCGACCGCCTTCGTCGTCAACGTCGCCCGCGGCGGACTGATCAACGAGGCAGACCTGCACGACGCCCTCGTCGCCGGCACGATCGCCGGAGCCGGCCTCGACGTGTTCGTCAGCGAACCGCCGACCGGTTCGGCGCTGCTCGGTCTGCCGAACATCATCACGACGCCGCACCTCGGCGCGTCGACCGACGAAGCGCAGGAGAAGGCCGGCGTGTCCGTCGCCAAGTCGGTGCGCCTCGCGCTCTCCGGTGAACTCGTCCCCGACGCGGTCAACGTGGCCGGCGGCGTCATCGACCCGTACGTGCGCCCCGGCATACCGCTCGTCGAGAAGCTGGGCCAGGTCTTCTCCGGCCTCGCCGCGCACAGTCCCCTCACCAGCGTCGACGTGGATGTCCGCGGCGAACTGGCCGACTACGACGTGAGCGTGCTCAAGCTCGCCGCGCTCAAGGGGATCTTCACCAACGTGGTCAGCGAGACGGTGTCCTACGTGAATGCGCCGCTTCTGGCCGAGCAGCGCGGCGTTGCCGTGCGCCTGATCACCGACAAGGAATCGCCGGAGTACCGCAACGTCATCACGCTGCGCGGCGCCCTGGCCGACGGCTCGCAGGTGTCGGTGTCCGGCACCCTGACCGGCACCAAGCAGATCGAGAAGATCGTCGAGGTGAACGGCTACGAGGTCGAGGTTCCGTTCGCGGAGCACCTCATCGTGATGGTCTACACGGACCGCCCCGGAATCGTCGCCGTCTACGGCCGCGAGTTCGGTGACGCGCAGATCAACATCGCCGGGATGCAGATCGCCCGCCACGTCGCCGGCGGGAAGGCGCTCAGCGTGCTGACCGTCGACTCACCGGTGCCCGCGAGCCTGCTCACCAAGGTGCGCGACGCTATCGAAGCCGACGTGATGGTCGAGATCGCCCTCACCGAGTAACCGGCCGTTCGGTCATTCGCCCGATCACGGCGAGCAACCGGTCCAGCCTCGCCGCGGACGTCAGGTCGGCGGCGAGCTGGCCCGGGCCCGCGAGGGTTGATTCGTAGTACAGACCGTCACTGATGAGCATGACCGCCTCGGCCACGTCGGGGTCGCCCACGGCCTCCTCGATCGCTGCCAGCCACTGGCGCCGGGTAGAGGCCAGGGCCTGGTTGGCCAGCGGATGCGCCCCCTGCGCCAGGCGCACGGCCGCGGCGATATAGTGGTCCAGCCGTGTGCCCTCCCACATCGAGGTGCGGATCAAGTAGTCGATCGCGCCGGCCGGGGCCGCGCGGATCTGCTCGACGTCGTCGGCGACGAGGGCCGTGAGGCGGCCGAGCAGTCCTTCGACGAGGGCGTCCTTCGAGCCGAAGTGGTAGAGCAGGCCGCCCTTGGACAGCCCGGCGGCCACGGCCACCGCCTCGACGGTGGCCGCCCGTTCGCCGTGGTCGATCAGCAGCAGCGCGTACGCGTCGAGGACGCGGTCGCGGGTGGACACGGATGCCGGTGCGCGGCCTGCGGGGGATGCGGGAACGGAACTCATGATGCTACTGTACCGTCTGGACGGTATAGTTAGCGTCCTCCGAATCCGAAAGCAGCTTCCCGTGTCGTCCGACCTCCGCCAGACCGTCCCCGCAGTCCCCGACCTCAGCCCCCGCCGCCGGTGGTGGGCGCTGGTCGTGCTCATGCTGCCGGTGCTCCTGGTCTCGATCGACAACACCGTGCTGGGCCTCGCCCTGCCGGCCATCTCCGAGGCGCTCCGGCCGACGGGCGTTCAGCTGCTCTGGGTGATCGACATCTACCCGCTGATGCTCGCCGGGCTGCTCGTGGCCATGGGAAGCCTCGGCGACCGGATCGGGCGCCGTCGCCTGCTCCTGATCGGCTCGGCCGGCTTCGGCACCGTCTCCGTGGTGGCGGCCTTCGCCCCGAGCATCGAATGGCTCATCATCGACCGCGCCGTGCTCGGCGTGTTCGGCGCCATGCTGATGCCGCCGACCCTGTCGCTGCTCCGCTCCGTCTTCACGGAGCGGGACCAGCGACGGCTGGCGATCGCCATCTGGGCGAGCGGTTTCGCCGCCGGCAGCGCGCTGGGCCCGGTCGTGGGCGGCGTGCTGCTGGAGCACTTCGCCTGGGGTTCCGTCTTCCTGCTCGCCGTGCCGCTGCTCCTGCCGCTGCTCGTGCTCGGCCCGCTCCTCGTTCCGGAGTCGCGTGACCCGAACCCCGGCCGGATCGACCTGCCGAGCATCCTGCTGTCCCTGGCCACCATGTTTCCCGTCGTCTACGGCATCAAGGTGCTGGCCGAACACGGACCCTCGCTCGCCACGATCGGGCCGATCCTGCTCGGGCTGGTCGCCGGCATCCAGTTCGTGCGCCGCCAGCCTCGCCTGGCCCAGCCGATGATCGACCTCGCGCTGTTCCGCACGGGCGCCTTCAGCGGGGCGATCGGCGTCAACCTGCTCAGCGTGGTCGCCCTCGTCGGCGGATTGTTCTTCCTGTCCCAGTACCTGCAGCTCGTGCTCGGCCTGTCCCCGCTGGCGGCCGGCCTGGTCCTGGTGCCCGGTCTGACGGCCATGATCGCGGCCGGCCTGGTGATCGTGCCGATCTCCCGGCGCGTGCGGCCGTCGATCGTGGTGCCGGCCGGCCTGCTGATCTCGGCCGGGGGTTACCTGGTCATCGCCCTCGGCGGGGCGACGCTGGACGCGGTCGGGGTCGCGCTCGTGTTCGCCCTGCTCGGCATCGGAATCGGCGCGGCCGAGACCGTGTCGAACGAACTCGTCGTGGCGACCGCTCCGGCAGACAAGATGGGCGCGGCATCCGCGGTCGGTGAGACGGCCTACGAGCTGGGCGCGGTGCTGGGCACGACCATTCTCGGCACCATCCTGACCGCCGCCTACCGAGGGTCGGTTGTGCTGCCGGAGGCGCTGAGCGCCGCCCAGCGGTCGGCCGCGGCGGAGACGCTCGGTGGGGCCGTCGCCGTGGCCGGCGCCCTTCCGGCCGGCCAGGCCGGGCTGCTGCTCGCCTCTGCGCGGGATGCCTTCGGCACCGGCATCGGGCCCACCGCCTGGATCGGGGTGGGCCTGGTGCTGGCCGCGGCCGTCGTGGCACTGCTCACGCTGCGCACGGCGCGGTAGCGGGACCGCTGCGCGGCGTGAGGCGTGCCGGACGGATCAGATGTCGTCGATCGAGCGCTTCTCCTGCGTGACCTGCTCGCCGTCGACGACGGCGCTGCGGGTGGTGCTCACGCTGGTGCGCTTGCGGGTGAGGAGCACGATCCCGAGGATCATGATCACGGCTCCCGCGCCCATGAAGATGTAGCCGACGAAGTCGAGGTCGATCCAGTCGACGCTGATGTTCAGCGCGAAGACGAGGATGGCGCCGACGACGACGAGGAAGATACCCAGTCCAAGGCTCATGATTTACTGCTTTCTCTGGCTGCCAGGCTGTGCTGTCAGGGATTGTGTTGTCAGGAGTTGTCCAGCTTAGACAATCGATCGCTCGCAGTAGGGTTTATCTACAGGTAAATCCCAGACATACGGAGCCGAATGTCCACTCAAATCAAGCTCGCCGTCATTCCAGGCGACGGGATCGGTCCCGAGGTCGTCGCTGAGGCCGTCAAGGTGCTCGAGGCGGCGACGGCCGCTGACGACGTCTCCTTCGACCTGACCTGGTTCTCGCTCGGGGCCGCACGGTTCCTCGAAACCGGTGACGTGCTCACCGACGAGGACCTCGCCTCCATCGCCGCGCACGACGCGATCCTGCTCGGCGCCGTCGGCGGAGTGCCCGGAGACCCCCGCCTGGCCAACGCGAACATCGAGAGAGGCTTGCTGCTCAAACTGCGGTTCTCCCTCGACCACTACGTCAACCTGCGGCCCAGCGTGCTCTTCCCCGGAGTGCCCAGTCCGCTCGCCGCTCCCGGCAACGTCGACTTCGTCGTCGTGCGGGAGGGAACCGAGGGCCCGTACGTCGGCAACGGCGGCGCGATCCGCCAGGGCACGGCCCACGAGGTGGCCAACGAGGTGTCCGTCAACACCGCCTTCGGCGTCGAACGCGTCGTCCGGTACGCCTTCGCGGTCGCCCAGGCCAGGCCGGGCCGGCACCTCACCCTCGTGCACAAGACCAATGTGCTCGTCTTCTCCGGCAGCCTCTGGCAGCGCATCGTCACCGCCGTGGCGGCTGAATTCCCGGAGGTGAGCGTCGATTACCTGCACGTCGACGCGGCGACGATCTTCCTGGTCACGAATCCGAGTAGGTTTGATGTCATCGTCACGGACAACCTCTTCGGCGACATCCTGACCGATCTGGCGGCCGCAATCAGCGGCGGCATCGGCCTCGCGGCCTCCGGGAACATCAACCCTGACGGCCGGTTCCCCAGCATGTTCGAGCCGGTGCACGGATCGGCACCCGACATAGCGGGCAAGCAGCTGGCCGACCCGACGGCAGCCATCCTGTCGGTCGCGCTCCTCCTCAGCCACCTGGGTCTGACGGATGCCGCGGCGAGGGTGACGGCCGCGGTCACCGCCGACATCGCTGCTCGCAGGGGGGACGGTGCCGCCACGGCACCGCGCAGCACCACCGACGTGGGCAACGCCATCGTGACCCGACTGACAGACAAGGGACTCCAATGAGCCAGGCAGCACCGAGCCAGACAGTACCGAGCCAGACCGCACCGACCGAGACGAACGTCACGGCCCCGCTGACCTTCAGCATCACCCGGGCGACCGCGCCCCGCACGAAGGCCGAGCGCGACGCCATCCTCAGCGACCCCGGCTTCGGCAAGCAGTTCACCGACCACATGGTCGCCATCGACTGGACGCTCGAGGACGGCTGGCACGACGCCCGCGTCACCCCTTACGGCCCGCTCCAGCTCGACCCTGCCTCCTCGGTGCTGCACTACGGCCAGGAGATCTTCGAGGGCCTGAAGGCCTACCGCCACGCCGACGGGTCGATCTGGACCTTCCGTCCGGAGAAGAACGCGGAGCGGCTGCAGCGTTCGGCCCGCCGCCTCGCCCTGCCGGAACTCCCCGTGGTCGATTTCATCGAATCGATCAAGCAGATCATCGCCGTCGACGGTGACTGGGTGCCCTCCGCGGCCGAGACGAGCCTGTATCTGCGCCCGTTCATGATCGCCAACGAGAGCTTCCTCGGCGTGCGGGCCGCGCACAAGGTCGGCTACTACGTCATCGCCAGCCCCGCGGGGGCGTACTTCACGAACGGCGTCGCGCCGATCAAGATCTGGCTCTCCACCGAGTATTCCCGGGCCGGACGCGGCGGCACCGGCGCGGCCAAGTGCGGCGGCAATTATGCCGCCTCGCTGCTGCCCCAGATGCAGGCCTACGACAACGGCTGCGCCCAGGTGCTCTTCCTCGACGGCGAGACCAGCAGCCGCATCGACGAACTCGGCGGCATGAACGTCTTCTTCGTCTACGGCACCCACAAGCTCGTCACCCCCCGCCTGACCGGGTCGATCCTCGAGGGCGTCACCCGGGACAGCATCATGCAGCTTGCCCGGGACCGCGGGATGACCGTCGAGGAACGCGACGTGACCCTCGGCGACTGGCGCGACGGCGTCGAATCGGGCGCCATTACCGAGGTGTTCGCCTGCGGCACCGCCGCGGTCGTCACCCCGATCGCCGAACTCAAGGGGCCCGACCTCTCGATCGGCAATCCGGATGCCCCCGCCGGCGAGATCACGATGGCGTTGCGCCAGGAGCTGACCGACATCCAGTACGGCCGCCTGCCCGACCGGCACGGCTGGCTCGCCCGACTCGACACCCCGGCGGGACAGGCGTGAAGGTCGCGCGGTTCAGCCACGGCGACATCATCGCCTTCGGGATCATCGACGACGACGAACTGGTCGTGCTGAAGGGGGACCCGATGTTCGCCGGCTACGACCCGACCGGGGAACGGATCGGCTTGCGCGAGGTCAAACTGCTCGCCCCGGTGATCCCGCGGTCCAAGGTGGTCGGGATGGCCCACTCCTTCTACGCGAACCGCGAGGAGCAGGCCGCCGGCGAGCAGAGGGAGCCCCGGTTCTTCCTCAAGCCGAACACCGCCGTCGTGGGCCCCGGCGACCCGATCGTGCACCCGGCCCAGTCCGGCGACGTACGGGTCGAGGGGGAACTCGCCGTCGTCATCGGCAAGATCACCCGGAACGTGTCGGTCGAAGACGCCGAGGACGCCATCTTCGGGTACACGATCGCCAACGACGTGACCGCGCGCGACCTCTACGAGCGCGACGAGGACCTGACCCGGGCGAAGAGCTTCGACTCGTTCTGCCCGCTCGGACCGGTCATCGACACCGAATTCGACTGGACCGGCCTGTCCCTGCACGGGCGCATCAACGACGAGCCGTTCCAGTCCGGCGACGCGGCCCTGCTCCGGCACACCATCGCGGAGATGGTCTCGTTCGTCTCCGGCGTCTTCACGCTCCTGCCGGGCGACGTCATCCTGACCGGCGCGCCGGGGGCATCCGGAGCCGTCGTCGACGGTGACACCGTGCAGGTCGAGATCGCCGGGATCGGCGTGCTGTCGAACCCGGTGCGGCGCGCCTGAGCCGGGCTTGCCGCCTGATCGTCAGGCGGAGCCGGGGAACCAGTACCGGATCTGGACCGTCGCCGTGTCGAGCAGCGCCTGCGATTCGGCCGCGTTGACGCGGGCGAGCAGCATGGCGCTCATCCCCAGCGACGCGAGGGTGCGGGCGCGCTCGGGGGCGCGGTCCGGCCCGGAATCTCCCGCTGCGACGGCGGCCGCCCGGAGGGCGTCCTGAAGGGTGTCCGTCAGTTCGGACCGGTAGCCGTCGACGACCTGGCGGGCCAGGTCGTCGTGTCCGGCGAGGCCCGCGGCACAGTTCACCAACAGGCAGCCGCGGCGCGGGGAGTCCTCCGGCAGGGCGGAGACCGCCCACCGGAGGTCGTCGAAGTAGGCGAGCAGCGAGACCCGGCCGATCCCCGGCCCGGTCAAGATCCTCAGCCGCGGCCGGATGACGGTGCCCTGGTAGTCCTCGACCGCGGCGTCGAAGAGCCCACGCTTGCTGCCGAAGGCGTGGTAGATGCTGGATCTCTTCAGCCCGGTCGCCTCTTCGAGGTCGGCGAGCGAGGCCGCGTCGAAGCCCTTGTCCCAGAACAGGTCCCTGGCCGCCTGCACGACGGAGGTGCGGTCAAAGCTCTGCAGCCGTCCCATGGTGTTTCCTCCGTTTTCCCTGTGAGCGGTTTTGTGTATCGCTCAGTACACAATATATATTAGACCATCCGTTACAAAATAGCAGAGGAGCCCCCCATGGCCTCGTCCATCACCAGCACCCAGATCCAGCTCGTCGCCCGCCCCGCCGGCTGGCCGACGGATTCCGACTTCGGCACCATCCGCATCGACCTGCCCGAGCTGAGCCCCGGCCAGGTTCGCGTGGCCAACGAGTTCGTCTCCGTCGACCCCTACATGCGCGGCCGGATGAACGACGCCAAGTCTTATTCCGCCCCCTACGCGATGGGTGAGACCATGACCGGCGGAGCCGTCGGGCGCGTCGTTGCCTCGGCCTCCGACACGATCGGCGTCGGTGACGTGGTGGTGCACCAGTTCGGTTGGCGCGACCTGGTGCAGGAGGACGCCGCCGGGTTCCGCGTCGTCCCCGAACTCCCCGGTGTGCCGCTCTCGGCCTACCTCGGCGTTCTGGGCATGACGGCGCTCACCGCCTACGTGGGCCTGCTCGAGGTCGCCGGCCTGAAGGAAGGCGACACCGTTTTCGTCTCCGGCGCGGCCGGGGCCGTTGGCAGCATGGTGGGACAGATCGCGCGGCTCAAGGGGGCCAAGCGTGTGATCGGCTCCGCCGGGTCGGCCGAGAAGGTCGCCCTCCTCACCGAGAAGTACGGCTTCGACGCCGCCTTCAACTACAAGGACGGCGAAATCGCCGGACAGCTCGCCGCCGCAGCTCCGGAGGGAATCGACGTCTACTTCGACAACGTCGGGGGGGAGCACCTCGAGGCGGCACTGGCCAGCTTCAACGACGGCGGACGCGCCGCCCTCTGCGGCGCGATCTCCGTGTACAACGACACCGAGGCGGCCGGCGGACCCCGCAACATGGCGAACATGATCGGCCGCGGGCTGACCCTCAAGGGCTTCATCGTGGGCAATTACGTGCAGCACTTCGCCGCGTTCTCCACCGATATGGCCGGCTGGCTCGCCTCGGGTGAAGTCGTCTTCGACGAGACCGTGGTCGACGGGATCGACCACGCGGTCGACGCCTTCCTCGGCCTCATGCGCGGCGAGAACACCGGCAAGATGGTCGTCCGCACGGGCGAGCTCGTCCCGGCCGTCTGATCGTCACGCACAATTCCCCGCACGATTCCACCCACGACTTCACGCACGAATCCACCGAAAAGAGAAAACTCATGATCCACGTACTCTTCGTTGTCAGCGCCGCTGACCACTGGACCTTGAACGACGGCAGCCTGCACCCCACCGGGTACTGGGCCGAGGAACTCGCCGAACCGCACCGCCTCTTCACCGAGGCCGGCTGGAAGATCAGCATCGCCACCCCCGGCGGCGTGGCCCCGACGATCGACGCCGTCAGCCTTCGCCCCGAATCCGCCGGGGGAGAGGACCGCGCCGCCCAGATCATCGACTACATCGGCACCATCTCGGGCGAGCTCGACGAGCCGCAGAGCCTCGATGCCATCGACGTGGCCGACTACGACGTGGTGTTCTACCCGGGCGGACACGGCCCGATGGAAGACCTCGCCGTCGACGTCGTCTCCGGCCGGATCCTGACCGAAGCCCTCGACACCGGCCGGATCCTCGGCGTGCTCTGCCACGCCCCGGCTGCTCTGCTCGCCGCGAAGCGCTCCGACGACAGCTGGCCGTTCACCGGCTACCGGATGACGGGCTTCACCGACGCCGAGGAGGTGCTCGGCGGCCTGGCCCCGAAGGCGCCGTGGCTCGTGCAGAGCCGCCTGGTCGAACTGGGCGCCGATTTCATCGCCGGCGATTCGTTCGCCCCGCACATGGAGATCGACCGCAACCTCTACACCGGGCAGAACCCGGCCTCTTCGGCCGAGCTGGCCCGGGCGATCATCGCCGCCGTCGCCGACAAGGAGTAGCAGCAGGATTGGTCGGGGTCACCGGCGCAGTGCCGCGAGCACGGCGTCGACGTCGCCCAGGTCGTTCCAGAGATGGAACGCCACCCTGGCCCGTCCGGCCCGGCCCGACGCCGTGATCCCCGCGGCGGCGAGGCCGGCCAGGTCGCTGCCGTCGGCATCCGCCCAGGTCACGATCGCCTGACCGTTCGCGGGGATGCCGAGGCCCCGGCAGAGCGCGTCGCCGAGACCGGCGTCGTGGCGCCGCACCTGCTCGAGATCGAGCGAGGCGACGAACGCCAGGGCTTCCCGGGCTCCGACCCAGGCCGGCCAGGCGGGGGACACGTCGAAACGGCGGGCGTCCTCCGCCAACGCCATCTCTGGTCCGTAGCAGGACTGCCACGGATCCTCCCCGGCATACCAGCCTGCCTGGCTCGGCCGGAGCCGGGCGGCGAATTCGGGGAGCACCGTCAGGAACGCCGCACCCCGCGGCGCGCCGAGCCATTTGTAGGCGTGGCAGATCGTGGCGTCGAAGTCGCCGGCGGCCACCGGCATCCAGCCGGCCGCCTGCGTGGTATCGCAGAGGGTGAACGTTCCGTGGGCACGGGCCGCGCGGGTGATGCCGTCCGCGTCGGCGAGTCGCCCGGTCGCGGACTGCACCAGCGAGAACGCCACCAGCCACGTGTCGGCCGTGACCATTCCCGCGAGGTCGTCGAGCGCGGCGTGCCGCACCCGAACCCCGCGGTGGGCCTGCTGCAGGAACGGGAACACCATCGAACTGAAGTCGCCGTCCACGCAGAGCACCTCGGCGCCGTCGGGCACCGAAGCCGCGACCATCGCCGCCAGCACGGATGCCTGCGATCCGATCGCCACGGCCCCGGCCGGAACGCCGACGAGTGCCGCGTAGCTCCGCCGGGCGGCCGCGATGTCGGCCGCGTAGCCGGCCGGGCAGGCCTCGCCGCGCGCCCACCGCTCGCCATCCTCGCGGAGCGCCGTCACGGTGCCGATCGTGGGCAGGCCGAGCGTGCAGGCGGCCAGGTAGCGCCCCATGATCGGAGCGTATGCTGCCTTCGCCTGCACCACGGTGAGAGCGGCGGCCGGGATGGGCGGCGTGGGCAGGGACGGCGTGGACAGGGACGGAACGGGCATGAGTCCATCGTCCCTTTGCCCTTTTCATTCGACAATCCCCGGTATCTGATCGAATCCATAAGCAATGATTATGATTACGACATGACGCTCACCCGGCCGGAGGCCCTCGATCTCGACTCCCAGGCGCTGCGGGTCGTGCAACGAATCGCCGAACTGGGCTCGATCACCGCGGCGGCGCGCTCCCTCGGCTACAGCCAGCCGGCGGTGAGTCAGCAGCTCAAGCGGCTCGAGGCCCGGATCGGCATGCCGGTCGTCAGCCGGGTCGGCCGCGGCGTGCGCCTGACCGAGGCCGGCCGCATCCTCAGCCGCTACGCGGTCAGCGTCACCACCGCCCTCGACGCGGCGGCCGGGGAGCTCGGCGAGCTCGCCGGGCTGCGGTCGGGGCGAGTGCGGCTCGCCTCCTTCCCCTCGGCGTCGTCGACGATCGTGCCGACCCTGCTGCGGGAGCTCGCGACCGTGCACCCGGGGCTGCAGTTGAGCTACCGCGAGGCCGAACCGCCCGAGGCCGTGCAGTTCGTGCGCGACCAGGCAGCGGACCTCGCCATCACCTTCAGCTATCCGGGCGACCCGGGCGACCCGCACCGGTCCAGCGCCAGGGGCCTCGCGGTGCTGCCGCTCTGGCGGGATGAGATGCTCGTGGTGCTCCCGGCCGCGCATCCGCTCGCGACCCGCACCGTGGTCGACCTGGCCGACCTCGCGGCGGAGAACTGGATCGCCAACTGCCCCCGCTGCCGGGCGCACCTGCTCGCTCTTGCCGAGCCGCGCGGGTATCTGCCCCGCATCGCCCACGAGACCGATAACTTCGTCGCGGTGTTCGGCCTGGTCGCCGCCGGTCTCGGGGTGGCGCTAGTGCCCACCCTGGCCGTGGCGGCATCCGCCCTGCCGCCGGGCGCGGTGGCCCGGCCGACTTCGGGCGGCGACTTCCGCACCATCCACCTCGTCGCCGCTTCCGGCTCCGACCTGATCCCGGCGGTGGCGGCCACGACCCGGGCCATCACCGGGCTGGACGAGGGCGTCTGGGCCCTCTCGGGGGTGGAACGCCTTCGCTAGGATGAACAGCGTATGTCTACGACACCAGCACACCCATTCTCGACCGCGACCGGCACCGATGTGCGCGTGCGGTTCTGCCCATCTCCCACCGGAACGCCGCACGTCGGCCTGGTGCGCACCGCGATGTTCAACTGGGCCTACGCCCGGCACACCGGCGGAACGTTCATCTTCCGGGTGGAGGACACCGACCCGGCGCGCGACACCGAGGAAAGTTTCGTGCAACTTCTCGAAGCCCTGCGCTGGCTGCGCCTCGACTGGGACGAGGGCGTCGACATCGGCGGACCGCACGGACCGTACCGGCAGTCCCAGCGCTACGACATCTACCGGGACGTCATCGCCAGGCTCACCGAGTCCGGCCACATCTACGAGAGCTTCGCCACCGGCGAGGAGATCGAGGCCCGCAACGTGTCGCTCGGCCGCGACGCGAAGCTCGGCTACGACAACTTCGAGCGCGACCTGACGGACGCGCAGAAGGCCGCGTACCGCGCGGAGGGTCGCTCGCCGGCGCTCAGGCTCAAGGTCCCCACCGAGGACATCACGTTCGACGACCTCGTCCGCGGGGAGATCACCTTCCCGGCCGGCTCGTTCAGCGACTTCGTCGTCGTGCGGCCCAACGGGCATCCGCTCTACCCGTTCGTGAACCCGGTCGACGACGCCCTGATGGGCGTCACCCACGTGCTGCGCGGCGAGGACCTGCTCTCGTCGACCCCGCGGCAGATCGCGCTCTACCACGCGCTGATCGAGATCGGCCTGACCGACTTCGTGCCGCGCTTCGGCCACCTGCCCTACGTGATGGGCGACAAGAACAAGAAACTCTCCAAGCGCGACCCGGAGTCGAACCTGTTCCTGCACCGCGAGCGCGGGTTCATCCCCGAGGGCCTCGTCAACTACCTGTCGCTGCTCGGCTGGTCGCTCTCGCACGACCGCGACGTCTTCTCCGTCGAGGAGATGGTGGCCGCGTTCGACGTGGTCGACGTCAACCCGAACCCGGCCCGGTTCGACCTGAAGAAGGCCGAATCGATCAACGGCGACCACATCCGTCTCCTCGACCCCGCCGACTTCGCCGCCCGGCTCGTGCCGTACCTGGCCGCCGCCGGGATCGTCACCGAGCCGCTGACGGATGCCGAACAGGCCATCCTCGAGGCCGGCGCGCCCCTGATCCAGGAACGCATCGCCCTGCTCGGCGAGGTCCCCGGCATGCTCGGCTCGCTCTTCATCTCCGGTGACGCCCTCGTGCACGAGGCCGACGCGCTCGCCTCGCTGCCGGCGAACACCGCGGAGATCCTCGCGGCGTCGGCTGCGGCGCTGCGTGACATCCCCGAGGCGGAGTGGGCGCACGAGCTCGTGCACACGACCCTGGCCGCGACGCTGATCGAAGGGCTCGGGCTCAAGCCGCGGATCGCCTTCGGGCCGCTCCGGGTGGCCGTGTCCGGACGCAAGGTCTCGCCGCCCTTGTTCGAGTCGATGGAGATCCTCGGCAAGACCGAGTCCCTTGCCCGGCTCGACGCTTTGGCGGCCGTTCGGGCCGGCTGACGCCGATGCGCGCGTCGGTTTGTCCTCTTCCCGTCGGTAGGTTAGAGTTACAAACCGGCCCGCTCTTCGGAATGGGCATTGGGGTATGGTGTAATTGGCAACACGACTGATTCTGGTTCAGTTGTTCTTGGTTCGAGTCCAGGTACCCCAGCTTCGAGTAGAACCCCCGCTCACGCGGGGGCTTTTGCATTTGGGCGACCCCCAGTGGAGCCATTTCCGAATCTTGCGACCAGAGCCGGGCCCGGGCTCGCGACAATGGCTCCGGCGTGACGGCTTCTGGCCTTTTGATTGTGGCGACACAATGCACGGAGACGCCAGTTTGCCCAAGAATATGATTCAGGAGTCATATTGAGAAGGTGAGGGACTGTTGTGGCCGCTTCATCCACTCTCGTCCGGGCCGCTCGCCGGAGTAGGCATCTCACTCAGGCGAGACTTGCAGAGTTGACCGGCATCGATCAGGCCAGCGTCTCCCATCACGAGCGCGGAAGGGACGCTGCGTACAGCACGGTTGATCGTCTGCTCGCCGGTGCCGGACACCGCCTGTACGCCGCTCCCACACGTCGAGACGATGCCGCCAGCGCGGCAGAGGCGATCCGTGAATATCTTCGGGTGAAGGACACCGACCGGGCGCTCCGGGCGCTCCTTCGATTGAACGATAACCTCACCGCCGAACACGGACTCGTCCGAGGAATTCTTGGGCTGACGGAGCCCGAACCCACCGGGAACCGGTGTGGGATGCTGCAATCGCGGCGCTCGTGGCGTGGAGGCTCAATCAGGAGGACATCCCGCTCCCAGAATGGGTGAACAACCCCGATCGCGCACTCGCCGAACCTGTCGTCCTCCGGGTCGACCCGGCCGACCCCGCGCCCGAGCGTGGCGACGTGTCGAACGAGTTCGCCGACCGCGGTGTCCTTGCTTGGGCAGACACCTTCGCGAGCGTCTGATGTCAGCCACTGCGCTAGAGCGTGGCGACATCATCGTCGGTCTCCGAGATTCTTGGGGACTTTCCGAGCGGGACGGTTCGTCATCGTACTCGCGAGGGCTAGCCGGATCGACTGTGATTGTACTGCCCAGGGCGCGCCGTCTTCAGTCAAGCCGCCCGTAAGGCGCACGTCGCCTGGCTCTCGCCTCGGGCGAAGCAGGGGAGTGGCTCGGTGCTCTTGTCCGGGTACCGCGGAGGAACCGTCGCCGATATGGCGGGTGGGTGCTGGTGTGTTTCATGAGGCGGTGAAGGCCTCCCCGTTCCTCGGGAGCCAGTTGCCACCGTTGGCGTGAGGGCGCTCAAAGCTGATCGGCCTGCCGCGCGCCGTCGGCCAGGTAGTTGAGTCAGTGATTTGCACGTGCACGTGTGGCTGCGTGCTGTTACCCGAATTTCCGCATGATCCGATTGTCTCGCCGACCTTGACCACTGATCCAACTGCGACGCTCACCGATCCACGCTGGAGATGGGCGATGAGCACAAAAGGCCCGGCAGAATCCATCGCGATGACCACGTGATTCCCCGCGATCGCACGCACGCCCTTACGAACCCGGCGAGCCTGGGAGAGCGCGTAAGGAATCAGCGTCAATTGTGAGCGCCGAGCCTCGTGATCAAGCTCGCCGTCGATCGCGGCAACGACAGTGCCCGATGCCGGCGCCAGGATCGGGGCGCCGAATCCGACAAATACCTCTGGGGGCTCCGTTGCCAGCACCGAGCGCCAATCGCGCTTCGCCGAACGGCCGCGTTCGTCGACGGCGATGAAGTCGATTGCGAATGTTGTGCCGAACAGATGGGTGCCATGGCTGGGAACACGGTTCGCCGGACTGTTCTCTGCGATCCACCGGCCAAGGAATGGCAGTCGCAGCACTACTGGCGAGGTGTGCAACGTACGAGCACCTCCGGCCGCGAAGAAGTCGCACGGACCGCCCGAGCGACACGCTCAGTGTAACGAGAGGCACGAGTCCACCGAGCCCGACCGGATCGTTCCGGGTCGAGGCGTATCGCCCGCGAGCCGGACCTTGACGGTCACAGAGTCCGCCGCGAGGCGTTCGCGCCCCCACCGATCACCGGAGTCTCACTGGGGAACCTTCTACGGGCGCGCAGCATTTGCGCTCCGTCCATCTCCGCATTGTGAGGAGTTGCGTTCGGCCACTCGTGCCGGAGTCCGTCCGTGCGGAGTGGATTGCCTGGTCGACGGCGCTGCGGCTGGTGAACCGCACCGGAGTTGCCGTCGCGGTGAGCCAGCTGCCGTGTGCGGTGTGATGCGAGATTCTCGCGGTCTATTTCGGTCGTTCGGCCAGATGCACGTCGACGATGTCACCGATCCGCTTGCCGACAGCATTTCGCAGTGCCGCGTTGAGGGAAAGGAAGTGGCCGCCCTGCCCGTCGGGCATCAGTGTTTCGGCGAACGGATGACCATCGATCGTTCCATCCACCTTGATCGTGCGTCCGGTGCCAAAGAAGGTTTTCGACTTGGGAACCGCCACCACTGTCCACGAGGCGGGCATCGCTGGATGAGCCAACGGGCTCGAAAAGTGGAGTTCAGGTCGCTGGGCGGTCATCGAGCTGTTCCTCGGCTGAATTCGGCGAGCGTGTCGGCCATCGCGTGGGGCTCCCACTCGTGGTCGGCGCCGGGTACCCGCCCCCACTTCGCATCGGGAATGGCGGAGGCAATGGACTCTGCAGCGGGCACCATCACCTCGTCGTAGCTCTTCGTGCCCACCATTGCCAGCACCGGCACCAGGATGCCTTCGAACAACTGTGAGTGCGGTGCCGATTCCGCCCAAGCGAGCGAGTCGGCGTCAGGCTGCAGACTGTCGGCCTGAGTAATCATTGCCGGGATCGATTTCACGATCTCGAGGATCTCCGGCGGCATGTCGTGCATGTACAGGTCAAGGGCGCGCTTCCGCTCTCCTGCGGCGAGCAGTTCGCGAAGGTCATTCGCCAGCTCCTTGGCACCGCTGTCCGGTGGAGCGAGGGGCGCTTCCCAGAGAGCGAGACCGGTCACGGAGATTCCCTTCGTCGCGGCCAACAGCGCGAGTGAACATCCGGATGAGTGCCCGCAGAGCAGGGCGCTGCCGCCTGCCACTTCTACCAGTGCAGAGATGGCAGCCAATTCACGGTCGAGGGTGATCGGCCCGTGTGCGCGGCTGTCCCCTCGGCCCACTCGGTCGTAGACGATGGTAGTCAAACCCTTGTCGGCGAGGAGCTCCGCGGTCGAAGTCGTGACCGGGTCGATCTCGCGCCACGGACCGGCGCCGGCGACAAAGATCACCGATGGACCGGATCCGCGAAGATCGTAGGCGACACGGTCGTGCAGAGCGGTTGTCACAAAGCTGGACATGGACATCCTCATTTCGAGTCAAACTAGACTGGACTGATCAGTACCGCTGTGTTCAAAACTAGACTTCCTGGCGGTGTGCGGTCGCTGTCCACGCGGCTGCCCACCGTCTTAAAGCTGCTCGCCGGAACCAGCCCTGCCAGCGCCGCCCTCGGAGAGGTTTCAGAGCCGCGCCGTGACGGTGATCGCTTGTGCATGGTGCTTTCGAGGCCGGCCGAGCCGAATGTCGCGATCAGGGCCCGAGTTGCGTCGTCTGTCGCCGCTTCCAGTCCATCGGTTTCTCTGGACTCGATCTCAGCCCGCACTGGCGTGCCCTGGCACACTCCGATCGCGGCCTTGCGAGATGAGTCTGCGCGACTGGGTAGGCGCACCGTTGCGAACGCGACGTTCGAGAACCCTGACTTCATGAGCTCGGACCTCATGAGGTCCACGTCGAAGTATCCAAACGGGATTCGTTCGATGAAGGAGGGGGCGTCGTCGGGATACCGTTCGACCAGCGCCTCGGCCACGATGCGGGTGACGGCGTTGACCGCGAGACTGTCCCACACCGTGAAGATGAAGACGCCGTCGGCAGACAGAACACGCACCGCTTCTCGATACGCGCGTATCCTATCCGAGAAGAACATCACGCCGAACTGGCAGGCGACTACCTCGAAACTGTCATCGTCGAATGGCAGGGCCATGGCGTCGCATTGCACCCACTCAGCGTGGCCCGTCCCGACGCTCGTCGCGATGTCGATCATCGCCTGGTTCAGGTCCGTAGCCGTGATGGCGGTCCCCCTGCCGAGCACCCGTTCGAGCTCACGGGTGACGACCCCGTCCCGGCTGCCGTCTCGAGAAGCAGCGGCGGGGCCAGCGCTGCGATCCGCATCGCGATATCGATGGCGTAGGGCTCAAACAGGAGCGGCGCGAGATGGCGATGGTAGAGAACCGGGATCGAGCCTTCAAACGAGGTGTCAGAGCCAGGCATCGTCACTCCCTCCCGAGGCGCTTGTGCTCGCCACGCTAGCGAGGCATACTCCGATGGTCAACGACGAAGCGCGTGAAAGCAGTGAAGAAGGTCGGCGTCTCCGTCTGGAGCATGTGATAAATCCGGTCGAACTCATCCCGCTGAAGGTAAGCGGCGGTATCGGCTCCTGTAATCGTGAGCCAATACGAGCGGGGAGTGGCTTCAAAGCCGATGAACACTCGAGTTGAGGCCGATGCCTCAGGTGTTCCGACCTGCCAGGGCGCACGCTGGAGCCATGAATACCACACCACGCGAGGCCGTAGCGTCAGTGACGGCCAACCCTCGGCTCATCGAAGGCACCGACGAACGCTTCACCGGGTACGGGGTCATGGGCCTGCCCTACGTGAGCGGCCATTACCTGGCCCTCCGGGTTTTCGAAGCCACCTCGGTCGGCCCGTCCTACCGGGCGGTCTGGCACCACACGCCCGAAGGCCGATGGGAGATCTTTACCACTGTCGCCCCTGAGGTGAGTTGCCCTCGGTACTTCGGTTCGGAGGCGCCGGGTGAACAGGTACCGGCCATCGGTGTCAGTTGGCAGGATGGCTGGACGCTTGAGGTGACGATGAGCGACCGGTTGTCGTGGCGACTGGAGTTGGCGAGCACGCCGGCGACGCGGATGATGACCGCGATGGGCGGGGCCATGCCCGAAGGCGCCTGGAACAGCGACGCCGTTCTCGGCTCAATGGGGCCGGTGGCAGCGGCGTTCCTGGGCACTGGTCGCATGCGGTTGCACGGCGTCACGCCGAACGGGCCGTCATATAAGGCGGCACCCCAGCAAGTGTGGCGTGTTGTCGGTGGACGAGCCCGACTCGACGGCGAGGACCTCGGGGACGTTGGGCCGCTGTCCGAACAGAGCCACCTGGCCGACTTCTGGCTCCCACAAAAGGGAATCTTCTTCGTCGGACGGGCGAGTTTCGCGCCGATCCTGACGAGCACTGCCGTCCGGAGTTGACCAGGAGCATACTTGCGACATGGAGCCCACCGCTCGGCGCAGGGACATGGCCCTGCCGCGCCGTATAGAGGTCGTCGCCGGGCTTTCGGTGGCCATCGACCTCGGGCTCGGGCAACCGGCAGAACATATGCTGCGAACGGCTCTCATCGCCTGCCGGCTGGCCGACCGCCTCGGGTTGAGCCGCAAGCAGCGAGACACGACCTACTACACGGCGATGATGATGTGGATCGGCTGCAACGCCGACTCCCAGGAGTACGCGCGCTGGTTCGGCGACGACATCGCCGTCCGCCGCGACGCCTACTCGGTGGACTGGACTGGAATGCCGTTCCTGCGCTTCCTTCTCCGCAACGTCGCCCGCGGGGAGCCAACGGCCCGGCGGGTATTGACGATGGGAGCCATGCTTCGGGACGCCCGAGGACAGCTCGGGGCGCACATGCACTCCCACTGCCTGTCGGCAGCAGCGCTCGCCGATCACATCGGCCTCCCGTCGGACGTGGTACGGGCCGTGGGGTTCACGTTCGAGCGCTTCGACGGGGCAGGTCTTCCCCGAGGTTGCCCGGGCGAGCAGATTCCGATAGAGATGCGCATCGCCCAGTTGGCGGACACCGCCGAGGTCCACTACCGGATGTATGGGATCAATGCCGCGGTCGCGATGGCCCTCGCCCGGCGGGGCGGGCATTTCGACCCGGCCGTTGTCGACGCCCTCGTCGAGGACCCGGATCCGGTGTTCGCCGAGGTGGCGGACGGCGACGCCTGGTCTGCGGCGATCGCGGAGGCACCGGACGCCGAGACACGCCTGGACGACGACGGTTTGGACACTCTGGTGTGCGCGATCGGGGACTTCGCCGACCTGAAGTGCCCCTTCGCGCTGGGGCATTCGCGCGGCGTCGCCGCGCTGGCCGCCGGAGCCGGAGAGCTGCTCGGGTTGGACAAGACGGAGGTCCGCGCTCTGCTCCGGGCCGGACATCTGCACGACATCGGCAAGCTGGGCGTGTCCAGCCAAATCTGGTCCAAGCGCGGAGAGCTCACGGTGTCCGAGTGGGAACGGGTCCGGATGCACCCTTATCTCACCGACCGTGCGTTGTCTCGGATTCCCCGGTTGGAGCGCGAGCGGGCTTACGCGCGGGCCCACCACGAGCATGTCGACGGCAGCGGCTACCCGCTGGGCATGTCAGGGACGTCGCTCGGGCCTGGTGAACGAATCCTGGCCGCCGCCGTCTCCTACCAAACGGCGCTCGAGCCGCGCCCTCACCGCGAGGCGCTGGATCCCGACGACGCGGCAGCGCGCCTGGGTCGCCGCAGCGCGCACGGGCTGTTCGACTCCGAGTGCACTGCGGCGGTGCTGACCGTCGCCGGTCACCATGCCGTGCGGGTTCGCGAGGTGGACGGCCTCACCCCGCGAGAGCGCGAGGTGCTTTGCCACGTGGCCCGCGGGCTGAGCAACCGTGAGATCGCCGCGAAGCTGGTGCTCAGCGAGAAGACCGTGCGCAACCACGTAGAGCGGACGTACGCGAAAATCGGCGCCACCAACAGGGTCGGCGCGAGCCTTTATGCGCTACAACACGGGCTGGCGTCTCCGCCGGCCCCGTGACCCGGGGGGCGGCGTCGTTCCTGTCCACTGACCGCGCCAAATGGGCGTCTTCAGCTGATATGTAGGGTCTTTTGTCAAGAGGGCGTGTTTGAGCGGCGCCCGTGATGATGGCCGTTCGGATTGTGGTCGGTGGATGCGGGGCGCTTTTCAGCGCTGGTGCTGCGCGCGGAGGATGTGCCGCGCGAGGCGATCGATGTGCTCGGGTTGAGCGTGATGACGGCGGTAAGCGAGAAGCGCGCAACCTGGCGGCACTGGAATCTGACGGCCGAGGCGGCGCGCCAGACGATGCGACATCGTTTCGCTTCGGCATCCGATCGAGAAGCTGTGATCGGGCTCGTCATCGATGCCGCGGAGTGCGCATCGTTGCGGATCACGCCGCCGTCGAGCCCGGCCGCATTCCAACGAGTTGACGGGACGTCGGTGTTCCGCCCGAAGCACTCCATCGTGTTCACCTCGACCGAGTTGCTCGACGCTGAGTCTCGGCTGCTCGAACGCGCCGGCGCTGTGACCGGCCCACAAGTCGCGGCGAGATCGCTGCGTTCGGCTGCGCACGCGCGGCTGCCGGGTGGGGGAGTGCTCGCCGACGACCAGCTCGCTGCGCTCGCATCGATCGCCGGCATCGGGCGCTGTCGTCGGGCGCGCTCCCTCGGCCGCCGCCGCACAGGTGCTGGCGGAGGACCTCGGCATCACGACCGAGAACTTGGCGAAGTGGTGGCAGAACCACCTCGTGTACGGGGAGACGTTCCGGGCCGGTCAGCTCGTCCTCATCGACGAGGCATCTTTGGCGGGCACTCTGCCCCTGGATCGGATCACTGCAATCGCCGCGGATGCCGGCGCGAAGGTTCTCCTCGTTGGCGACTACGCTCAGCTCCAGTCGGTCGACGCGGGCGGCGCATTGTCTCTGCTCGTCCACGATCGAGTGGATGCACCCGAACTCATCGACGTGCACCGCTTCATCCACGAGTGGGAGAAGGCGGCCTCCCTCGGGCTGCGCCAGGGCAACCCCGAGTCGATCGACCTGTATGTCGCGCACGACCGGGTGCGCAATGGCGACCGGTGGGCCGTGATCGGAGTGCACCGGAACGGCTCGATTGACGTGCGACGGCACGGCCGCCGGTGGGGGAGCACGGTGCTGCTTCCTGCCGAGTACGTCGGCCGCCACGTCGAACTGGGATATGCGATCACCGCTCACCGAGCGCAGGGCATCACAACGGACACCGCGCACGTGGTCGTCGCGCCCGGCATGACGAGGACCGGTGGGTGTCGGTGGTGCGGGCGAGCGGCCTCTCGCCTGGCCACGTTGACGAGGTCATCGACTCGGATGCGTTCGGACCGTTGACCGCGGAGCTCCGGCGAGCCGAGGCTCACCACTTCGACGTGGCGAGCGTGCTTTCACCTGTGGTTGCGGCCCGTGGATTCGAGGATGCGCAGGATATCGCGACCGTTCTTCGAGCCAGAGTCGCATCGGCGACCGCGCGAGATTCCGGGGCGTGTCGCTCGCGCCGGATGCCGCGTCTCGCCGCCGGTCTAATCCCGAAGGCTATCGGCCCGATGGATGCGGCCATGCGCCGCGCCCTCGACGAGCGCAGCGACCTGATCGAAGCGCGAGCGAGCGCCGCACTCGACGAAGCGATACTCGCGGGGGAGACCTGGACCCGAGCCCTCGGGGTTGTGCCGCGGGGATCGGCGGCTGCCGCCTGGCAACAGCACGCCTGCGCGGTCGCGGCCTACCGGGACCGCTACGGCATCGTCGGTGCGAGGCCGCTCGGTCCGGCACCGGAACCGACGGCGCAGAGACTGGACTTTGCCCGCGCTCGTGCCGCGTTCCTCACCCGCGACGTGGACATCATGACTCAGCCGCCGATCCTCATCGTCAACGGCACGATCGTCAGCCCCCGCCGGGCGATGTCCCCTCGACCAAGTAGGGCTCGAACAGATACGGTCGAATGCGAGGGTGTGAGCTTCTCGTTGACCGCAACGTGCCAGATGTGCCGACCCCGGAGAGCCGAAAATGAACACACCACCGTCAGTGATCGTTTTCGATGTCAACGAAACCCTCTCGGACATGTCACCGCTGCAGACCCGATTCGGTGACGTTGGCGCGCCGGAATATCTCGCCCGGGTTTGGTTCGCCGCCCTATTGCGGGACGGGTTCGCCCTCGCAGCAGCAGGTGGCAGTGCGAAATTCGCGCTGATCGCTGCCGACGTCCTGCGCGACGTCCTCCGCGACGTCGCCCTGACCCGGAGCCTGGACGACGCCGTCACCCACGTCATGGACGGCTTTGCGGGATTGAACCTGCACGTGGACATCGCAGAAGGGATCCGGGCGCTGAGAGACGCGGGATTCCGGCTCGTGACCTTATCCAACGGGTCCGCCCAGGTGGCCGAGACCCTTCTCACCAGGGCGGAGATCCGGACCGACTTCGACGTCCTCCTCACGGTCGAGGACGCCCCGGCATGGAAGCCCGTCCGTAGCGCCTACAGCTACGCCGCGGATGCCTGCGGGGTTCAGCCGGAGGACATGCTCCTGGTCGCCGTGCACCCCTGGGACATCCACGGGGCGGCCCAAGCAGGCATGCGCACCGCGTGGCTGAACCGAACGGATGCGGCCTATCCCCGCTACTTCACCGCACCGGATTACACCGTTTGCACCCTGAGCGAGCTTGCTGCACGTCCACTGACTTAGACTTCGGAATTCAACGTCAAGGTGAGGCGCCAGCTGCCGTGCCCAACATTTGAATGGTCAGGTACGCGGACTCGCCCCATCCGCTGTTCATCCCGTCGAGGTAGAGCAACGGCCCCACCGACTCACGCAAGACCCCATACATGAATAAGAATGCGGCCGACAAGAGACCGAGCGCGCTCAGGCTTCGGCGAGTGACACTGCCTATGCGGGGGCGAGGGCATCTGAGACGGCGAAACTCGCCACGACGAACGCGATCCCCATGATGAAAAGTACGACCCCGGCGAGGGGGTAAAACTGCGGATACTGGCGCAGATAATCGAGGCTCACTGCGGGGTTATCGGTGTCGTCGAAGCCGAGGATCGGCGGCAACAGCTCGAGCGCAAACCACGTGATCCCTCCGAGCCCGGCAATGATGACCGCCATTCCAGTTGTCGGTCAGGTTGTCGGTGATCAGGGTGCCGACGACGCTGATCAGCACCACGGCGAGCCAGTAGATCGCGAAAGCGCCACCGGAACAGGGCGTGGAGAATGGGTTCTCAGCGTGGTCTCATGGTGCGGTCAATAGCGTCGATGTATGACTACTTCGGCAATCTCGACGTCGGCCTTGTCGAGGGCTTTCGGCACGCATCGGGCTCTCGTGGGTCTCACCCTGGATGTTCCCGCCGGCGAGGTTTTCGGGCTGCTCGGCCACAACGGCGCGGGAAAGACCACCACGGTGAATCTGCTCACCACACTGTTGGAGCCCTCCTCGGGTGACGCAACGATCAACGGTCACAGCGTGACGGCGGATGCGGCGGGCGTGCGCTGCTCGATCGGGTATCTGCCCGAGAACGTCCAGTTCTACGACGACCTGACCCTGCTGGAGAATCTGCGTTTCTTCGCCCGACTCTCCGGCCTGCGCCGCCCGGATGCCCGCATCCGGGACGTGCTCTCATTCTTGGATTTTGAGGGCCACGACAACCAGAAGATAGGAATGTTCAGCAAGGGAATGCGCCAGAGAGTCGGTATCGCCCAGGCTGTGCTGCACGAACCCGCGGTGTTGTTTCTGGACGAACCGACGTCGGGGCTGGACCCGGAAGGTGTGCGCACCCTGCGGGAAACGATCGTGCGCCTCAACCGCGAATTCGGCATGACCGTGTTCATGAACACCCACCTGCTGTCCGAGGTCACCAAGACCTGCACGAGCATCGGCATCCTCAATCACGGGGCACTGGTGCACCACGACTCGCTGGCGAACACGCTGGCAGCGTTCCCGGCCGAAGACTCCCTGGAAGACATCTACTTCCGTCTCGATGTCACCTCCCCATCGTGACCACGCTCCTGACCAGCGCCCGGCACGAGGTGCTCTGCATTCTCCGCGCCGGAGTCGCCCTGCTCCTGCTCGCGGTATTCCTGTGCATGGTGTCACTGTCGTCCGTGATCGGCTGGATCACCAACACCACGGTCACCCGTGTCTACGAGAAGGTCCTGGCCGATGGGCTCACGACGGCCCCGAATCCGTTCACCGCCGTTTCCCCTCTCTATTACGCGCGAAACTCAGTTATCTACGTTGTGCTGATCGGCGCGCTCCTGGCAATCGTGCTGGGGGTTCAATCCACGCTGCGCGACCGTAAGTCGACCACCTCCGACCTCGTGCTCAGCCGCCCGGTGAACACGATCTCCCGCCTCGCCGGAACGCTGGTGGGCCTCGGCGTCGTCATCGCCGCGGTCCTACTCCTCAGCACCGTGATCAGTTGGGGCTCGATCAGCATCATTGTCGGCGCCCCACTCGGGCCGGACCCTTCCCTGCGGCTGGCGGTGTTCGCTGCCCTGTCCTGGGCGTTGATGATGATTTTCGCTCTCCTCGGGATGCTCACCGGGCTGCACAGCCGGAAGGAAACCACGGCCCTGCTGGTGCCGTTCGTGGTGTGGAGCGCGGTGACGTTCGTGCTGCCGCAGATCGGCGCGAACGCCCGGCCCGTCGCACTCCTGAACCCCGTGCCCGCGCTGATCACCACGGGAACCAACTCGTTCGACCTCGTCGGGGCCATCACGGGCCCGTTCGCGATCACCGAGCAGTTCAAACGAGCCGCCGGCATCGCACTGCAGGACGAGAGCCTCACGGGCAGCCCGACCGCCAGCATCGTGCTTTTGGGCGCGTTCTTGATGGCAATGACCTGGATTGTGCTGGCGACCTCGCGCCGACAGCTGAGGAGTGGTCTCAATGAGTGACACCTGGACGGTGGCCGGCAAGGAGTTGCTCGACCTGCGCCGCGACCGGCTGTTTGCGATCCTGATCGCCTTCCTGGCTGTGGCCACCCTCATCTCCGTGGCCGTCGCCTCGGCCGACTTTCGAAACCAGCAGGGCGCCTACAACCTCTACGTGGCCAACCTGGTGAAGAGCGGAACCTCCATCGCTCCGGCGGCACCGCGGCTCTTTCCGCTGAAGCTGCTGCGTGGCGGGATCGAATACCTCGAAATCCTCGGGGCACTCTTCGCGATCGTGCTCGGCTACGAAACGATCGCCAAGGAAAAGCATCGCGGCACCCTGGCACTGGTCCTCAGCCGCCCCCTCGGACGGTTCTCTTTCGCCGGCGGCAAGATGCTCGGCCTGTCGATCGCCTGGCTGGGCGTCGTCTCCGCGCTCACCGTGGTGTCACTGCTCGCGGTCGTCACGATCGGCCAGGCACCGATCCGAGGCAGTGACGTGGCCCGACTCCTCGTAAGTAGCGGCTTCGCCTGGCTCTACCTGGTGTTCTGGACCGCCCTCACGGTCGGCTTGACGGCACTGTCGACCCGGCTCAGCACCGGACTCATCCTCGCCCTCATCATCTGGCTCGCGTTCGTACTGATCATCCCGCAGATCGGCGACACCATGGATCCTGACAACCAGGTTCCCGGTGGACTGTTCGCCACCCTCCGGATCAAGAAACCGGACGAGCTCGCCGTGCTGGCCCAATTCTCCGCCTTCGACGGCATCCGGAACGGCCTCGAAGTGTCCTCGGTGACCAAACACTTCGAACGCCTCACCTTCGCGTTCCTCGGCATCAAAGACCAGTACAACCAACAACCCCTCGACATGGTCTGGGTTGCGATGTTGCCCTACTCCATCACCCTTACGGCGGCGACCTTCGCCTCCGTCGTCTTCGCCGCCCTCGCAACGACGAGACGCACTCTGCAAAGGACGCACTCATGAAGTGGAAGATCATTCTCCCCGTGGCCCTCGTCGCCCTCGCCAGCGCCGGCGTCATCGCACTGTCACAGGTCAACGCCCCGGCCAGGCCGGCCGCCACCGACACGTCCCCAGCCGCTAGGGGCACGGTTCTGCCCGTGGAATCAAACCCGATCACCAATACGAGCACCACACCCGGACTCACGATCATGTCCGCCGCAGCGGAAGACAACGCCGACCCGGCCGCTGGAAAAGCCATCGCAGACCGCCTCCAGGTCATGGTCGGCAACACCACCAGCCAGCCGTTGACAAACGTGGAGACCTACTATGTGATGACCGATGCCACCACCGGCGCACAGGAGGCCTACTACCTTGCGTTGGACGGCCTCACCCTCGCCCCAAACAGTGAGACCATGATTTCCTTCGATAACGAAACCGGTGCCGGCCACTACCCGGAGAACAAGTTCAGCCTGTACCGCAGTTCGAAGAATCAGGTCGATTTCACCATCCAGGTCAGCGCCGGCGGCGTTCAGGCCGCCAACGGAACCGCAACCAAGGGAGCAGGAACCGGTGAGCAACCCGACTGACACCTCCAGCTTCACCCCGGGCGCCGCGTGAAGGTCCTCGTGGTCGAGGATGACGTCCGCATCGCGGACGTCATCCGGCGAACCCTCACCGAGTCTGGTTATGCCGTCGACGTGGCCCACACAGCGCCCGACGGCGTGCAAGCCTTCGAAATCGAAACCTACGACCTGGTCGTGCTCGACCTTATGCTTCCCGGCCTGCCTCACGGGGGCATGGACGTGTGCCGGCGCATCCGGGTCATCAACAACGACGTACCGGTGCTCATGCTCACCGCCCTCGACTCCATGCGCACCAAGGTAGAGGGGCTCGATGCCGGGGCCGACGACTACCTCGTCAAACCATTCCACCTCGTCGAGTTGCTCGCCCGGGTGCGCGCACTGCTCCGCCGTTCACCGAGAGCACTCGCCCCCACCCTCCACGCGCAAGGGGTCACCCTTGACCCGGCTACCCGCACCGCCGTGCGCGCCGGGCGCACGATCGTCCTGACTGCAAAAGAATTCTCCGTGCTGGAATACCTCATGAGCAATGCCGGCACGATCATCAGCACCACCGAGCTGATCGACCACTCCTGGGACAGCAACTACGAGGGATTCAGCAACGTCGTGCAGACCTACATCCGCTACCTGCGCCAGAAACTCACCCTCCCCGGTGAGACCGACATCATCGAAACCCGGCGCGGCGCCGGCTACCTGATCCACGCCGACACCTGATGTTCCGCCGCGCCACCCTCCGCCTCACCGTCACCTACACCGTCGTGCAACTCGTCCTCTTCGGAGCGTTCGCGATCGGCATCTACGCGTTCGTCACCGGCACCTTTGACTTCGATGCCGCCGAATCCGACGGCGCGGGCGCCCTGAACGCGGCCGAGCAGGGATTCGCCAACCTTCGCACCGGACTGCTCATCCTCTATTCCGTGCTGCTCGTGCTCATTCCCTTCTCCAGCTACCTCATGGCCCGTGCTGCCCTCGCCCCCCTGCAGAAAAGCTACGACCTCCAACAACGATTCGTCGATGGCGCCTCCCACGAAATGCGCAGCCCACTCAGCGTGGTGCAGGGCGAACTCGAACTGGCCCTCCTCACGCCCCGCACGCCGGCCGAATACGAGCACGCCATCAGGGTCTCCCTCAAGGCCGTCGACGGTCTGACCCACCTGGCCAATGACCTGCTCCTGCTCTCCCGAGGCAACGAGGCAGACCTCGAGGACGCCTACGAGCTCGTCGACCTCGACGCGCTCGTACGGCAGGACCTGGCTGACCGTTCAGACAATCCCGTCGACGTCGGCCGCCTGACTGCCGAGTATGGCGGCAACACGATCGTGCGTGGTTCGCCGGCCCTACTCGCCCGAGCGATCGCCAACGTCATCGACAACGCACTCAAATTCACGGCCAGCCCGGGAACGGTCACCGTCCATACCAGCACCCGAAACGGCACCTGCACCGTCCAAGTGCACGACACCGGCATCGGGATGAGCGAAGACGACAGACGCCACGCCTTCAACCGCTTCTGGCGCTCCGACCAGGCCAGAGTGCACCCAGGGCACGGCCTCGGCCTCTCGCTTGTGCAACAAATCATCGAAGCACACCACGGTCAGGCCAGCCTCACCCCGCGCCCAGGCTGCGGAACCATCGTTACCCTGAGCCTGCCAGCACCCGACGCATAGTCCCCGGATCGACTGGCGAACTCGTCGACGTCATCCGCGAACGGCCAGACCTCCTGGCTCTCACGCTCATCTCACCGGCCCCTCTCTAGCGTGTAGATATGGTCACGCGTTCGTGTGACCAATCCCTCGAAAGGCAGACCAACATGGAAAAGAAAACCAAGATTGCCGGAGGCGCAGCAGTCGCCATTGCCATCGCTATCGTCGGTGGCATTACCCTCACCGGAGCAGCCCAGGCCACACCGACAACCCCGTCATCCAGTACTCCGACCGGCGCCACGGCCGGCGACAACGACAACGTGCAGAACGAGGTCGAAGACGGCACAAACGACGGCGAAACCGCCGACGAAACCAGCACCGGGTCCGGCACCGACAACACCTCCGACGACATCAACGGCGTCGCCGTCGAAGACGGCACTCAGGACTAGACCGTCTCTCCGACGGATGGCCGGCGCTGGCGCCGGATTCACCACCGGCCATTCGTTCGCGAGATCACGCCCACCCGGAGCGCACCCAGTGGAATCAGAATTCGCCGGCTTTGTTGTCTGATTGACGGGGCAGAGGGCAGCGGGTGATTCTTTGTGGACCAAACCGCGCTGAAGACTTCACAACCCGACGCAACCGGTCTCCGTCTGACTTGCGGTTACTGTTTGCGTCTCGTCGGCCACACGGCTTACGAACACGTGACGGATCACAAACCCCACACCGGCCCGGCACTGTTCACCGTTGTTGTGTGTCTGCAGTCCTGATGCAGAGCGGGCGTACACTCGGCGGCAGGGCTGAACGGAGCCGTTCCTCGGCCGGCCGCCACGTTGGGGCGGGTGGTAGTTCGGGCGGGGAGCTGTGCAGTCGGCTGGATGGGTCACACGGTTGGACGCTGCGGGCTGACAAGAGGAAGGTGGGCACAATGAACGGGGACGCGGACGAGAGCGTTGAGGAGGACGAGCCTGGTCCAGTTGCCGCGGTCCCGCCGGACCGCTGGCGAGCTTTGCCGGCTCGGGTGCGAGTGGAGGACCAGAGCACGTCCGTGCCGGCTTCGGATGCACCGGACCCTGAGGGTGGCAGGAACCCTGACAATGACTGGCTGCTCCGTGGCGTGTGAACCGGCGTGTAAATTCAATGAAGCGGGAAGGGCGGCTGTGGCAGTGCGTTCTCTGATCGGGGACCGAACGATCTCCTGGTCGCGCTAGCCAGTCACTTGCAGTGGCGATTCCCGAAACCGTCTACGCCGCGGCGCTCGGGATCGCGATCAGAGCAGGATTGGAGAAGCGCCGAAGTATCGGACGTCGATCCGGGATCAGACCGACTGTCGCGATCGCGCCATGATCGAGTACGTTAACGCAGTCCGATTGGAATGAACGGCCGTTAGCCCTTCGTCAGATCCTGGGCGAGCATCACGAGGATCCCGCTCGGACCGCGGAGATATGTCAGCTTGTAGACGTCCTGATAGGTCGCCACGCCGCGAAGCGGATAGCAGCCGTGCTTCGCGGCCAGTTCAAGCGCTGTCTCGATGTTGTCGACGGAGAACGCGATGCGGTGCATTCCGATCTCGTTGGGGAGAGTGGGTTCAGTCTCGATCGCGTCGGGGTGAAGGTATTCGAAGAGCTCGATCTGACCATGACCGTCTGGTGTTTTGAGCACCGCGATCTTGGCGTGGTTGCCGTCGAGGCCAACGGCGGTGTCGGCCCAATCGCCACTGATCGTGTCACGACCGGTGACCGTGAGCCCAAGGTCGGTGAAGAACGCGATAGTCGCGTCAATGTCGCGGACGGCGATCCCTACATTTTCCAGTTTGATAGGCATACTTCGCATGATACCGAGGCAGCCTGCTGGCCCTGCAGCGCGCCTGCTTGCATGGCCCGCAAGCCGAACGGTGACCGGGACGCCGATCCGCCCCAAATGAATCATGATCCGTCCCCGTCGGTGAACCTTTTCAGTTCGCGCGCGGCGACGTCGGGACGGAGGACGCGTTTGGATCGAGATTCGGGTCCCACGGCTGGGGCATGCCGATCGGGTTCGGAAATGGAAAGACCGTTTGGCACGCTCTTGCGATGGGCGCAAGCGTTCGGGCGACATCCGCGATCTCGTCGTCGGTCACTCCGCGCCACGGACGGACGGCCAATCGGTTGGTCACCTGCTCGGCGCGATCGAGTGCCGCTGTGCCCTGCTTGGTGATTTGGCCCTGGCCGGTCAGTAGCCCGCGGGTAGAGAGCTCTTCGACTTCGGTTGCCCACTGTTCCTCTGTCCAGCCACGCGCCTTTCGCACGCTCGTCGCGTCGATGTCCACCGCGCTGCGCAATACGATGGCGCTGATACCCGCGATCCCTCCCTCGACCAGTGCAATCACATGACCGTCTCCGCGATGCTCGCGGAGAGTGGCCGCGGCTTGCCAGAGACGGCGGTACGGATCCGACTCCACGGGCAGCGCGCTGTTCGCCGCCGCGAGTGGTCGGCCTATGGTGTCGGCACGAGCCGCAGCCTGGGTAAGTACGTCAGCCGCTTCGGTGACAGTTCGCTCGTCGGGCACGAGATTTCGCAACGTCTCCGCTGCACCCCGGGACCGCGCGTCTAGGACTCGGTCCACCGTAACCGTCGACCACACGGCCGGCAGCACCCGTTCGACCAGGAACGGAGCGAACCCGCTGAAGATCGCCACCACCGGCGCGGCGGTCACGACCCCGAGCGGGGCGGCGCGACCGGCGAAGTATCCGTCCCAGTAACGGGTGAGTCCGATATCTGCGAACGCCTCCCTCGCCTCCGGCGAGAAATACGTCACCGCGTGGATCGGCTCGAACAACGTCCACAGCGCCCGAACCCGATGCTCCAGCTCGTTCATTCGTCTCCTTCGTCGCAGCGTCTTCCCGATTCTATTGCGCGGGGAAACACCGACCTCAAGGCCTCGGTCCACCGATGGTATGTTGCGGACCTAGGCGTCGAGAACAGGATTTCGTGCTGACGTCGATGTTTCAGAGGGGGACCGGCCAGCGCGGCCGCTTGGGCCTAACCCACCCAACGACCGAGCGCGCCGATTCTGCGTCAGTGGGGAACCCCGAGCGCCAAAGACTGAGTGCCACCCGATTACTGACCAGTGCGGTACCCCGTTCGCGGATGCTGCCCGTCCGGCGGTCAAAGAGCAGATTTCTCGTGACCGGGCAATGTTGTCTTGAAGTCCGGCATAGGCGTGCTCGACAGGGTTTTCAGAACGGACGAACGGGTCAACAGCTTCCAGTGCTGACGTGACGGACGCGCGGGATGAACGCACGTTCCACGACTGGCCTAGCGCGATGAGATCGTCAACAGTGATTGCGACGTGCCCATAATGCGACACGGTAACGATTCGGAGGAGTTTCTGAATAGATGCCCGGTTACGCGGCTCGCCGCCCAGCCGGTTCACCACCGCATTGCGGGGTCGCTCCGGTGTCTGGCGGCGGCTTTCGCAGACCCGAGATGCGTCGACGACGACGGCCAACACGGGGAAGCGGCAGCCGGCGGCACAGCTCCAGCACCTGCTCCGACCAGCGCACTCCCTGCCGCCTGGCGAGGCCATCACGCAACGTCCCCCGCCCAGGGTCTGACGACCGTGAGCGGGTGACCGCGTCCCGCGCTGCAGTCACCCGACCTGGCAGGACGAGCGGGTGGCGGACCGAACGTTGACCTCCCCTTCAGCCGTTCGTCGCCGTGTAGCCGACGAACGTTCACCCGGACGCGCCAACGTTGATCCATGTCTCGACACCGTTTTCTCGCGATCACCGCCCTCGTCTCGGCTGCCCTCGCACTAACTGCGCCCCTCACCGGGCCGGCGTTGGCCCATGCCGGAACCCCGCCGGGCCAGGCCAAACCCGGGCACGACACCTTCACCGTCATCGGAGACCTGCCCTACGGCACTGACGAGTTGGCCGCACTGCCCGGCTGGGTGGACACCATTAACGCCTCAAAATCGGACTTCACCGTCCACCTAGGGGACATCAAAAGCGGCTCGCAACAGTGCACCACCAGTTACTACGAAACCATTCGCAGCCAGTTCGACCGCTTCACGGCACCGTTGGTCTATACCCCCGGCGACAACGAATGGACCGACTGCCACCGCACCAACAACGGGGCCTACAACCCGCTGGAGCGGCTCGGCGTCATTCGGTCGCTGTTCTTCGACCACCCGGGCGTGACCCTTGGACAGGACCCGATGACCGTGAAGAGCCAGACCGAACGTGGCCTGCCGGAGAACGTGTCCTTCCGCCGGTCCGGGATTGACTTCGCCACCCTGCATGTCGTCGGCTCCAACAACGACCTGCAGAGCTGGACCGGGATCGGCAACACGGCTGCAACGCCACAGCAAGTGGACGAGGAGCAGGCTCGGATGGCCGGCGCCGTCGACCAGGTAAGGCAGACCGTGGCCACCGCAACCAAGAAGCACGACGCGGCGGTTGCCTTCTTCCTCCAGGCGGACATGTTCGACCCGACCTACACCCCCACCCCATCCGACATCAGCGCGTTCACCCCACTGGTGCACGCGCTGGTCGACGCAACCAACTCCTTCGACGGCGAGGTGTATCTGTTCAACGGGGACAGCCACATCTACAACAGCGACCAGCCCCTAGCCCCCGGATCGGTGTGGCTATCGCGGTACGGAGTGACCGGCTCGGCGACGAACCTGACCCGGGTTACCGTCGACGGGTCGGCCAACGCGGGCAAGGACTACCTGCAAGTCACCGTCAACCGGCCTGGTGCGGCGAGCGCACTCAGCTGGGAGCGGCTGCCATACACCGGATGACGGCGACCGAACGGCGAGATCACCGAACTTGGGCCTGGGGTCCGGGACTCGCAGCATAAAATCGTCGGGCATCGTGAGTTCAGCAACCGGTCCATTCCTGCCCGCCCATCTCGTCGACCTGGTCGCCGGTCAGCTCATAGGGCCTCGGCTATCCGGACCGGACAACGCTAGCGGCCGCGCAGCATCCTGGCATAGCGTCCCGATGACCGAACGCTGCGCGGGACACTCACGCAGTGGAATGTTGAGCCCCGGCCGGGGACACGGTCGGTCGCCAAAAGGGTGAACCATGTGACCGCACTTAGGTTAGGAGGGGGGGAGCAAACAATGAACAGCATCGCTTCATTTGTAACCATGATCTTGGCAGTAGCCACGGCGCTAACGTTCACCGGATGCGCAGACGCCGTGGGCGGAGCGCCGATTGGCACCCAAGCGGCGCCTCGGTCAACGTCGGTTCTGCCGACTAGCACGGTGCCCACGTCGGCCCCGCCGGCGCCGGTGTCCCTGAAGCGACTGCACCAGGAATACGTTGCATCAGGATTGCCTTGTGATTGGGTTGTCACAGACAACGTCATGCTCGGAACAATCGCATCCGGACGTTGCACTGGCACCGAGAATGGCATCAATACTTTTGCCGCTCAGGCAGACGTCGACGCTCTACTCAAACTCAACAGTGAGGGTATCGAGCCTGGTCTCTTCCTCGTCGGGGCCATGTGGGTTGTCGGTAGCGAACATCCTGAGGACCTCATCAAGGCTCAAGCGACAATGGGCGGAGACTTGTGGCCAACGGACTCAGCCTTCTTCGCGGGCAAGTAGCGTAGGTCTTCCAGTAGCCCCACGGAAGCATGGCGGCCAGCCAGAGCACCAACTCACACACACGCCCCAGTAAACGCTGCAGAATGGGCATCTGATGAGGAACCTTCATCGGGACGGTCTGGGTCTGATTCTTCAGAGCGATGGGTGCCCAGGATCCTTTGCGGGACGTTCAATCACTGTTGGCGAGGTTCCAGGCGGTTTCGACTGCTTTGAGGACTTCTGCGAGGGCTACTTGGTCGCGGGGAATTGTTCTTACGAGTTCGGCCGTTGCTTGGTCGAGGTCGAACGCTTCGATCTGGTCGTGGCGGACGAGGGTTCCTTGGGAGCGTCGAGTTTCGACGAGACCGGCCTCTTCGAGCTCGCGGTATGCGCGCGCCGCTGTTCCAACTGCCACGTGTAGGTCGCCGGCGATTTGGCGTACGGTGGGCAATCTGTGACCGCCTGCGAGTCTGCCCGAGGTAATTTCCGCTGCTAGCGCGGCTCGGATTTGTTCGAAGGGCGGCGTCGGATCATCCGCGTCGACGGTGATCATTCCGCGTATTCCGACCGCGGACCAGCGAAGGCTGTCCGAGGCAGTTTGATCGCCCCGATGACGGCGAGAAAGGCGAGTGAGAGGCCGTAGACGAGGGCTACGGCTGCAGTCCCAAACAGAACCATTCCGATCGTGTGCAACGTCGCGGCCGTGTTCACGTCGAGGCCCGTCTCGAGAAGGGGAGCGTTGACCAGCGGCAGGGATGCCATTCCGAGTAGAAGGCCGAGGGTGAGTGCCAACGGTGCGCTCGCGACGCGAAAGACGAGCCGGACCCCGCTTCGACGCAGGGCTGCGTCAGCGTCGCTGAGTTCCGCCCAGGCAGTGGCCGGGGCATCAATAACGCGGCGCAGAGCCTGAACAGTGGCGAGAACCAGAATGCCAGTGAGTACCAGCACCGGGAGCGCAAACATCCACCCGGGGAAGAGGTAGGGCCCGCCCTCTTTGCACTCGGCCGGGAATAGGGCGATGCACAGAGACCGACCATCCGGCGCGGATTTCGAGAGCAACCCTGCGCCCACGGCGACGAGGGCGGTCAGGCCGACGATGACGCAGAACCTTGCCCGTTGCCCTGACGTCGAATAGTCGCGCAAGGTGCGCGGCTGGACGTTGCGGGTGCGCCGTCGAAGTGCGCCATCGATCGTTGGCGCGGGCATGAGCGTAAACGCGATGAGGCCGGCCGCGGCCGCCGCGAGCGGCCCGAGGAAGAACGGGACCAGCTCAAGGAGCGGATTGGCGATATGGATCAGGATCGCGACAGCGAAGACTGCGAGCGCTATTGAGACGGCAACGGCCGACCGCAGCGCGCTCACGCGCCGCGCACGTACGAGCGGCAGCGGCTGTCCGCGCCGTCCAGCCATCGCTACGCCGGCGAACGCCACCGTGAGGACGAACAAGAGACCGACCAGTCCTAATGACATCTCGGCAATCCCGATGTTCTCCACACGTCCTCCTTGTGTCGACTTGACGATACAAGGAGGTTGAAGTTTGTGTCAAGTGATTGTCACAAGCCTTCTCGCGTCTGCGCGGCGAGGCCCATCAGCAATGGGGACAGCGGACCACCCCATTCCCTTGGGGAACCCTGAACGGTTGGTCTAACGGTTTCCCGTGCCGATTCGGGCAGAATGATCGCATGTCGAGAAACGAGCCTCCGTTGCGCTCGGTGAGCCAGGATCCCGACGCTCCATTTCTGCCTCGGGATGTGTGGCCCGCGACGCTTGCCCCGATCGCGCAGCTCCTCGATGATGGTCTCGAACTGGGTCCAGTGACCGTATTCGTCGGCGACAATGGGGTCGGCAAATCGACTCTCGTTGAGGCCATCGCAGGTGCCTACGGCATGGGACCGGAAGGAGGATCGACCGGCTCCAGACACACCACTCGCAGGTCCGAGTCCACCCTCGCCGACCACCTGCGGTTGAACCGGGGTCTCGGCGCCGGCCGGGGCGGCTTCTTTCTCCGCGCGGAAACGATGCACGGGTTCTTCACCTATCTGGAGGACAACCCCGGCGGCAACGACCCCGTATTCCACGAGCGCTCGCATGGCGAGTCGTTCCTCGACCTTGTGGCTGCCCGGTCTCGTTACCCGGGCTTGTGGATCCTTGATGAGCCGGAATCAGCGCTCTCGTTCACCGGCTCGCTTGCTCTGCTCAGCGATCTCCGGGACATTGTTGCCGCCGGTGGGTCTCAGGTGATCCTGTCCACTCATTCACCGATTCTCGCGTCAATACCCGGTGCGGAGATCTATGAGGTCGGGCCATGGGGATACCGGCGCTGCGTCTGGGAGGATCTCGACCTGGTTCGGAATTGGCGATCGTTCCTGGACGATCCGGAACGGTATTTCAGGCACTTTCGCTGACTTCGACGCATGCAACAATCGTCGTCACGCTGCGGCTGGATTCACTGTCCTCACGCGGGAACGTACGGCGGACCTCCATGGATGCACACCAATTCGCCGAGGTTCCAAAGTTTCGGGGGAGTGGCGTTTGGGAACCCTCACTGCGCCCGCGGATCACGGTCGAGGTCTATCGAACCTGACGTGTCAGTCGAAGGCTGAATGGGTGTGGCCCAGCGAAAAACCAGACGAGCGCGCCGAGCAGAGGGGCGAACACGACGCCGACTATCCAGACGGCTTTCTCCACGCCTGACAGGTCGTTGGTTCGGGCAATCTGCATCATTGCGTAGGCAATTGCCGCGACGTAAACGACGGCAACGATCGATGCGAGCACGACTGCGAATACGGCTTGACTGTCCATGGCGGTTCCGATCACTTAGTTACTTCAGGATGGTAAGCGGATGCAGAAACACCCGCGGTCTGTTGGTCATCGCATGAGTTGTCGGACGCGATCGGGGCTCATTGTGAGGCGGCTCGGCCGGTCGACGGGGACTTGTACTCGCTACTTACCGACAGCGGGCCCGTGACCTTTCGTGGGTTGGCTCGCCGCAAGAATGGCGCTCTTGCGACGTCCCCAGCGGTTGAAAAGCCCCAGTGCCACGACGACCCCAACCAGAACGAGAACCTGGACTACCACCCAGAAGTTCCACCAAAAAAAAAGAGTACTGAATTCCATGTCGACCACCCCTCGATTCGCGGACACCTGAGTGCCCTACTTAGCGTGAGCCTACGACCGCGTCGTCGTTCGGGGCGATACGCCGTCGATTGCTTGGCCAGGAGGGAACTTCCGGAGCAGCTCGCAAGACGAACCTTCTGCGAGACGGGCAGCGTGATGCCGTGTTCTGTCGTCAGGACAGATGTGCTTGGGTATGATTTGCCGCTCAGCGGCCTGCTGCGTGGGCGATGGCGACGGCGAGGTCTGCTGGTCGACTCCACATCGGCCAGTGTCCGGTCGGGAGGTCGACAAGTTCGAGATCGCGGAGGGTGGCGACTTCTGCCATCATCGGGTTTCCTTCGCGAGCCATCTGCATCATTAGCTCGGATGGGTAAGAGCAGGCGATGATCGTCGAAGGCACGTTTCGTCGGGAGTCGTTCTCGAGTCGCACCTGAGCGCGCATGACTGTTGCGGGCTCTGGTACCGCCCGCTGACGAAACTGTTCGAGGTCTTCCTTGCTCAGCCCGTCAAGGCTGGCGGCCAGTTGCTCGAACGGTGGAAGCACCACCTCCCGTTGATCGTGCGGTAAGGACGCGTCGAAGGCAGAGCCATCAGCGGATGGCCCGCTGTCGACGTAGATGATTCGAGCTACTGCGGTGGGGTCCTGGTCCAGGAGTACGGAGGAGGGGAATCCGGCGCCGCTGTGAACAACGAGCACGACGGAGGAACCGTCGACGCCCGCAGCGCTCACGGCCGAGCGCAGAGAATCCACCTGGTCGGCCATGCTCCTTGATGCACGATGAAGGTCATCGGGATCGAGGCCCGGCAGCGTCACGGCGATGACGCGGTGGCCCCGGTCGCGCAGATCGGCCGCGACGGCATCCCACGCCCATCCGCCTAGCCAGTAGCCAGGGACAAGAACGATTGACTTGAGAGTTGGTGTGATGGGTTCCATGTCTTCATGCTCCTCCGGACACATGACAAGGGCTTGTCACTATTTCTGTCACTAATTCTGAGATAGTTACAAAGTGAATAGAACCGAGCGCCTTCATTCCCTCACCGAGTCGTTGCGTCGGGCGGGCACTCTTGGCCGCACTGCCCAGCAGCTCGCCGACGAGTTCGAAGTGGCCATCCGCACGATCAAGCGTGACCTTGCCGCGCTCGAGGCCGGCGGTCTGCCGGTCTGGGGACGAACCGGTCCCGGTGGCGGCTACGGGCTGACGGAGATGTCCTCGCTTCCGCCTGTTAATCTCACAGCAGCGCAAGCGCTAGGCCTCAGCGCGTCAGTGTCAGCGAGCTCTCAGGCGCCGTTCTCCGCTTCGGCGCGCGCCGCGATCCGTAAAGTGCTCGACGTGCTCGATCCGGTGACCCGCCGCCGAGCAGCTGAACTGTCCAACCGCGTATGGGTCGACGTCGGTCCGGCAGCTCGCCGTCGAGTGATGTCCGTTATCGAGCAAGCCACCGTCGACCAGGTCACCATAAACCTCGCCTACACCGACGCGAAGGGCGAGAGCACTCGGCGCGAGGTTGAGCCGATGATCTTCGCCCTCAGCGGCGGCCGGTGGCTACTCGTTGCATGGTGCAGATTACGAGACGACGTCCGTTGGTTCGACCTGACCAGGATCCAGAACGCCACGGCCACCCGTCATCCGTGCACCGGCCACCAAGTCGACGAGATCGGCACCCCTCCCGAACTGGCGCGCCCGATCGACGTCTGACCAACACCGGACTGTCTCAGCAGTGAGCCGGATCGCGCCCGCACGACGGACGTCGTGTGGGCGACCAAACGGCTGAATCAGTTCGAGGCGATGACCACGAGAGACGCCCGCCAGGGGAACCCCCAGCGGGACATCTGAGGTGTCCGGAGATCGGATATCTTCAAAGAGCATCGCTCCGGGCGGCGATCATTGGTCTGACTGGGGGGGGAGGAGTGCCATGACCGAGCTGAACATATTTGTGCAGCTTCTGATCTTGATGATCAGAGGGGTGCTTCTGTGGATAGTGGTTCCCGTGGCCGCTATCTCTTGGATCGTGTTGTTTGGGATTACCAAGGCCTCGCTTGGCTCGTGCCTGGGTTGGTTTGACCTGAACCTAAACGCTTTGATTCAGCGGGCCCTACTCAGGCCATTCATTCGTAACCCGCCAGCGTCATGGGTGGCGCTGTCAAAGATGGTCGACACCGAACATCGAATTGCCTTCCTCGCTCTCTGGTAGATGAATCAAAGGTGCGCCTGATTCCTGCCAGGTCTACCGCAACGCTCAGAGCATCCAGTAGCGCTGGGGGAAAAGTGATCCCACGCGGTGCTCGAGCAGGTAGAGGGGTCATATCGGCCAATTCGAGTGGCAGTGCGTCCTTCTGGGGCGTTGGGGGTATCGACGTGCCACTAGAGCCGGCGGCTGTGGCTTGGGCACGGTATTCACCTGGACGATGGTGGTCCGGCCGTCTGCGGGATAGTTCACCCGAGCTCGCCAGCGGCACCGCTGTGTTGGGTCGTCATTTTACGTCGCTGCCTGGCGTCACAGTCGATTCAGTCCGATGGACGTTAGCGGCAAGTTGGCTCTGGGTTACCCGCGATCGCAGGTCAGTCAGGAATTCGTTGAATGCGTTGTCCTTGACGGGCGAAAGTCGCACGGCATGGCGCTCCTGAGGGGAAATCGGGATTCGCACAGTGCGTTCGCCGGACTTCACGTTTAGGACAAGGGCGCGGTCAGTGATGACTAAGTGCGAAATCGTGTCGATTTCAATGGATTCAACTGCAGCCCAGGGCAGCCGGACCACTCTTTCTGGCCCTCCGCGACGCGACCTCCATAATTCGAACTGGCGTCCGGCATCGACGAAGACCAAGTAAGCGCCAGTCGGCAGGTCACTTGACACAAGTCGGGATCCGTTCAGCTCTTTCAATCCGCTAATGAGCTCGTCGGAGGAATATACGGGCACAACCGGCATGTCGGGATTCGCTTGGGACATGGCTCGATATAACTTTCGACCTGGACGGTAGAACATCCAAGAGAAAGCGACTGCCAGAGCAATTCCGAAGACAAGACTGTAGACAATCGTTGCGGCAAACGTCGCGCCCCCGTTTAGAACTCCATAGAAGGTGGGTCCAGAGGTGACGAGCAAGACCGCTGCCATTGCGACGAGACCACTCCATCTCCTCCTGCGTGCTGGAGGGATTCGATTAGCCGCCACAACACCACCAATCCCTTCGGTCTCCGAAAGCAGCCGTCTGGCTCCTGGTCATCACTATCCTGCATTCCGGGTGGCTTGGGGAGCGAAGTACCTAAACGCAACCTTGACGGACACAGATTCAGCCGCCAGGCCATCCGGTCTCAGAACAGCGGCCCCATGATGACTAGGGCCGACCCGCAGGGAGCGTCGGACACAGGAGAACCAAGCACTGAATCAACACGGTTCAGGGACGACGGTTCGACCGGAGTTTCGCGAGAGCATTTCTTCCCCTGGCAATCACGGCAAAGCCGATTCCGATAAAAGGAACGGGCACCACGCAAAGCGCCACGATCGAGTACGGACTCTCAGCGAAGATTGCGACGGCAAAGAGCCCAACCAGAACGACCAGGCAGCCGAAGGCGAATCCCATCAAATACGAAGTCGAACCTCTATTCATTGCTCCCCTAAACCTTTCCCGCTGAGCTTATTAATACCCGTCTGCCACTCCCGCCGCACCTGCCGCCAAGAAAGCGCCGGCCATTGCCGCCTCGACCCCTCCGGCCAACACTAGCCCGAGCGAAAAACCAGCTGTTCCTAGCGCTCCAACCGCACCAACCGCACCAACCGCACCAACAAGCATTTCTAGCCCTCCGAAAGTTATGAACGCGGAGGTTGCTCATATGAACCCGACACCGGCTCAACGCACCTAAAGTGGCCGCAAGCGGACCTTGAGCGACGTAGCTCGCGACAATTCGCAGAGCCAATGCGTGGCTCGCTCGATGTGTCGCACGGGAACCCTCTGCGGAGTCGGTGATCGTGTGACGCGATAGTCAGCTTGCGACGATGGTGAAGTCGCGGAACCCCAGGTACACGTATTGAGTCGTTGAAGGGCCCCGATACCAACCGTCCAGGCCGCCTATTCCGACGGCGATGTTGGCCAGGTCATCTGCGACTTCTGCCGGCATCTGAAGCTTCGCCTCGGCTAGCAACTCAAGTCCGGGCCGTGTCGCGATCGCTCTCACTTTTCGCGAGGCACCCGTGGCCGATTCGGGCACGGATTCGTTCGCCCATCCCCAGAGCCAGGTGCCGGCTGAGAGGACATAACTGCCGAGCAACTCGACCTCGCCGGTGATCACACGATCCGGAAACTCGAACGAAATCGTTCCGCCGGCAAGATCAGCAGACCAGCGATCGGCTGATCCGATGCCCCATTGCTCGGCGGCGCGCGCTTGCTTCGTGAGGACCTCGACATGGCTCTCGACGATCAATTGTGCAAGTTCGGGAGTCAACCATCCTCGCTCGGACTTGCTTCGACGCTTCCACCCCATGGGACAAGGCTAGCGGGACTGCACTGGCGCTCCGCCCCAGCAAGCCGGTCCCCAGGGGGAACCCTCAACGGGGAGGGTAGCCCCGGAGGGATCGGTCGAGTTGTCGGGGGAGCTTCGAGTTCATTCAGAAGAGTGCCGGAGTATCGATGTTGCGGGATCCCAAGGGGGGCGACCGAAGGCGCTTCGACGCGGACCTGACGCGGCCGATCGGCGCGAACCCGGCGTCAGCCGCGGGCCGGCGGGATCGTCTTGCGCATCACGGTCTTGCTCTTGCCGATGTGACGCTCGAACGTGAATCCCGCCTTCTCGAACATGGTCCGCGTGCCGTTGTGGAGGAACGAGGACGACGTCCTCTTGCCTGGCGCGAGTTCGTTGGGGAACGAGACCACCTCGCCCCCGCCGGCCCGCGCGATCAGCTCGAGCGCTCCATTCAGCGCCTCCCGCGCCACTCCCGAGCGTCGGTGGTCGCGGTCGACGAAGAAGCAGGTGATCCGCCACGGGGCCGGCTTGGTCTCGCCCGCGTCATACTCCTTGCGGTGGTAGATGCCCGGCAGTTCGACTGGGCTGCCGTACTCGCACCAACCGATCGCGGCGTCACCGTCGAAGACGAGCGCGGCATGTGCGACGCCCTCCACCACAAGTCTCTGCTTGAACGTCGGCCCGTCGTACTCGCTCTTGACGGTGTGCTCCGTGTCGTCGTGGAAATACGAGCAGTAGCACCCGCCCCAGACCCCGTTGTGCTTCTGCGCGAGCGCCAGCCACGCCGGGAAGGTCACGGGAGTGAGCGCTTTGATCACGTGCGGAATTGTCACGCCCACCTCCGGGGTTGTCTCGGGAACGAGTTCAAGAAGGTCGGGAAGCAGGCTTCGTCGCAGGGGACTCGGCGACGCCGAATGGGTGTGGCCCGGCGAAGTACCAAACGAGTGCGCCCAGCAGAGGCGCGAATACGATGGCGATCATCCAGAGGGCTTTCTCCACCTCGAACAGGTCGCGGGTTCGCGCGATCTGGGCGATGGCGTACGCGATCGCAGCGACGTAGAGGACGGCGACGACGGATGCGAGAGCGACTGCAAATGCGACTGGATTGTCCATGACGGTTCCGTTCGTTTGGATACTTCAAGATAGGACCCCCGTGAAGATGCGTCTACGGAACCCTCTCCGGAACGCTCACTTGTGCTGAACGATGAAGAGGGTGTCCGAATGATGAGCAGCTGATCGCCGCTCCCGCGGGTTTGTCGGAAGTCGTCCACACGGGATGATCAGCCGGAGGCGGCCGTCCAAGGCGGCTCAGTCCACCTCGCTTTGCCACGCTCCATCGATCACCTCGGCGGCGTATCTGCGCTCCGCTTCTGAGACTGACTCGTCGATGAAATTGGCAACAAGCCAATCCGACCGATAGCCCGAGGATCCGACCGATAGCCCGAGGATCCGAGCGACCGCGCGGCAGCGGCGGCGTCGTTCTTGGACGCGAACTTCATCAGCACCATTTGACCCGAACCCCACGCCGACGCGCAGGGAAACTCTGCCTCGCATATCGATGCTGTGACGTCGTTGGCTCCGGCGAGAAGGGGGATTCCGATCCCGGGGCCTTCCTCGCCCACAAAGTATTCGGGCTGAAGGTCAACCCGTGAGTCCCGAAGTAGGAGCCACCCGGCCACTGCCACCAAGCACAGCACCGCTAGTGCGGCCGCGGCAAGCACAGCAACGATGCGGCGGCCGAGTCGGTGCGGAAGTCCAGAATCCAAAGCGTCCCCCAATAGCTGCACGGATCAAATTCCACGGTAGGGGCACAGTGACATCTTGGGGACTTCGTGTCTATCAAGCCCGCTCGTGAGCGCGATCGGGAGGGCGTCCGTTGGATCGGATCGGTAACAAAAGAATGATGTCACCGAGGTAATTGCTGAGGGAACCCCTAGCGGGCATGTGCGTTGCTGCCTAGTGAATGTTTGGGCGCAGTTCGCCCAGGACCGATTAGATAGGGGGATGGATTCGAATTATCGGTTCTCTGCCGACGTTGCCGAGATAGACCGTGACCAGGTGCATCGCTGGATCAGCGAGCAGTCTTATTGGGCGCCGGGGCGCTCGCGTGCCAGGCAGGATGCGGCCATAGACGGCTCACGAAACTTCGGCGTCTACGACACGGAATCGAACAAGCAAGTCGCCTACGCACGCATCATCACGGACGGAGTGACTTTTGCGTGGCTCTGCGACGTATTCGTCGACCCCGAGGTTCGCGGTCGCGGCATTGGCGGTGTGCTCATCGCGGGGGTCCTTGAAGAGTGTGAGCCACTTGGGCTGAGGCGCATCGCTCTCTCGACCAACGATGCCCACGGCTTGTATTCCAAGTTAGGGTTCACCGCCTTGGATATTCCCGAGACGTGGATGGAACGCATCGGCAACCCGCGCGCTTAGCAGACTGGAGACCAACACCGCGCCGCTCTAGGTCGTGTCGGGTCTCACGAATGTACCCACGAGGGAACGCTTGCCAGCGACTACCTATCGAAGCCGGGCGTTGGGTTGAGTATCCAGGGCCACGGCCATAAGCTGTGGCCACCCGAGGGGGCATCGGGGAATCGCTGTTAGACCTTCCGTCTCTTCCCGCCATTCGTTTCAGTCGTTTCGTGCGGCTGGGACGAGATTCAAAAGAGGACTCTCACAGTGGAAATTGTGAACGCATTCGCTGGGGCCGTGCTCTCACTGGTCGTCCTTGGAATCGCGCTCTATGCACTCCTCCTGGCAGCCAAGCTGTTCAGATACTGGCGACTAACGCGCTCGTCAGATCGGGCGCGAAGCCGGCAAGAACGTGCCGAGGCGAGGATTCGGGATTCGCTGCAACTAGCGGGGTTCAAGAAGTCAGAAATCGAAGACGCTCTCCGTGAATTGGCGAACTGCCGACAGCTCAGAAGTAAGATGCTGAACGTCTGCGCGAGGGGGGACAAATGTCGAAGAGAGCAGTTCGCGTTCGAAGTCTCGCGATTCCGGCCGGAGTGGTCGGGGTCGTTCTACTGCTCATGTCCTATGGGTTAGCGACGGTTGGTGACTTTCGTCTCGCGTACGACCGTTGCACATACGCCTCGCTGCCGTCTGGAGCTCTTCGGGCGGAGGGGAGCTTGGTCGATTCCTTCGCGTCGGCCGTGCCGATCGGATATGGCTGCACCTGGACGGCGGCAGACGGAGGCACGGTCTCGTCGACAATCACCAACTGGCCACTCACCACGGGGGCCGGTCTTGGCCTGCTCCTCGTCATTGTTGCCGGATTCGCATTGTCGCGCGCGGCCCTGGCGGCGGTACCGGCTACGAGGCGTATCACACCCGAACCACATCGCCCAAGCTGACGGCTTGCGGGCGCAGCTGGAGATCGTACGCCGGCTCACTGAGCTGACCCTTCTGGCGCGACGAGCCCCGTTCACAGTCCGCGGCACCGGGCACCGGAGCTACGGCCGGTAGTCCTTTCGTCCCTCATAAAGTGAACGTGCGCTCGAGTCAGCGCCTCGACCGCCGTTTGCTGCGCCACCCGTCTGCGTGAGAACGGATGCGACCCACTTCATCGCCCGACCCATCGAGCGCAGAATCCGTCGGAGGAGAGCCCGTGGGACAGACAGACCATCATGACCAGAATCGACCCGTACTCATCCGTGTCAGCGCGTGCACTGCATCAATGCGAACGCGGAAAACCGCGGTATTCAATATGCCGCGGGCGGCGGGCTGGCCAGTTGGGGTCACGAAGTCACCACTCCAGTTCCATCTGCGCCCGCAGTCGCGTGCTCACTGGCGCATGGGCTATGTAGCGCCGATGCCCTGGGGAGGTCTCCTTTGTCCCCAGATAGGGGCACACATCGCCCGCGGTCAGCCGACCGACATGGCTGCACCGGTCAAGGTCGCCGTGACGCTCGACACGGTGACGAGCCCGACGGTCGCACTCGTGAGCGACGGCAGGTCGGCATTCAGCGGTGGCGGCGTCGACGGATCGAAGGCGACGGGGGTGCCGTCGGCGAGGCTTCCGGAGAGTGACGTGCAGTACATCGTCACGGACCCGCCCAGGATGACCTGCGTCGCGGTCGTGCCGGGTATCCGGACCGCGGGATCGGTCGAGTCGAGCGAGAAGGCATCAAGCCCGACACGGTCTGCGGTGATCTTGAGCACGGTTCTCGTCGAGCCGTCGGCGAGGGTGACCGCCACGGTACCGATGTAACGCGCGCCCTCGAGGGTGACCGAGGAACTGCGGAGCCGGCCCCCCGTGGGGGCGGCTACCGGCGCATCCTGGTCGACGGCGGCCGGAGGAAGTGCGGCCGGCGGGGTGACGGATGGTGCCGGTGCCGCCGCCAGGGGCACCGTGGTCGGGGCGGGCGGGGGCGCGGCCGTCGGGCTGGGAGTCGGTGTCGGTACAGGCGTCGGGTCCGGAGTCGGAGTCGGAGCCGGTGTCGAGACCTGCGGCTCAGGCGCTGTCGGTGCCGGGGTCGTGACTCCGGGGTCCGCGAACGACGGGCCGGTGGCCAGGCCTGCGGAAGACGCACCGAGAAGCACCGCGAGCGCGACGATTGCGAGGGCGTGGCCTTGCCGTCTCCGGGTCGGGGAAGCCGACACCCTGTCGAGGAAGGACCCGGCACGCATCCCCGTCTGGCCGGTCGGCACCGGCGTGGGAGGCTCGGCACCCGACTCCGAGGGGGAGCGGAAGGCAGGGAATTCCAGATCTATCAGTGCGAGACCGACCGGGTCGTGCGGGGCGGCGTCATCCGCGGGTTCGGGGGAGTCTGCGGCCGGAGCGCGCCGCGGCATCCAGGACACGGCCATGACCCCGCCGATGAGACCGAGGAGGGTTCCGATGAAGAATCCGCCGAGGTTGACGCCGACGAGAGCGTAGATCGAGAACGTGAGGGACATGACTCCGTAGAACATGCGGTGGGCCGGCATCGCGAGGATGAGCACGCCGAGGGTGATCAGGGCGACCGGCAGGATCATCGCCTGCATCCCCTCGATGCCCACCTGGATGCGGATGTTGCCGAGGTCCAGTTGCCCGGAGAACAGCATCTCGATTCCCGCGACGGCTATCAGCAGACCGCCGATGGCCGGCCGCGTCCGGTACCACCGGCCGAACCGGGAACCAGCGCCTGGTTCATCCGGGCCTGCTGCTGCCATCGTCGTCGCGCGTCGAAAAATGTTCACCCGATTGGTTCCTTTGCTGTGGTGGTGGAGCGCCGCAGGTGCCGGCCCGCCACGGGCGGGCCGGCACCCCGGCGAACGGAGCGACTTCTCAGGGGCGTCGCGCTAGAAGCACTTCGTTCCGTTGGTGATCTGCATGTGCAGGCCGTTCAGGGCGAACGTGCCTGCCTGGGTGCTCCAGGCCGTCTGCTTGAGACCGTTGATCGTGATGTGGTCGGCATCCTGGGCGAAATCGCCTGCGGTGCCCTTGGCGGCGGTGTTGACCTTGGAAGCGTCGACACCGATGCGGATGTTGGTGAATGTCGCGTCACCCTGGAGGTCCGTCATCCCGAGCTGCAGGGCACTGGCCTGGGCCGGATTGCCCCCGCCGCCCGCGTTGATGAGCAGACCGAGCGTGCCCAGCGGCGTCACGGTGACGACCGACTGGCACAGGTCCGTCAGCGAGGCCGAGTCGATGTTCGCGATCGCGACCGGATGCATGGTCTTGCCGTCGGCCTGCACGGCAACGCCCGCATACTGTGAGAAGCCGGTCCCGTCGAGCTTGCTGGCGCCGATCTGGAACTGGCTGCCCGACACCGCGAAGGCGACGGGCACGGCGCCCTGCGCGACGCCCGTCATCAGTACCCCCATCACGAGTGTGACGGGGATGACAGCGAGCGTGATGCGACCTGGCCTGGACTGCGTGAGTTTCTTGAACTTCATGGATCCTCCTTGACACATGAGTGTGCGGGCGACTTCGGTATCGCCCGGAGTGCAGAATATGCAGGGTATTGTCGGACTGTCAATAAGGTGCGGGCTGATTGCCGCGAAAGGGGGGTGCGCGAGCTCTGACCGACGAAGCAGAACAGTGGTCGCCCGTTCTGCGAGGAACAGTCGACACCTGTCGAGCACGCGTTCGCCTGTGGCAGGTGAGCGCGCCGAAGCGAACCCCCTCGTTCGGGTCACGCGCGGGCGCCCGTCCCGTCGCCCGTGATTGTGCCCTTAGTGTTGCAACTTCAGTTCCGAGTTGTCCCGGTCGTCACGTTCGTGAAGGCCCCAGCGCGGTTGACGTGGTCGTCCGCTGAGCGGCTGCGTCTGTGCCGTGATGAGGAAAGAAGACCCATGCCTGATCAGAACGACGCGGCCGGCGCCACCGGCACCAGGACCACGCGAACCGGGGCGACGAGCCCCGTCGGTTCGGCCACCGCCCCGCACCTGGACCCACCGCTCGCCCGGTCGCTGAGCCGCCGCCACATCCAAATGCTCGCCATCGGCGGAACCATCGGAACCGGCCTGTTCATGGGTGCCGGCAAGACCATCTCCCTCGCCGGGCCGGCCGTCATCTTCGTCTACACGATCATCGGCTTCATGCTCTTCTTCGTGATGCGGGCGATGGGCGAGATCCTGCTCTCCAACCTCGACTACAAGTCCTTCAGCGACTTCGCCGGCGACCTGCTCGGCCCGTGGGCGAGCTTCTTCACCGGCTGGTCATACTGGGCGTTCTGGGTCGTCACCGGGGTCGCAGACATCGTGGCGATCTCCGGCTATGTCGACGTCCTGGCGCCGGGCACGCCGCTCTGGATCCCAGCGCTGCTCACGCCCGTCGTGCTGATCCTGCTCAACCTGCCGAGCGTGAAGGCATTCGGCGAGGCCGAGTTCTGGTTCGCCCTGGTCAAGGTGCTCGCCATCCTCGCCCTCATCGTCACCGGCATCGTCATGATCGCCACCCACTTCACCTCGCCCTCCGGCGCCGTCGCGGGCCTCGAGAACATCTGGAACGACGGCGGGATGTTCCCCCACGGCGTCGCCGGCTTCGTACTCGGCTTCCAGATCGCCATTTTCGCTTTCGCCGGAATCGAACTCGTGGGCACCGCGGCCGCCGAGACGAAAGACCCGGAGACGAACCTTCCCCGCGCCATCAACACCATCCCGGTGCGGCTGCTCCTCTTCTATGTGGGCGCGCTGGTCATCATCATGGCCGTCAACCCGTGGCGCACGATCGACCCGGGCAGCAGCCCCTTCATCGGCATGTTCACCCTGGCGGGCCTGGGCATCGCGGCCATCGTCATCAACCTGGTCGTGCTCACCTCCGCCGCGTCCAGCGCCAACTCCGGCATCTACTCGACCTCGCGGATGGTCTACGGCCTCGCCCAGGACGGCAATGCGCCGCGCTCCTTCGGCAGGTTGAGCAGCCGCCGGGTTCCCCAGAACGCCCTGCTGTTCTCCTGCATCTTCCTGCTCGCCGGAGTCGTGCTGCTATACACGGGGGATTCGTTCATGGGTGCCTTCACCCTCGTCACCTCGGTGGCGTCGGTGCTGACCATGTTCGTCTGGTCGATCATCATGGTCAGTTACCTGGCGTTCCTCCGGCGCCGTCCCCACCTGCATGCCGCGTCGAAGTACAGGATGCCCGGTGCCCGGCTCATGCCGTGGGTGGTGCTGGCGTTCTTCGCGTTCATGCTCTGGGCCCTCGGTCAGGCCGACGACACCCGCCTCGCACTCGTCGTCGCCCCGATCTGGTTCCTGGCCCTCGGCCTCGCCTGGTTCGTCAACCGCAAGGCACCCCTGCAGCAGGCCCGGGTCGAGGAGTGGAAGGCCGAGGCCCGCGCGGAGAAGGCTGCGCTCGTTCGCTGACCGCCGCCGCTGACCCGGCCGGCCGGCCCTGCTTCGTCAGATCCGGGGACGCCGCGACCAGCGGTCGGCCTTCATCGCCAGGTGCAGTTCCAGCCGCACCTGCCCGCCCAACGGGTCGGCGCCGATCAGGGAGCGGATCCTCGCCAACCGGTTGTAGATGCTGCTGCGGTGCAGGTGCAGGCCGGCGGCGACATCCTGCACCGACCCGTCGGTGTCGTAGAGCAACTCCAGCATGGGCAGGAGCTCCCGGTTGGCGTCGAAGTCCTGGAGCTCGGTGAAGTAGACCGACTCCACCGGGGCCAGGTTGCGGCTGGCCGCAGCGAGGAACTGATACACGCCGATCCGGCGGTAGTCGACCACGGCGCCGAGCCGGCTGTCGACGGCGGCGGCCTGCACGGCCTTGCGGGATTGGGCGTAGGCCTCCGGCAGGCGCCGCAGGTCGTGGAAGGCCTCGCTGACCCCCATCAGGTCGGGGCGGGCCGGCGGGCCGCCGCGGCGGGCGATCTCGGCCCCGTACCGGGCGAGGACCTCGGCGTGCACCAGCTTGCCGGGGGAGTCGCGCAGCAGCGCGACCGCGTGCGTGTCGGTGCCGGCGCTGAAACGGGCCGCGTCGATGCCGACGGTGGCCTGCAGGGCGGCGATGCGCTGCAGCAGGGCGCCGCCCTCCCGCTCGGCGGCGGGTCTGTCGATCAGGGTCGCGACATGCCAGGGCCCGGTGGCGTGGATCTGCGGCCAGTCCGCGATCTCGTCGACGGCCACGGGATCGGCGGCGCAGGCGGCCAGGAACAGCGCCTCGCGCTGCCTCCGGTGTTCGGATTCCGCCGTGTTCGTGTCGAGCAGCAGTTCGGCGAGCCGGTCGAGCTGGGTGCGCACGGCCGGCAGCTCGCCGAGGATCGCCTCCGGCGACTCGTCCTGCGATCCCTGCAGGGCCCACAGGTAGCCCACCCGGAAACCGCGCACCAGCAAGGGCACGCACACCCTCCCGAGCATCCCCAGCTCCGCGTTGGCGGGCACGACGACCGGTCGCACCGCCGCAGCGATGCCGTGCCGCAGCTGCCAGGCACTCACGTCGGCCGGCACCTTCTTGCTCAGCAGGAAGTTGACCCGCACGCTGTCGGCGAGCGGCTGGTCACGGCTGTAGGCGACAAGCCCGCCGTCGAGGTCCTCGAGCGACAGGGCGCGGTCCAGACCGGCGGCAAGCGTCTCGACGAGCTCTTCGATTTCCGCCGTCTTCATGGGCTCAATGCTAAGCGCCAGCCGGGGCCCGTTTCGGACAACCGGCGACGATTGACGAGCCGAGACTCGACAGTTGTCGAGTGACAAACCCCTGCGGCGTTCCGTCGGCCTCGGCAACGCGTGCCGCGACGGCCCGGCGGGCCGGACCCGGCTGAGGGCAAAACCCCTGAACCGCCGGGGAACGGCCGCCGGGGAGGGCCGGCCGACGGCATCCGGATGCCCCGCTCGCCCTCCGTCGCGGCCGGCGGATGCCCCGCGCCCCGGCTCCGCTCCCCGGGCCGGCCGCGAACGCGGCCCTAGTCTTGACCCCGCCACCGGCATCGTCGCACGAGGCACGCCGGCGGACCCTTTCACGAGAACCAACCAGCAACGGAGTCGGCCATGATCATCGGTGTACCCAAGGAAATCAAGAACAACGAGTACCGCGTCGCCATCACCGCCTCCGGCGTGCACGAGTTCCTGGCCAACGGCCACACGGTGCTCGTCGAAACCGGTGCCGGAGTCGGCTCGCAGATCAGCGACGAGGAGTACCGCGTCGCCGGCGCCGAGCTGGTCGACTCCGCCGACGCCCTCTGGGCCCGCTCCGACATGGTCATGAAGGTCAAGGAACCCGTCGCCGCGGAATACCACCGCTTCCGGGAGGGCCTCGTTCTCTTCACCTACCTCCACCTGGCCGCTGAGCCCGAGCTGACCACGGCGCTGGTCGACGCGGGAGTCACCGCGATCGCCTACGAGACCGTGCAGACCCCCGGCCGCGGGCTGCCCCTGCTCGCGCCGATGAGCGAGGTCGCCGGCCGGCTCTCCGTGCAGGTGGGCGCCCAGTCGCTGATGGCCCCCGCCGGCGGGAAGGGTGTGCTGCTCGGCGGCGTGCCCGGGGTGCGCCCCGCCAAGGTCGTCGTGCTCGGAGCCGGCGTCGCCGGAACGAACGCCGCCGCGATGGCCCTGGGGCTCGGCGCCGACGTGACCATCCTCGACATCAACATCGACAGGCTCCGCCAGCTCGACGGCCAGTACCAGGGTCGGCTGAAGACGGTCGCCTCGAACTCCTACGAGGTCGAGCGGGCCGTGATCGACGCCGACCTGGTGATCGGATCGGTCCTGATCCCGGGCGCCAAGGCCCCGAAGCTGGTCACCAATGCGCTGGTCGCGCGGATGAAGCCCGGCTCGGTGCTGGTCGACATCGCCGTCGACCAGGGCGGCTGCTTCGCCGACACCCGCCCGACCACGCACGAGAACCCCACCTACACGGTGCACGAGTCGATCTTCTACTGCGTGGCCAACATGCCCGGCGCGGTGCCGAACACGTCCACCTACGCGCTGACCAACGTCACCCTCCGCTACGGCGTGGCCCTGGCCAACCTCGGCGTCAAGGTCGCCTGCGAGCGGGATTCGGCGCTCGCCCTGGGCCTGAACGTCGCCGCCGGGAGGGTCACCAACCGTTCGGTGTCCGAGGCGCACGGCCTGGAACTGGCCGACTGGCGCGAGCTCGTCACGGCCTGACCCGCGCGCCCTCCGGAGCAGGGTTCTCCGCGGCGGCGATCCGGCGCATGAGCGCGATCGAGTGCCGGAGAAGCTCGCCCGGACTGCCCGTGAAGCCGCCGGTGAACCACTTCTGCATCGAGAAACGCATCACGCTACCGGCCAGGGTGACCGCCATCCGGGCCTCGTCCTCGAGGCCCGGGGTGGACTCCTCGCTGCGGTCCTGGGCGTGGAAGCGCTCCAGCACCAGCAGGGTGAGGCTCTCCTCGAGCTCGGTGATGCGCGTGTTCTCCCGGCCCAGCAGCTCGGGGGTGCGTTCGATCAGCATCCGCCGTGACCGGAGGATGCCGGGGTCCGGCTCCTGGTCGACGAGAGCGGCCGTGATCAGCCCGACGAGATCACCGAGGACATCGGCGCCGACGCCCTGCACGAAACGGGCGAGCTCGGCATCCGCCGGCATCGGGGGAGGGGTGCCCAGGAAGGCACCCTCCTTCGTGCCGAAGTAGTTGAAGAACGTGCGCTGCGAGACCATGCCCGCGTCGCAGATCATGTCGACCGTGACGTTCTCGTAGCCGTGCTCGAGTGCCAGCGCCAGGGCCGCCTGCTCCAGTCCGGCCTGGGTGGCTGCGCGCTTGCGGGCGCGCAGCCCGTCGTCGACGGCCGGCTTGCTCGTCATGGGGCCCGCTACTCGTACCGCAGGGCGTCGATCGGGTTCTGCCTGGCGGCGGCGCGCGCTGGGAGCGTGCCGGCCAGGAACGCGATCAGCATGACGACGCCGATGATGATGGCGATGGAGCTCGGGGCGAATTGCACGACCTGCAGGCCGGGAAGGGCGGAGAACACGCCGTCGGCGAGGATGTTGCTGACCAGCGAGCCGACACCGACCGCGGCCAGGGCGCCGAGGGCGCTGCCGAGGAAGCCGATGAAGACGGCTTCGGTGCTGAACAGGGTGTAGACGCGACCGCCGTTCATGCCCATGGCCTTCATCAGGCCGATCTCACGGGTGCGCTCCTGCACGCTCATCAGCAGGGTGTTGATGATGCCGAAACCGGCCGCGATGAGCGCGATCACGGCGAACGCGTTGAGCACGCCGATGATGACGTTGATCACGGTCTGGAAGGAGCCGATCTGGTCGGCGACGGTCTGCGACGCGTAGCCCTGTTTCGTGAGGTCGTCCTTGATGGCGGTGATCTCGGCCGGGGTGCTCGTGACATCGAAATGCGCGGTGGCCGTCGCATAACTGTCGGTGGCGCCCGCCGGAGCCCCGGTCACCTCGACGGCGTGCAGGGTGTCGGTCAGGGTCTGGTTGAGGCCGGCGCCGACGCCGAGGATCGTCTCGTTCTGCACCCCCACGACCGTGGCCTTGACCGTCTGCTGAGCGCCCGTGTAGTCGGTGATCCCGATCGAGACCGTGCGGCCGACGGCCGCCTTGGCGCTCGGGAAGCCGAGGTTCTTCAGGTACGTCGTCGGAAGGAGGATCTGATCGGCCGTGCTCGCATTACTGAGCTGGCTTCCGGCGGCCAGGTCGGCCTTGGTGAGCGTGGCCGTGGCGTTGACGATGATCTCGAACTTGCCCTTGCCGTCGTACTCGATGTAGTCGGGGGTCACCCGAACCGAGGGGTCGACGCCCAGGATGCCCGAGGTCTTCTCAATCTTGGTGAGGTCCCTGGCGGTGAGCGCCTGGATGGTCGTTCCCGGTCTTGATCCGTTGCCGAGGCTCACGGTGGTCGCCTTGCTCGGGTCGTAGGCCGCCGGGCCGTCGGTGGTGGACGAGGTGGAGTCGGCCGCCTTGGAGACCGTCAGCACGTCCGCCGCGCCGATCGCGGAGACCTGGGTGTCGATGTAGCTGGTGACGCCGGTTCCGATGCCGCTGGTGATGGTGAGGGTGAACGCGCCGATGAAGATCGCGATCACGGTCAGGCCGGTGCGGAGTTTGCTGCGGAAGCTGTTCGCGATCGCGGTCTTGACGATGTCGATGAACTTCATGCGTGTGCTCCTGCGTGTGCTCCGGCGTGCCTCTTGCGCGGGGCTCCGGATTCGGTGGTGTCCTCGAGGCCGTCGCGGATGAAGATCTGGCGATCGCAACGCGCGGCGAGTTCGATGTCGTGAGTGACGATGATGAGCGTGATGCCCTTGTCCTTGTTGAGGGCGAAGAGGATGTCCTCGACCACGGTCCCCGTCGCCGTGTCGAGGTTTCCCGTCGGTTCGTCCGCGAAGATCACCTTCGGGTTGTTGACGAGGGCACGGGCGATGACGGCCCGCTGCTTCTGCCCGCCGGAGAGGTTGATCGCCTTGTTCTTCGCCTTGTCGGCGAGTTCGAGCTGTTCGAGCGCGGCCATGCCGCGGGCTTTGCGCTCCCGGGGCGGCACCCCGGCGATCTTCAGCGGCAGCACGACGTTGTCGAGCACCGTCGCGTTGGCGGTGAGGAAGAACTGCTGGAAGACGAAACCGAAGTCCTGGTTGCGCAGCCGGTTCACCTCCTTGCCCTTGAGCTTTCGGGCGTCGGTGCCCTCGACCAGGAGGCTGCCGCTGTCCGGGTCGTCGAGCAGCGCGAGCAGGTGCATCAGGGTGGACTTGCCCGATCCGCTCTTGCCGACGATGGCGACGGATTCACCGGCCTGGATGTCCAGGGACACCCCCTTGAGCGCGTCGAAACGGTTCGCGCCGCTCCCATAGGACTTGCCTATGTTCTGGGCCGAAAGCACGGGAACGCTCATGATGCGGGGATCCTTCGTCGAGAGGGTTGTGCAGAGACAATAAAATTACAGTAGCTGCACGCAGGACGAACCGTCTGGGAGCGGGCTGTGCACGCCCCGGCAGTTCGCTCCGTGCCCGGACGACGGATGCTCAGAGGTCGAGGGACTCGTCCGGCTCGAGGGGGAAGAACTCGCCACCGTTCTGCTCGGTGGCGGAGCGGATCCGGGTGTTCGAGAGTTCCTTGCCGGCGCGGGAGAGCAGCATCTCGTGGGTGGGGAAGCTGCGCCTGGGCTTGAGCGCGAGCACGTAGTCGATGACTTCGCTGATCTTGAGCCAGGGCGCGTTCGCCGGGACGGCCAGGGTGCGCACGTCGACCCCGGACGGGATGGTGAACGCGTCGCCGGCATAGTAGAGCTCGTCGTTGACCAGCACCCCGACGTTGTCGATCACCGGGATCGACTCGTGGATGACCGCGTGCTTCTGGCCGAAGAAGCGCAACCGGAAGGGACCGACCTCGACCTCGTCGCCGGCCGCGACGACCGTGACCGGGTAGCCTGCAGCTGCCGCTGCGACCCCGGCGGGACCGAAGATCCTGACGTCGGGGTTGAACTCCAGGATGCGGTCGAGCTGCTCGGGCGTCCAGTGGTCAGGGTGCTCGTGGGTGATCACGACGGCATCCGTGTTGGCCGTGTCGGTCAGGGCCGTGGTGAACGAACCGGGGTCGATGTACAGCTTCCGGCCGGCCACGTCGACGATCAGGGCGGCGTGCTCCAGTTTGGTCAGCTTCATGCTCCCGAGCTAATACCCATTCGAGACGCCGTGCAAGCCAGGACACGGCGGGTCCAGCGGGGCCGGGAGCCGGGTGTGACGGTGTCGTCCCCCTACGCTGGCACCATGCCCGCTCCTGCCCTGCGCATCATCGTCGCCGTCAACGCCTACGCCTCCTTCGGCCGCCGTGCAGACGTCGGCCCCCGGGTTGAAGCAGCCCTGGTCGCGGCCGGCCACACCGTCACCGCACGCAGTGAAGTCAATTTCGACCTGCTCCGCACCGAGGTGACAGCCGAACTCGTGCCCGGGGTGGACGTCCTCGTCGTGGTCGGCGGCGACGGGATGGTGAGCCTGGCCACGAACCTGGTCGCCGGGACGCCGATCGGCCTGGCGATCGTGCCGACCGGCACGGGCAACGACCTCGCTCGTGGGCTGGGCATCCCGCTCGACGACACGGAGGCCGCCATCCGTCACCTCCTCGACGCGATCGCCCACCCGCCGCGGGCGATCGACGCGATCCGGGTGCAGGCCGAAGGTCGCACCAGCTGGTGCGCCGGCGTCGTCTCGGCCGGCTTCGACGCCGTGGTCAACGACCGGGCCAACCGGATGCGGCGCCCGCGCGGCAAGAGCCGGTACACGCTCGCGATGCTGCTCGTGCTGGCGACCTTCCGTCCGCTGTCCTACCGGCTGAGTGTTGACGGCGCGGAACGCACCGTCCGGGCCATGCTGATCTCGGTGGCGAACAACAGCTCGATCGGCGGTGGCATGCGAATCGCCCCCGGCGCACTGCTCGACGACGGACTGCTCGACCTGTTCATCGTCACGCCGCTGTCGCGGCTGGGCCTGCTTCGGGTGTTCCCGAAAGTATTCTCCGGAACGCATACCGGGTTGCCCCAGGTCGAACTCAACCGCTGCCGAAGCGTATGGATCGATGCGGACAACGTGGTCGCCTACGGGGACGGCGAGCGGATCGGTCGTCTCCCCGTGCAACTCGACGTCGTGCCCGGCGCCCTGCTCGTGCACGCCTGAGCCGCTCGGTTTGGCCTCGGCCCGTTCCATGTGGCATACTCTGAAAGTTGCAAAAACGGCCCCATCGTTTAGCGGCCTAGGACATCGCCCTCTCACGGCGGTAACGCGGGTTCGAATCCCGCTGGGGTCACAACTGCCCGGTTCCCTTGAAAACAAAGGGAACCGGGCTTCTCTCGTTAAGCTCCTCAAAACCGAACCGAGACATAGCCGAATTCAGTGAACTTACCCAAGGCCCAGTCGAAGAATTGACGGTTCTGGTCGACGAGCCGGCCGGCAGTCTTGACGAGGAAGCCAGGGACGACATCATCATGTCCTTCTCGAAGGGCTCTGGCGGGCACGGGATTCACCCTGACCGTGGTTGCCAACGCCATTCGCGCGCCCAATGGCGCCTGCACATCAAGGTAGGGAGGCTCACCGTGCTCGCCTGAGCTCCTCTGCGGCTCTGGCTTCGCCATCCACGCTCGGGTTTGACATTGATTAGAGTAAAGACTCTAATTAGCGTATGACCCCTGAGATGAAGGCTGAAACGGCCCTGCACGGCAACGGAGGGCGCACGGATGCGCACAAGAAGAAGGGGCGGGCGTCGACCAGGCGTTCGTTTCTCAAGGTTGCGGGAATCGGTGCGGGGTCCCTCCTGTTCGTCGGTGCCGCTGGATTGACGTGGCGCGCGGTCGACGGCGGCGTGCTGGCGAGCGGCACTGGCGAGGCCTTCGCGGCGTGGGGGGAGGCGGGCCCCGAGACGCACGACGCCCTCGGCCTAGTGCGGGCCGCCGTCCTCGCGGCGAACGCGCACAACGCCCAGCCCTGGCAGTTCCGGGTGTCGGACAACCGGATCGACGTCTTCGCGGACACGACCAGGAACCTAGGCGCCATGGACCCACTGTTCCGCGAACTGGATGTTTCACTCGGGTGCGCCATCGAGAACATCGTCGTCGCGGCCCCCGCGAACGGCAAGGTGGCCACCGTTGCGCTGCTGCCGGACCCCGCGGATCCCACGCACGTCGCACGGATCGACCTTCAGCAAGTGGGGGCATCCGTCTCGCCTCTGTTCGCCGCCATCACGTCCAGACATACCGACCGCAACGGTTACGACGCGTCACGGCGCGTCGGAGCGGCGGAGCTGGCCAGGCTCAGTGGCCTCGTCGACACCACGGACACCGAACTTGTCTGGTTCTCGACCCCGGCGGAGAAGGACGCGTTCGGCGCCCTGACCATCCGCGCAACGGAGGCGATTATCGCGGACCCGGAACAGGTGGCGGATGACGCCGCCTGGTACCGCACCGACTGGCACGAGATCCAGGCGCATAAGGATGGCATCACGATTGACCCGTCCGGGCAGTCCGAGTTCATCAGAGCCATTTCGAAGATCATGCCCGTCTCAACTGCCCAGAACAACGCGGGCTGGCTTGCCGGCACCCGCGACAGCCAGGTTCCGACCGCCTCGGCCTTCGGCGCCATCGTCGTGCGCGACCCTCTCGACACCGGGCAACGCCTCGACGCCGGTCGGCTGTGGCAGCGCCTGCATCTGGCCATGACGGTCGACGGGGTCAGCGCCCAGCCGCTCTGCCAAATTCCGGAACGGATCGACAGGGAGCGCTCTGCGGGCCTGGCGCCGGACTTCGGCCCCGCTTTCGCGGCTCTGTTGCCCGCCGGTCGCCACGCGATCATGACCTTCCGGATCGGGTACCCGACCACGACGGCGCTGCCGAGTCCGCGTCGTCCCGCGCTGGAGGTCGTGCTCTCGTGAACCGCATCCCCACAACAGCGACGGCGAGGGAGACCGTGGCCGGCATCCTCCAGACGGCGCTCACCCTCTTCAACGAACGCGGCCCGGCCGCCGTCACCACGAACGCGATCGCGGCGGCGGCCGGCATCAGCGCAGGCAACCTGTATTACTGGTTCAGCGGGAAAGAGGAGATCGTGCGCGAGCTGCACGCGCAGCTGGTCGCGGCCTATGAGGCTCTCTGGGGGGTGCTCGAGGGCGGCGGCCCGGGGCGGCCCAGCCCGGAGCAGGTGCTCGACCGCCTCGGCAGGGGTGCCACGCTGACGCGGCAGTACGCGTTCCTGGCCCGCGACCTCTTCGGTCTCCTGCACGCAGATCCCGTGCTCGCGGAGCAATACCGGCTCGTGCGCGCGCGTCGGCTCGTCACGTTCACCGACCTCGCGCGTGGCTGGCGTGATCATGGCGACATCCGCCCCCTCAGCGATCCTGAGCTCGACGACCTCGTGAGGGCGCTCTGGATTCTCGCCGAATCCTGGTTCGCCTTTGACGAGCTCGACGCCGATGCCCCCACCGGAATTCCTGCCCGCAACCGCGACCCGGACTCCGAGGGCGGAACGCGCTACCTGCGCGCCGTCCTCACCCCGTATCTCAGTGTTCCTCCTGTACCCTCCGGGCGCAGCGCATGACTACCGGAGACGATGAACGAGCGCCTGCGCATCGTGAGTTGGAGAGCAGATCAGAGTGTCATCGGCAGCAACTCGACCGTCAATCCGGGGACGAGCGCCAGTTCGCTCCTCTGGTTCGCCGGGGGAGTTATTTGTGCTCCGCGGGCAGGGATGCGTCCCCGGCCGGGGTGAGCGTGCCGGTAGACTTCACCGAGTGAAAGGGAGTATCCCTCTGGGCTGAGAATTCTTCGCCCTATGCCGTGATCGTCAACACGGGCCTCAGCATCGCGGCCCCGGGCACGGTGGTACCGACAGGTGCGGGAGAGACTTTCGGGTTTCGTGCTGCTCTCAGCATCCCGTCAGTGAAAGGCTTTCCCCCCGCATGGATCTTGCTCTCCCGCTCTGGTTTGAAATCGGCGCCCTCGTCATCCTCACGCTGATCCTGGTCGCCGACCTGCTGATCGTCTACAAGCGGCCGCACGTGCCGTCGATGCGGGAGGCGACCCTCTGGGTGGTGTTCTACGTGGCGCTCGCGCTCGTCTTCGCCCTGCTCATGCTCGTGCTGGCCGACGCCGAGCATGCGGGCCAGTTCCTGGCCGGCTGGCTGACCGAGTACAGCCTGAGCATTGACAACCTGTTCGTCTTCGTGATCATCATGGCCAGGTTCCAGGTGCCCAGGAAGTACCAGCAGGAGGTGCTGATGGTGGGCATCATCATCGCGCTCGTGCTGCGCGGCATTTTCATCCTGCTCGGCGCGCAGCTGATCGAGAACTTCAGCTGGATCTTCTACATCTTCGGCGCCTTCCTGCTCTACACCGCCGTGCACCAGGCGGTGGCGAAGGACCCGGAGGAGGACGAGGCCGAAAACGGCCTGATTCGCCTGCTGCGCAAGCGGATGCGGATCTCCCCGGATTTCAACGGCTCCAAGCTGCGCACCGTGGTCGACGGGCGCAAGATCTTCACCCCGATGCTGATCGTGCTCCTCGCGATCGGCACGACGGACCTGGTCTTCGCGCTCGACTCGATCCCGGCGATCTTCGGCATCACGACCAGCCCGTTCATCGTGTTCACCGCGAACGTGTTCGCGCTGATGGGGCTGCGCCAGCTCTACTTCCTGCTCGGCGGGCTGCTCGAGCGGCTGGAATACCTCAAGTACGGGATCGCGTTCATCCTCTTCTTCATCGGGGTCAAGCTCGTCCTGCATGCCCTGCACACCAATGAGGTCGCGTTCATCAACGGCGGCGACGGGGTTGCCTGGGCGCCGGAGATCGACACCTGGACGTCGCTCGGCGTGATCGTCGTGTCGATGGCCGTCGCCACCGTGGCCAGCGTGATCAAGGCCTCCAGTGACGCCAGGAAGCGGGGCCACACCCTCGCCGAGGAGCTCCCGCAGCTCGTCGAGGAGTAGCCGGCCCCGCGGCGACGAGGCCGCTGCCCGGCGAACCCCGCGGAATTGGTACGGTGGAAGCTCGTCGCCGTCGGTGGCGCGTCCGCGGCTCATCGACGCGAAGAACCGAACACTGGAGTGCCGTGTCCCAACCTGGCGAGATCGACATGAAGCTGCCCTCCACCCGGGTGCGGTTCTCGTTCAGCGCCCACAGCGACGTTGGACGCGAACGCAAGATCAACGAGGACAGCTTCATGGCGCAGGCTCCGGTCTTCCTCGTCGCCGACGGGATGGGCGGCCACGCACACGGCGACGTCGCCAGCCAGACCGTCGCCCGGGTGTTCGACGAGCACATCGAACGTGGGGCGCCCTCGACGCCGGAACGCATCCTCGACGCCATCCACTCGTCGAACGATGCCGTGCGCGACCTCAGCGCCGTCGACGACTTCGGCACCGCGGTGTCCGGCACGACCCTGGCCGGGGTGGCGTTCGTGGATGCCGGCGACGACGTCGGGTTCCACTGGATGGCCTTCAACATCGGCGATTCGCGGGTCTACACCTGGGACGGCCGCACGCTGGCCCAGCTCAGCGTCGACCACTCGGCCGTGCAGGAGATGGTGGACGCCGGGCTGATCACCGCCGAGTCCGCGGAACAGCATCCGGAGCGCAACGTGATCACGAGAGCCATCGGAGCGGACGAATTCGTCGACGCCGACGTGTGGCTGTTGCCCGCGTCCGGCCGCCACTCGTTCCTGGTCTGCTCCGACGGCCTCACCAAGGAACTGGGCAACGCCGAGATCGCCAGGCTGCTGGCGGCCCACGACGAGACGTCCGACGCCGGGAGGTCCATCGCCGAGGTGCTCGTCGACGCCGCACTGGCCCACGGGGGCCACGATAACGTTACGGTCGTATATGTCGAATCGGTGCTGGGCGACCCGGAAACGGGGGCGCAGCACCCGGACGACGAGAACACGCAGGATCGGATGCCCGGGGCAGGGGAACATCACGAGGACACGAGGCCGCGAAGCCAGGGGTGAGGATCAATGCTCTCGTATTGCAGCGATGAGTCGGGGGAGTGGCTGGCCGCAACACGGCCCGGCTGCCTCCTCGTCGTGCGGACGGACGGTTCCCGCGACTCCGTCGACCGGCTCTGGTCGAGCCTGGACGGCGGGGCGCAGGGTATTCTCGACGGACTGACGTCGGCCGGCCTGTTCGCCACGCCGCCGTTCGTCCTGCTGACCTGGGACACCGCCGCCGGGCCAGGCTTCACGGGCCGGGCGATCCTGCGCGGCGACGTGTCGCTGCGCCTGACCGGGGAGAACGGGGACGCCGAGCTCTCCGGCCTTGGCGTGTCCACCTGGCGTGAACAGCCCTTCTCCGGCATGACGGAGATCACGATGGAGTGCGGGGAGTGCGGGGAGTGCGGGGAGCGCGGTGGTCCGCGGTCGTCGCTGCCGGCGCTGCCGCTGTCGTCCGGCGTCGTGCGTGTGCGGCGGATCTCGCTGTCGTCGCTGCCGGCGTCGACGGCCGCGCCGGTCCCGGTCGCCGAGAGCATCGCCGAGGAAACGATCACTGACCAGACGATCACCGACCAGACGAATACCGACCAGACGATCACCGACCAGACGGTCGCCATCGTCCGGAGCGGCGGCGTTCGCCCGGCACCGGCGCCGACGCCGGCAGCGGATGCGGTCGAGCCCTCCGCGGCGCAGGGCTACGACCACCTCTTCGGCGCCACCATGATGCGCGGGGTCGAGCAGGCCGCGGTTCGCCCCGCGGACGACGACGACGACGCCGGCGCGGATGCCGTTGACCCCGCCAGGCACGACGGCCTCACCGTGATGAGCGGGGACATCCGCACACTCCGGGACTCCCGGCGACGTGCCCGGCCCGCGCCGGAAGCCGCCGCCGCGGCTGCGCAGCCTGCCCTGTACCTGCTCCTCCCGAACGGTGTTCGCGAGCCGCTGGGCCAGCCGATCGTGGTCGGCCGGGCGCCGGGAGTGAACAAGGTCTCCGGCGGCCAGATCCCGCGGCTGGTCAGCCTCGGCGGGGCCGACCAGGACATCTCCCGCAACCACGTGCGGATCACCGTGGAGGGCGACACCGTCGTCGTCACCGACCTCCACTCCCGGAACGGCACCGTCATCGTGTTGCCGGGCAAGCCCCCCCAGAAGCTGCGCGGCGGAGAGTCGACCTCGGTCATCGTCGGCACCGTCGTCGACCTCGGCGGCGGCGTGACGCTCAGCGTCGGCCAGGACGGGGGCGTGGTCTGATGCGCCGCGCCACGTCGATGCCACCCGAGCTGCCCGGCTACGACTTCATCAGCACGCTGGGCTCCGGCGGGTTCTCGGACGTCTTCCTCTACCAGCAACGGCTGCCGCGGCGCCGGGTGGCCGTCAAGGTCCTCCTGACCGAGCAGCTGGGCCCGGCGACCAGGGCCCGGTTCGTCGATGAGGCGAACCTGATGGCGCAACTGTCGACGCATCCGTACATCGTCACCATCTACCACGCCGGGGTCGCCGGGGACGGCAGGCCCTACTTCGTGATGGAGCACTGCTCAGGGCCGAGCCTGGCCGAACGGTACAAGCGCGAGCGTTTCACCGTCGAAGACGCGCTGCGCACGGGCGTGCGGCTTGCCGGTGCGGTGGCGACGGCCCATGGCGCCGGAATCCTGCACCGGGACATCAAACCGGCCAACGTGCTCACCAACGACTTCGGCTGGCCGGCTCTCACCGACTTCGGCATCTCCTCCAGCCTCGAGGACGACCTCCCCGTGCAGACCCAGAGCGGCCCGTTTCCCGCCGGCTCCGGCGGCACGGGCGCGGCCCGCGAGGTCACCGGCACGAGCGACGGCCAGTCGGTCGGGATGAGCGTGCCCTGGTCGCCGGCGGAGATGTTCGAGGACGACCCGAAGCCGGATGTGCGCAGCGACGTGTTCTCCCTGGCCGCGACGATCCACACCCTGCTGGCCGGCCAGACGCCGTTCGAGATCCGTGGGCGTTCCAACGGCACCCTCGACCTGATCGGCCGGATCGAGCGCGGGGCGATCACCCCGATCGGCCGGGACGATGTGCCCAGGTCGCTGACGGCTGTGCTGGCGAAGGGGATGGCAACCAGCCCCGCCAACCGTTATGCGACGGCCCTCGACTTCGCCCGGGCCCTGCAACGGATCGAACTGGAGCTCGGCTATGCCGCAACAGGCATCGAGGTGCCGCGTCTGCCTCAGTCCGGGCCGGACGAACGGGCAGCCCCCACCGACGAGAACGAAACACGTGCCCGCTCGGTCACCACGATCGCGGCCCAGCCGGCCATCCACCGGGCCCAAATGCCGACCCCGTCAGCACCGGCCGAGACCGACGAGACACGGGTGCGCGGCGCCGTGGTCATCGACCCCCGCGGAACCGCGGCGAACGCCGACGCTGCTCTGGCGGATCCGGCCGGGGCGGCCCCGGAGGGCACAGCGCTTCGCGGAGGCGGAAGCGGAACCGAGACCGTCCTGCGGCCCCGGCGCGTCCTCGCGACTCCCGAGCAGGATGCCGCACCGCCGCCCCGACAGGCGCGTCGCCGCGCCCTGGTGCCGGCGATCTCGGTCGCGGCCGGCGTCGTGCTCGTGGGCGCGATCGTGGCCGCGGTGTCGGTCGCCGGAAGCCAGTCGCCCGACCTCGCCCCGACGCCGCGCGCGACCAGCGGCGAGGTCGGGGACGCCAATCTCGTGGCCGGGGTGCCCTCGCCCAAGCTCGAGGGCACGGCCACGTCCGTCGACGGCACCGTCGTGACCTTCACGGTGAGCAATTCCGACCCGAAGAAGGGCGACGTGTTCCGGTGGGCCCGCGCCGACGAACCCACCCAGCCGAAACTCAGCACGACGGGCGACATCGCCGTCGACGGCGTCACACCCGGGGCGAAGGTCTGCGTCGACCTCTACCTGCAACGCCAGGACGGCAAGCTGTCCGAGGCGAACCGAGTCTGCAGCCGATGAAGCCCCTCAGGATCGAGTACTGCGGAGAGTGGCACACGACCCAGCCCGGCCGCGACTTCTCGATCGGCCGGGAATCCGACCTGACCATCGACGACAACCCCTACCTCCACCGAACCTTCCTGCGCCTGTCGGAGGAATTCGGGATGTGGTGGCTCTGCAACGTGGGCACCCTCCTGTCCGCCACTGTGTCCGACACCACCGGCACAGTGCAGGCCTGGCTGGCTCCCGGAGCCAAGCTGCCGATCGTCTTCCAGACGATGCACGTGATGTTCAGTGCGGGGTCGACGACCTACGACTTCACGATTCACGCCGAGGAGGACTACTTCAACACCTCCGTCTCGGCGTCCAGCGACGCAGGCACGACCACCATCCTGCCGGTGACCCTGACGAGCAGCCAGCGGCTGCTCGTCGTCGCCCTCGCCGAAGGCGTGCTCCGCCAGACCGTCCCCGGGCGCGGAGCCATCCCCAGCTCGGCGGACGCCGCCGCCCGGCTCGGCTGGACCATGACCACGTTCAACCGCAAGCTCGACAACGTCTGCGAGAAGCTCGACAAGCTCGGCGTCGACGGACTCCGCGGCGAACGCGGCAAACTCGCCACGAACCGGCGAGGCCGCCTGGTCGAATACGCCGTCGCCATCCGCCTGGTCAGCGCCGACGACCTGGCCCTGCTCGATGCCCCGCCCGCGTGTTAGCTTTGTGACCGGGATGGTCCGGGGCAGGTCGTTTCGGGGTGGGAACGGCGCGGAGGGATCGACGATGGGGGCCATTGCGTCGTGGTTTCGGCTGCGCAAGGCGACGGCATCCGTGCTGGCCGTAGCGGTGATCATCGGTGTGCCGTTGACGTTCGCGGTGTTGCATCAGGGTTTCCCGGTGACGGATGTGGATTTGAGTGCCCGGGACGTGTGGGTGACGAACGGGAAGCAGTTGCTCGCGGGCCGGCTGAATCGGCAGATCGAGGAGCTCAACGGTTCGGTGAACGCCGCGTCGAGCACGTTCGACGTGTTCCAGGACGGCGACGACGTTTTCCTGTTCGACGGGAGTGCGGGGTCGCTGGAGCGGGTGGACGCGTCGTTCACGACCCTCGGCCAGCGGGTGGACGTGCCGGTGGGGTCTGAGGTCGCGTTCGGCGGGGACACCCTGGCGGTGATGGCACCCGGCTCGGGGTCGGTGTGGGTGATCAACGCGGGCAGCGATCTGAATTTCGATCCGAAGAAGTCTGATCCGGTGATGAAGCTGGGCAAGGGCGCCCATATCGCGGTGTCGAAGGCGGGCGCGGTGTTCGGCACGTCCCCGTTGACGAAGCAGCTGGTGACGCTGGCCCGGACGGGTGACAAGCCCGCCCGGACGGACCTGCCGAAGCTGGGTGCGCATCAGGTGGCGGCGGTGGGGGAGAATGCGGTTGTCCTCGACACGGTGAAGAACCGGCTGATCGTCGACGGCGGCGAGCCGGTCGGGTTGCCGGCGAAGGGACTGAAGCTGCAGCAGAGCGGCGCGGAGAACTCGTTCGCGGTGGTGGCGACGGGTGAGGGGCTGCTGGAGGTGCCGTTGGGAGGCGGCAAGGCGGTGGCCGTGTCGGCGGGCATGGAGCGGATGGTGACCGATCCGAAGGCGGTGTCGAAACCGGTGTGGCTGGACGGGTGCGCGCACGGGGCGTGGGCAGGCGCGCAACGCTACCTGGCCGCGTGCGCGGGGAAGAAGCCCAGCGCGCAGGCGATCGCGCAGCCGACCCTGGGGTCCACGCTGGAGTTCCGGGTGAACCGGAATGTGATCGCGCTGAACAACCTGTCGAACGGAAACGTGTGGCTGGTCGATGCGAATATGCGGCTGGTCGAGAACTGGGATGAGGTGACGCCGCCCGAGGAAGAGGACTCCGAGGAGGGTGACGAGAAGGCGTCGCAGCAGTCGTTCGAGGACACCCTGGCGGAGCGCACGCCGCAGAACCGGGCACCGCTCGCCCACGACGACGAGTACGGGGTGCGACCGGGCAAGACGACGGTGTTGCCCGTGTTGGAGAACGACACGGATCCTGACGGTGATGTGCTCACGGTGGTCAATACCAACGGTTTTTCGGAGGCGCAGGGACGCCTGGATTACATCGACGGCGGGCGGGCATTGCAGTTCACGCCGGCGCCGGCGATGGCGGGCACGGCGACTTTCCGATACACGGTGGCGGATGGGCGGGGTGCGGTCGCGGAGGCGAGCGTGAACCTGACGGTCCGTCCGGCGGACCAGAACCTGGCCCCGGTGTCGCACCGGGCAGGGGCGATCAGTGTGGAGCAGGGCCAACTTGTCAGTTACAACGTGCTCAGCGACTGGATCGACCCCGACGGCGATGACATCTATCTGGTCAGTGCGTCGCCGACGACCGGCGACGGGGTGCGGTTCGGCCCGGAGGGGTTCGTGACCTTCGAGAGTAAGACGGCCGAGTTGGGGGTGAAGGAGGTGCCGTTCGTGGTGTCGGACGGTGTCGTCCAGGCTTCGGGGGTGCTCACGGTGGATGTGAAGGCGCCGGGGTCGTTGAATCCGACGGGCACGCCCGATTTCGCGAGCACGTTCGTGGGGGAGACGGTGCTGGTCGAACCGTTGAAGAATGACGTGTCGCCGTCGGGGGCGGCGTTGGGTTTGATCGGGGTGACGGATGTTCCCGGGTCGGTGTCGGCGGTGGCGAACCTGGATCGGGGCACGGTGGCGTTCTCGGCGCCGGAGGCCGGCAGTTACGTGTTCACCTACAGCCTGGGGGCGGGGGCCACGTCGAGTGTCGGGTTGATCCGGGTGGATGTGAAGGAGAGCCCGGCCGGGCAGTCGCCGCCGATCGCGGTCAAGGACACCGCCTATCTGCGGGCGGGGGAACCGTTGACGGTTCCGGTGTTGAACAATGATGTGTCGCCGACCGGGCGGGTGCTGGCGGTGCAGTCGGTCGACACGAGCGCGACCGACGACCTGGTGACGGTCGAGATCCTCACCAACACGGTGTTGCGGGTGACGACGTCGGCGGCGTTGACGCAGCAGGTGCAGTTCACCTACACGATCAGTGACGGACAGGGCACATCCACGGCCGGGATCACGGTGGTGCCGGTTCCGCCGCTGGTCAAGCACCAGCCGTCGGTGGCGGTGGACGATTCGGTGAATGTGCGGGCGGGGGACATCGTCAGCGTCCCGGTGCTGGCCAATGATTACCACCCGGACTCGGCGACGATGAGCGTGGTGCCGGTACTGGCGGATGTCACGAACGCCGGCGGGCTGGCGTTCGTGACGGGCAACCAGGTGCGTTTCCAGGCGCCGAAGGAGCCCGGCGCGTTCAGTGTCGCGTACACGATCACCGACCCGTATCTGGAGACGGCGACCGCGGTGGTGCATTTCACCGTGGTGGGGCCGGACACGGCGAACAACCAGGCGCCGACGCCGGTGCCGTTGACGATGCGCACCTTCGCCGATTCGACGATCGAGGTGAAGGTGCCCCTGGACGGCATCGATCCTGACGGGGATTCCGTGTTCCTGAAGGAGGTGACGAGTCCGCCGGGCCTGGGCCGGATCATCCGGCAGGGCAGCGACTCGTTCGTGTATCAGGCGTTCCCCGGCACGGCCGGCACGGACACGTTCACCTACGAGGTGGAGGACACCCTGGGCTCCACGGCGAAGGGGACGGTGCGGATCGGGGTGATTCCGCGGCCGGTGGCGTTGTTGCCGCCGAACGCGGTCGATGATGCGATCGAGATCAAGCCGGGGCGCACCGGGTCGATCCCGGTGGTGCTGAACGACTCCGATCCGAACGGGTACAAGCTGACCCTGGCCAAGAATCTGCCCGAGGTGGCCGACGGCATCCGGGCGAAGGTCAACGGCAGCCGGATCATCGTCGACGCGCCCGAGGTCGAGGGCACCTACACGCTCCGTTACGCGATCAGCAACGGCCATGGCGGGGCGGCAACGGCGTTCGTGCAGGTGAAGGTCACCCAGGACGCGAAGGCGCAGTACCCGACGGCCACGGACCATTACCTCGAGCCGAAGCAGGTCCTGGCGAAGGACACCGTCACGCTCACGGTGCGCGACAAGGCCGAGAACCCGGGCGGCCTGGTCGAGGACCTGACGGTCAGCCTCGAGGGCCCGAACGCGGCATCCGGTGAGATCGGGCCGGGCGGCAAGGTCACGGTGACGCCGACGAACGTGCGCCAGGCCATCGCCTACCGGTTGACCAACGAGATCGATCACCTCAGCGCCACCGCGTTCATCATCGTGCCGGCCAAGCCCGACGGCAACGAGAAGGAGAAACCGGTGGAGGAGCAGGCGTTCCCGCCGCCGTTCCTCAAGCCGTTGCCCGAGCAGCTCGTGCGGATGAACGGGTCCAAGAACTGGACCGTGGCCGACATCGTCGAGGTGCCCTCCGGCCGGCCCGCGCTGGTGTTGTCCGCGTCGGCGACCAACAGCAACGGGGCCGCGGTGCAGCTCGACCCGGCCACGCTCGGCTTCGTGCCCCAGAAGGACTTCCGCGGTCCGGCGTCGGTCACCTTCGTCGTCACCGACGGCAGCTCCGCGGCCGACCCGAAGGGCAACCAGGCGACGCTGACGATCCCGATCACCGTCGGCGACCCGAACTCCGAAGACGTACCGCCCACGTTCACCCCGCCGAACGTGACGATCGAGGCCGGCGAGAAGGCCCTGGCCGTGAACCTGCGCGCCTCCAGCGGCCACCCGAACCCGCAGGTCATCGAGCAACTTCGCTACGGGACCCTGACCGGGTCGAGCACGGATGTCGCGGCCAACCTCGATGGGGCGAACCTCGTCGTCTCTGCGCCGCTGGGCGTGCAGCCCGGCAGCAAGGTCACCCTGTCGTTCACGGTCACCTACAAGGAATTCACCATCCCCGGCTCGGTGAACGTGACCGTGGTGTCCTCGACCCGCGCGAAACCGCAGGCCGTGGACGACGCCGGCCCGAACGGGGAAGGCATCGAGACCCGGCCGGGCACCACCCTGACCATCCCCGTGCTCGACAACGACTACAACCCGTACTCGGCCGAGGCCAAACCGCTCACCGTGATCAAGGCCGACATCGAACAGCAGGTCGGCACCGCCACCGTCAGCCACACCGCCTCCGGTGTCACCGTCAAGACCGGCTCCGGCGCGACCGGCACCCTCACCGTGGTCTACCGCATCCAGGACGCCACCCGTGACCCGCTGCGAGAAACCCAGGGACGAGTCACCCTCGTCGTCCGCAACGTCCCCGACGCCCCCAGGCAGCCGTCCGCCAGCGCCGGCGACGGCCGCGTCACCATCCGATTCAGCGCGCCGGCCGCGAACAACTCACCGATCACCGGCTATGTCGTGCGCTACGACGGCAAGACTGAGAGAGGGTGCACGCCCGGTGTCGACTGCGTGCTGCCCGCGACGAACGGGCAATCGTTCACGGCGACGGTCGCGGCCGTCAACGCCATCGGCGAGGGTTCCCCGTCGCCCGCGAGCCCGGCGGTCACCCCCTACGGCGCCCCGACTGCGCCGCGGAACCCGGACATCACCTCCAACGGCAACGCGCCGGCCAGGCTCACGATGAGCTGGAACGCCCCGGCCCAGACCGGCGGCGGCTCGGTGCGTTACCAGTGGCAGTTGAACTCCGGCGGCTGGAACGACACGACCGCGACGTCGGCATCGGTCTCCGGCAAGGGTGCGGGGCAATACTCCTTCGAGGTACGGGCGATCAACACCGGCGGCGGGGCAGTGGGCCCCGTGGCGGCATCCAGCCCGGTTCAGGTCAGCGACCCGCCGCCGCCCACCCCGACCGGCACCGTCCTGAAGGGCGATCCGGCCCCGTATTGCATCGGCTGCCGCTATGTCGGAGCGGACTTCGCCAATCTGCCGAGTGGGAATTACTCCGTGATCACGGAAATCAACGGCAGCAGTGCCACCTTCTCGACCACGACCGTGAACCTCGGCGGGAATGGGCGACTCTGGCTGCAAAACGGCCTGGGAAAGCGAAACTCCGACTCGATCCGGGTGCGCTTCACCAACAACGGAACCGGCGCCGTCTATCACACGAGGGCAACGACGAACTGGGACGGGCTGGGCGTCACGCCCGGCGGTCCGTAGCAAAAAATGAAACAGGAGCACCAGATGACAGTCACCCAGGAGCAGGCGGACTGGTTCGCCGACGCCTTCGGCAAACTCGCCGACAACGTCAACCAGGCGATCCTCGGCAAGGACCACGTCGTTCGCCTCGTCGTCGCCGCGATGCTGACCAGCGGCCACGTGCTGCTCGAGGACTTCCCCGGCACCGGCAAGACCGTGCTCGCCAAGGCCCTCGCGAAGACGCTCGACGGCACCAACTCCCGGATCCAGTTCACCCCGGACCTGCTGCCCTCCGATGTGACCGGCGTCACCATCTACGACCAGGGCAAGGGCATCTTCGAGTTCCACAAGGGGCCGATCTTCGCGTCGATCGTGCTCGCCGACGAGATCAATCGGGCCAGCCCGAAGACCCAGTCGGCGCTGCTCGAGGTCATGGAGGAGGGGCGGGTCACGGTCGACGGGGTCAGCCACGAGGTCGGCAACCCGTTCATGGTGATCGCCACCCAGAACCCGGTCGAGCAGGCCGGCACCTACACCCTGCCGGAGGCCCAGCTCGACCGGTTCCTGATCAAGACGAGCCTCGGCTACCCCGACCACGACACCGCCGTCACCCTGCTGCTCGACTCGTCCAACCGGGCCCGCGACTCGAAGATCACCCCGATCATCGCATCCGGCTCCGTGAACACGATGGCCCAGCTCGCCTCCGACGTGTTCGTCGACGCCGCCGTACTGAGCTACCTGAACGAGATCGTCACGGCCACCCGCACCGATCCCTCGTCGACCCTCGGCGTCAGCATGCGCGGCGCGCTCGCCCTCGCCCGGGCCGCGAAGACCTGGGCGCTGTCCCAGGGGCGTACCTACGTGACCCCCGACGACATCCGCGACCTCGCCGTTCCCGTGCTCGCTCACCGCATCATGGTCGAGCCGGAGGCGGACTTCGCCGGCGTCACGGCTGAGGACATCGTCAGCCGGATCCTCGTCGAGGTCGCACCGCCCGCCTACCGCGCCGCATGAGCCGCGTCGCCGAGAAGGCCCCCCGCCGGGTGACCCAGGCCGAACAGGCACTGGGCGGCATCCGGCGTGCCCTCGGCGACGCCCTCCGCCACGCCCGGCGCCTGACCGGACAGCTCCTGGCCCGCGGCTGGGCGTTCATCAGGCCGGTGACGGATGTCGTCGGCCCCGTCGGCTGGCTCGTGCTCGCCGCCGCCGCCGGAGCGTTCGTTCTCGCCGGGACGTTCGGCTGGAGCGAGTTCACCTACCTCGCCACCACCCTCCTGGCCGCGTTCCTCATCGCCGTCGGCTTCGTCTTCGGCCGGGCGACCTACGCCGTCGAACTGCAGCTGAACCCGCACCGGGTCGTGGCGGGGGAGCGGGCCCTCGGCCAGATGGCGGTCACCAACACCGGCGAGAAGGGGCTGCTCCCCGCGCGGATGGAACTCCCGGTGGGCAACGGCCTGGCCGAGTTCGTCATCCCCGGCCTGGCCGCCGCCGCCCGGCATGAGGAACTGTTCGCCGTGCCGACCCACCGGCGTGCGGTGATCGTCGCCGGCCCGGCCGTGTCCGTGCGCGGCGACCAACTCGGGCTGCTGCGTCGCACCGTGCGCTGGACAGACCCGGTCGAGCTGTTCGTCCACCCGGTCACCACCCGGCTCCAGGCCTCCGCGGCGGGACTCGTGCGCGACCTGGAGGGCGAGATCACCAAGAAGATCACCAATAACGACATCTCCTTCCATGCGCTCCGCGCCTACGTGCCCGGCGACGCGCTGAGGAACGTGCACTGGCGAACGTCGGCCCGCACCGGCCAGCTGATGGTGCGTCAGTTCGAGGAGACGCGCCGCTCCCAGCTGACCATCGTGCACAGTTCAGAGTCGGCCGGCTATTCCTCCGACGAGGAATTCGAACTCGGGGTCTCGGTCACGGCGTCCCTCGCCCTCCAGGTGATCCGCGACGACACCCGGGTGAGCGTGGTCACCGAGGGCAGGCTGCTGAAGACGGCGACACCGGTGGCCCTCCTGGACGATTCCTGCCGGATCGACCCGGTCTCCGGGAGATACCCGACCCTGCGCGATTTCGCCAGGGACGCCACCCGGCGCCTGCCCGATCCGAGCGTGGTGATGATCATCGCCGGATCGCAGGTCGACCTGGCCGAGTTCCGTGCCGTGCAGACGCTCTTCGGCCAGGACGCCAAGACGGTTGCCTTCCGCATCGACGAGGGCGCGACGCCCCGTGTCTCCGCTGTGTCAGGACTCACCGTGGTCACCGTGGGCCACCTCACCGACCTGCCCGCACTGCTGCGCCGGGTGAACCGATGAGCCGGTTCCAGCCGTTCCCCGCCCGGGCCGGCGCCGACCTGGCCGTGCTCGGCACCCTGTCCGTGCTCGGCGTGCTCGGCCTCGAAACGTCGTTCGGCGACTACAACTTCCTGCTCGCCGGGCTCGGCGGACTGATCGTCGGCACCGGCGCCGCCATCCTCGGCTTCCGCCTGCGCCTGGGCGCCCTGGTCGGCATCCTCGCCACGATCCTCGCCTACTTCCTGCTCGGCACCCCGTTCACCATGCCGGCTCAGGGTCTGCTCGTCGTGTTCCCCAGCGTCGCCTCCGCCGCCGGACTCGCCGTCGGCGCGGTCTTCGGCTGGGCCGACATCGTCACCCTCGGAACGCCCGTCGAGGCACCGTATTACATGCCCGTGCTGCCCTATTTCGCCGCCTGGCTGATCGCCGTGGTCGGCAGCATGCTCGCCCTGCGCTGGTTGCCCAGGCGCCGGCGCACGGTCCGGCGGGCGAGCGCCCTCCTTGCCGGCCCGGTCCTCCTCTACCTGGCCGGCATCCTGATGGGCACCGACGAGCCCTACCTGGCCGGACTCCGCGGCGTCGCCTTCGCCGTGATCGCCCTCGTCTGGCTGGGCTGGCGCCGCCCTGACAGCGACCGGGGCGACGTGCCGGGAGCCGGCCGGCAGCTGCGTCGCAAACTGGCCGGCACGGCCGTCGTCGTGGTCGGGGCGATCCTGGTCGGCTCGCTGGCCGGCACCGCGTTCGCCCCCGTGCCGAAGGACCGATTCGTGTTGCGGGAGGAGATCCAGCCGCCGTTGGACCCGCTGGCGTTCCCGAGCCCGCTGGCCGGATTCCGCCGCTACACCAAGACCCTCGCCGACACCGCCCTGTTCACGGCCACGGGTATGGCGACCGGGCAGGTCCTCCGCCTGGCCAGCATGGACTCCTACGACGGGAAGCTGTGGAACGTCGCGGCGGCCGATGACGAGGCCGGCGGATCCGGCAGCTTCCGCCTCGTCGGGCGCACGATTCCCCGCCCCCCGCTGGTGACGAGCGTCCAATCGAGCGTCGTCACGATCACCGACTCCGGCTACGCGGACGTCTGGCTGCCCGGCGTCGGGTACCCGAGCACCATCGACTTCGACGACGCCGCCAGCAGTGCGGAGGCGGAGAGCCTGCGCTACAACGCCGGCAGCGGCACCGCTGTGCTGACCGCCGGCGTGAAGAGCGGCTACCGGTTCACCACCAGGGCCCAACTGCAGCAGACCTACAAGGACGAGGACCTCGAGGCCGTCCCGGTCGCGGCGATGACCCTGCCGGCGGCAGAGAACATCCCCGACGTCGTGGTGGCCAAGGCTGCGGAGTACACCGGCGGCGCGGACACTCCGATCGACAAGCTCCGCGCCATTCAGAAGGCCCTGAAGACCCAGGGGTTCCTCAGCCACGGCCTGGCCTCCGACGGCGTCCCCTCCCGGGCCGGCCACGGTGCGGACCGGATCGACGAGCTCTTCACCCGCAGCCAGATGGTCGGCGACCAGGAGCAGTACGCCGCCGCCATGGCGTTGATGGCCCGCAGCCTCGGTTACCCGTCCAGGGTTGTGATGGGCTTCGCCCCCGACGTGCCGGAGGGCGCCGTGAGCGTGGAAGTGACCGGTTCCGACGTCACGGCCTGGGTCGAGGTGGCTTTCGACGGGATCGGCTGGGTGCCGTTCTTCCCGACTCCCGACCAGACGGATGTCCCGCAGGACCAGACCCCGAAGCCCAAGTCCGTGCCGCAGCCCCAGGTGCGCCAGCCGCCGCGCTCCGACAACCAGGCCGACGACCTCCTCACGGCCGTCGAGATCGACGACACCAAGAAGGACGACAAGGACAAAGGACTGGTGCTGCCCGGGTGGGCGTGGGCCGTCATCGGCCTCATCGGAATCCCGGCCCTCCTGATCGGCGGGCCCGTGCTCGTGATCGGCGCGCTCAAGGCCCGGCGCCGCCGCCGCCGGCGCGGAACGGGCAGCGGCGACGTTCGGGTGGCCGGATCCTGGGACGAACTGACCGACGGATACTCCGAGCTGGGCTTCGAGGTTCCCCGCGGCACCACGCGGCTCCTCGTCGCCGCCGCGTTGGAGAGCCAGCTGGCCGGCCAGGACCTGGTCGGTCGGCAGCCGGCATCCGCCGGGCTCACCCCCCTGGCCGGGCGGGTCGACCGTGCCGTGTTCAACGGCCGGGAGATCGGCGATGACCTGGTGCAGCTGAGCTGGGCCGAGGCCCTCGACTCCCTCGGGATCGCCGAGACGTCGGCAGGGCGCCTGCGCCGGCTGGTCAGCCGGTTCCGGATCCGTTCCAGGCGCGACTGGAACACGCAGGATTGGCGGAAGCGGGACACGAGCAGGCGGAAGTGACCGGCACCGTGCTCCCCGGTGCGACGGCGCTGCATCGGTAGAGTGGCGGGGTGGACAAACCCGGTTTCATCGTTCCCCCGCCATGGCTCGTTCCCGAGCGGGACGATGAATCGACGGTGCCGGCGGAGGATGTCGCCCCGGCCTCGTTCCCGGCCTTCCTTCCTGCCCCGATCGGCGGGATGCCCGCCCCCGCACTGCCCCCGCGTTCCGTGCCCGCCCCGGAGGAGCCATCGGTCGCCGGCTGGCGGCTGACCCTCGACGATGGGCAATCGATCGTGGTCACGGGGGCGCTCGTGCTGGGCCGTGACCCGGCCGAGGTCGCTTCCCGCCCGCTCGCCGGGCTCGTTCGCGTGCACGACCCCGCCAGGTCGGTCTCGAAGACGCACGCCGTGATCGACCCGGGCGGCCAGACCCTCTCGGTGACCGACCTCGGCTCCACCAACGGGGTGTCCATCACGGCCCCCGACGGCCGGGTGACCGATCTCGACCCGGGCGGGCAAGGATTTCTTGAATCCGGTTCACGCCTGATCCTGGGCGAATTCGGCGTCGCCGTCAGCCGCGAATGAGCGCCGCTTTCCGTCTCGGCGCAGGCGAAGTGTTAGCCTGTCGGAGTGCTGTTCGGTCGACTTCTTCTTCTCTGCCGCGACGAGTCCCAGTTCTGAGGCCTCCCTCGTCGCGGAGTCTGTCGTTGGCTGCCACCAATCCTGAGGAAGACGCACACACACATGACTGACGCAACATTCACGGGCACCCGACCGCGCACCCTGGCCGAAAAAGTGTGGGACAAGCACCTCGTCGCCAAGGGCGAGGACGGCACGCCCGACCTCATCTACATCGACCTGCACCTCGTGCACGAGGTGACCAGCCCGCAGGCCTTCGACGGTCTCCGCCTGGCCGGCCGGCCCGTGCGGCGCCCCGACCTGACCATCGCCACGGAAGACCACAACACCCCGACCCTGGCGATCGACCGGCCCATTGCCGACCCCACCAGCCGCACCCAGATCGAGACCCTGCGGCGCAACTGCGAGGAATTCGGCGTCCGCCTGCACTCCCTCGGCGATATCGAGCAGGGCATCGTGCACGTCGTCGGACCGCAGCTCGGGCTCACCCAGCCCGGGATCACCGTCGTCTGCGGCGACTCTCACACCTCCACCCACGGCGCCTTCGGGGCGATGGCCCTCGGCATCGGCACCAGCGAGGTCGAACACGTCATGGCCACGCAAACGCTGCCGCTGCAGCCGTTCAAGACGATGGCGATCACCGTCGACGGCACCCTGCGCCCCGGCGTGACGGCCAAGGACATCATCCTCGCCGTGATCGCGAAGATCGGCACCGGCGGCGGCCAGGGCTATGTGCTCGAGTACCGTGGCAGCGCCATCCGGGACCTCTCGATGGAGGGCCGGATGACGATCTGCAACATGTCGATCGAGGCCGGCGCGCGGGCCGGCATGGTGGCTCCGGATGCGACCACCTACGCCTATCTGAAGGGCCGCGCCCACGCGCCGTCCGGCCAGGACTGGGACGACGCCGTCGCCTACTGGGACACCCTCCCGACCGACGACGGCGCGGTCTTCGATGCGGAGGTCGTGCTCGACGCGGACTCCCTCGAACCCTTCGTCACCTGGGGCACCAACCCCGGCCAGGGCGTCTCGCTCAGCGAGACCGTGCCTGACCCGGCCGGCATCGTCGACGCGAACGAACGCGCCGCCGCCGAGCGTGCCCTCGACTACATGGACCTCACCGCGGGCACCCCGATGAAGGAGATCAGGGTCGACACCGTCTTCCTCGGCTCCTGCACCAACAGCCGGGTCGAAGACCTCCGCGCCGCCGCCGAGATCGTCAAGGGGCACTCCCTCGCCGACGGGGTGCGGATGCTCGTCGTGCCCGGTTCCGCACGGGTGCGGATCGAGGCGGAGGCAGAGGGCCTCGACAAGGTCTTCACCGACTTCGGCGCCGAGTGGCGGTTCGCCGGCTGCTCGATGTGCCTCGGCATGAACCCCGACCAGCTCGCCCCCGGTGAGCGGTGCGCCTCGACCAGCAACCGCAACTTCGAAGGCCGGCAGGGCAAGGGCGGACGCACCCACCTCGTGTCCCCACTCGTCGCCGCGGCCACCGCGATCCGCGGAACCCTGTCCAGCCCGTGGGACCTGATCCAGGATGGAGACAACTGACCATGGAGAAGTTCACGACCGTCACGGGAATCGCGTTGCCGCTGCGCCGCTCCAACGTCGACACCGACCAGATCATCCCGGCCGTCTACCTCAAGCGCGTCACCAAGACCGGGTTTGACGATGCGCTCTTCGCCGCCTGGCGGCAGGACCCCGACTTCGTGCTCAACCAGCCGGCCTACCGGGCGGCCAGGGTGCTCGTTGCCGGCGCCGACTTCGGCACCGGTTCCTCCCGCGAGCACGCCGTGTGGGCACTCCGCGACTACGGTTTCGACGTCGTGCTCAGCCCGCGCTTCGGCGACATCTTCCGGGGCAATTCCGGCAAGCAGGGATTGCTCGCGGGCCAGATCACCGAGGCGGACGCCCAGCTCCTCTGGGACCGAATCGAGGCCGACCCGGGAATAGAACTCACCGTCGATCTGGTTGCCCGAACTGCACGGGTCGGCGATTTGACGATCCCGTTCGTGATCGACGACTACACCCGTTGGCGCCTTCTCGAAGGCCTCGACGACATCGGCTTGACCCTGCGCGACGAGGCGCGGATCTCAGAATTCGAATCCCATCGGGAGCCCTGGCGGCCCCGTACTCTCCCCGTGAAGCAGGTAAATCAGTGAGCACAGTCAGTGAAGTCGAGCGCAATCGTGAAGTCGCGCAGCAGCGTGAAGATGAGCAGAACCGCGAGAACGCCCAGAACCGCGAGAACGCACAGAACGCCCAGAACTGGGGCGCAGCCGTGGGGTTGAAGGGCGACAAGATCACCATCCGCGGCGGCATCCCGTTGCGCGGCCGGATCGAGCTGAAGGGCGCGAAGAACCTGGTCACGAAGGCCATGGTGGCCGCCCTGCTCGGGGAGAGCCCGAGTGTGCTCAAGAACGTGCCGAACATCAGCGACGTGCGCATCGTGCGAGAGCTGCTCGAGGTGCACGGTGTCAAGGTCACCGACGGTGCCGAGGCCGGCGAACTTCTCCTCGACCCGGTCGACGTCGAGAGCGCCCACTTCGCCGCGATCGACGCGCACGCCGGTTCCTCCCGCATCCCGATCCTGTTCTGCGGGCCGCTGCTGCACCGCCTCGGCGAGGCGTTCATCCCCGATCTCGGCGGCTGCCGCATCGGCGACCGCCCGATCGACTACCACCTCGACGTGCTGCGCAAGTTCGGCGCCGTGGTCGAGAAGCAGCCCAACGGCATCCGGATGTCCGCACCCAACGGCCTCAAGGGCACCAAGGTGTCCCTGCCGTATCCGAGCGTCGGAGCGACCGAGCAGGTGCTCCTGACAGCCGTTCGCGCCGAGGGCATCACCGAGCTCAAGGGCGCGGCGATCGAGCCGGAGATCATGGATCTCATCAACATCCTGCAGAAGATGGGCGCCATCATCACGGTCGACACCGACCGGGTGATCCGGATCGAGGGCGTCGAACGGCTCGAGGGCTACAACCACCGTGCCCTGTTCGACCGGAACGAGGCGGCCAGCTGGGCCGCCGCCGCCCTGGCCACCGACGGCGACATCTTCGTCGGCGGCGCCAAGCAGGCCGAGATGCTCACCTTCCTCAACGTGTTCCGCAAGGTCGGCGGCGCATTCGATATCGAGGACGACGGCATCCGCTTCTACCACCCGGGCGGCGACCTGAAGCCCGTCATCATCGAAACGGATGTGCACCCGGGCTTCATGACCGACTGGCAGCAGCCGCTCGTCGTCGCCCTCACCCACGCGCACGGCGTCTCGATCGTGCACGAGACCGTGTACGAGCAGCGGTTCGGCTTCGTCGACGCTCTCGTCGACATGGGTGCCACGATCCAGATCCACCGCGAATGCCTCGGCGGTCATCCCTGCCGCTTCGGCCAGCGCAACTTCAACCACTCGGCCGTCATCACCGGTCCGACCAAGCTGCACGGCGCCGACATCGAGGTTCCCGACCTGCGCGGCGGTTTCAGTCACCTGATCGCGGCGCTCACCGCCGAGGGCACCTCGACCGTCAGCAACGTGGGGATCATCAGCCGCGGCTACGAGAACTTCATCACCAAGCTCGAACTGTTGGGAGCTGACTTCGATCTCGAAGGATAATGGGCCTGTGCCAGTCCCCGATGAAGAGTCCCAGCCGGATGAACCACTGCCGAAGCAACGAGTGACGAAGACCAGGGAAGGGTCGGAGACCACCCGGCCGTCGGTGTTCTGGGTCCTGGCGGCCCTCGTACTGCCGCTGATCAACCTGTCGGTGCGGTACAAGATCACCGATGCCGGCAAGTTCCCGCGGTCGGGCGCGTTCGTGATGGCGCCCAACCACTTCAGCGAGATCGACCCGCTGGTGATGGGCGTCCTGAGCTGGAAGCTGGGGCGTGCGCCCCGGTTCATGGCGAAGGCATCCGTCTTCGCGATCCCCGTGCTCGGCGCCCTGCTGCGCAAGTCCGGGCAGATCCCGGTCGCCCGGGGCGGTGCCGTGCGCGGAAACGAACCGGTCAAGGCAGCCGAACGGCTCGTCCGCAACGGCCAGATGGTCGTCGTCTACCCCGAGGGATCGCTCACCCGCGACCCCGACCTGTGGCCGATGCGCGGCAAGACGGGGGCGGTGCGGATCGCCCTCGAACAGGGAATCCCGATCGTCCCGGTCGCCCACTGGGGCACCCAGGCGCTGCTTCCCCGGTACTCGAAGAGGGTCAGCCTGTTTCCGCGCAAGACGGTGCTGGTCAAGATCGGCGACCCGATCGACCTGGCCGAATTCCGCGGCCGTAACCTGGACACGGCGACGCTGAACGAGGCGACCACCATCGTCATGGAAGCCATCACGCACCTGCTCGAAGACCTCCGCGGGGAGAAAGCGCCCGTGAAGCGCTGGAATCCCGCCGAACACGATCAGAAAGAGACCGGCCGTTTTGAAGCCTAAGGTTCAGCCAGGCAAGCGGGTCGCCGTTCTCGGTGCCGGCAGCTGGGGCACCACATTCGCGAAGATCCTGGCCGACGGCGGAGCGGACGTCGTGCTCTGGGCGCGCCGCCCCGAACTGGCCAGGGAGATCACCGAGGGGCGCCGCAACAGCGACTACCTCCCCGGCATCAACCTGCCAGCCGGGCTCCGCGCCACCTCACGGCTCGACCTCGCCCTCGCCGGCGCGGAACAGGTCTTCGTCTCCGTGCCGAGCCAGTCGCTGCGGGAGAACCTGATCCTCGCCGAGCCGTTCCTCGCGCCCGGCGCGATCGTCGTCTCCCTGATGAAGGGCGTCGAGCGCGGCTCCGGCATGCGGATGAGCGAGATCATCGCCGAGGTCCTGCCGATCGACCCCGACCTGATCGCGGCCATCTCCGGACCCAACCTCGCCCTCGAGATCGCCAAGGAGCAGCCCACCGCGGCCGTCGTCTCCTCCAACAGCCTCGAAACCGCCCAGGCGGTCGCCATGCTCGCCACGAACCGATACTTCCGCTCCTACGTCAACACGGATGTCATCGGCACCGAGTTCGGCGGCGTGCTCAAGAACCTGATCGCGGTCGCGATCGGCATCGTGGACGGGGTCGGTTACGGCGAGAACACCAAGGCGTCGATCATCACCCGCGGCCTGGTCGAGATGACCGACTTCGCCGTGGCCTACGGCGCCCGGCCGGAGACCCTGGCCGGGCTGGCCGGGCTCGGCGACCTCATTGCGACCTGCCAGTCGCCGCTGTCGCGGAACAACACGGCCGGCCGGCTCCTCGGCCAGGGTTACGGCATCGCCGACGTCGTCAAACAGATGCAGCAGACCACCGAGGGCCTCGCATCCGTCGGCCCCATTCTCGATCTGGCCCGCGCCAAGGGGGTGGACATGCCCATCGTCGAGCAGGTCCGCCAGGTGCTGGCCGGTACTCTGAAACCGCGGGACCTCGCCCCGCACCTCACCACGGACTCGGATGAGCCGCAGGGCGAAAGGACGATCGATGACTCACAAGCTCACGGTGGCGCTGCTCTTTGGGGGTCGGTCAAGCGAACATTCGATCAGCTGCGCCACGGCGGGCGGCGTCCTGGCGGCAATTGACCGCGAACGCTACAACGTCATCCCGATCGGGATCACCCGGGATGGCGCCTTCGTGCTTGAGGAGGACGACCCGGCCCGGTTCGCGCTGAACCAGGCCGAGCTGCCGGAGGTCTTCGACAACGGCAGTCGGGTGCGCTGGCCGGAGAGCACCCTGAGCCGGCAGCTGACCGTCACGGACGGCGCCGGGCTCGGCTCCCGCTCGCTCGGCAACGTGGACCTGGTCTTCCCGATCCTGCACGGGCCGTTCGGGGAGGACGGCACCGTCCAGGGCCTGCTCGAACTCACCGGTCTGCCCTATGTGGGCTCAGGCGTGCTCGCGTCGGCCCTCGGCATGGACAAGCACTTCACCAAGACCGTCTTCCAGCAGGCGTCCCTCCCGGTCGCGCCGTGGCGCACCATCACGGCGGATGACTGGGCCGAAGCCCCCGGGATGGCCCACGCGGCGATCGAGGAACTCGGGCTTCCCGTTTTCGTCAAGCCCGCCAGGGCCGGGTCCAGCGTCGGCGTCAGCAAGGTGTCGACCAGGGACCAGCTCGCCGAGGCGATGCGGGTGGCACTCGGCGAGGACGACAAGGTGCTGATCGAGGCCGGCCTGGTCGGGCGCGAACTCGAGATCGCGGTACTCCAGGGGCGACGCGGGGAGCCGGCCCGGGCATCCGTCGCCGGCGAGGTGCTCGTCCGCGGCCGTGACTTCTACGACTTCGCCGCGAAGTACCTGGGCGCGCCCGGCATCGACCTGGTCTGCCCGGCCGACCTGACGGCGACGGAACTGGCCGAGATGCAGAGGCTCGCCATCCGCGCGTTCGAGGCCATCGACGGCGCCGGCCTTGCCCGGGTGGACTTCTTCCACACCGCGGACGGCTGGGTGATCAACGAGATCAACACGATGCCGGGGTTCACGCCGATCTCGATGTTCCCCAGCTGCTGGCTCGCCAGCGGCTACACGTATCCGCAGCTGATCGACGAGCTGATCGAAGTGGCGCTCAGCCGCCGCGGAGTCCGGGCGGCCTGAGCCTGCGCTACGGCGCGGGGACCGCCGTGCCGCCGTCGGTGGGGATGGTGAGGTCGTCCACGCCCACGCACTGCCCGGTCGCGGGGATGGCGGACACGGCCTTGGCCAGGTCGACCAGGACGGTCGAACCGCTGACCTTCCCCGAGTCGATCACCAGTTCGGTCGCCGGGTCCCGGCCGTAGGTCGTGTACCGGTAGAGCGGCGCCTCGGAGTCGTCTTCGATCCAGTCGATGCCGTTGACGTTGAGGCAGGGCAGGGTGGTGGGCACCGGCACGGTGACCCCGCAGTGCAGCAGCACGGCGGCCGGGGTGCCCCAGGCGCCGGTGGCCTGCGCGTTCGTCTCGCGCTCGGGCAACGACGCGACGGCCGTCGGCAGGCGCACGATCAGGTCGGCGCAGGTCGGGTTGGCGGCATCCTTCGACGGCTCGAGCGGCACGATCGCGGTGCAACCGGTCAGCAGCACAGTGCCGGCGACGAGCGTGATACCGAGGGCGGCGCGAAGGAGACGGGAGCGGGGGGTCATTGCATTCAGGCTACCGTTTGATGCATGACGAATGCTGCGGCCGCACCGCTCCCCTCGAGCGAGACGCTCGCCGACCTGAGCGAGGGCGAGGTGCTCGCCCGGATCTTCCCGCGACTGCCCGGCTCGGACGCCCAGCTGCTCGGGCCGGGGGACGACGCCGCCGTGCTGCGGGCGCCGGACGGGCGCTACGTGGTGACGACGGACATGATGATCCAGGGCCCGGACTTCCGGCTCGCCTGGTCGACCCCGCACGACCTCGGTTGGAAGGCCGCCGCGACCAACCTGTCGGATGTCGCCGCCATGGGAGCACGACCGACCGCCCTGGTCGTCGCCATCGCAGCGCCCCCGTCGACACCGATCTGGGTGATCGAGGGAATCGCCGACGGGCTCAGGGACGGTTGCGAGGCGCTGGCCCCCGGTTGCGGAGTCGTCGGCGGTGACCTGTCCGCCTCCGACGCCCTGACGCTGGCTGTGACGGCCTTCGGCGACCTGGAGGGGCGCGAGCCCGTGTTGCGCTCCGGGGCGCGCCCAGGCGACGTCGTGGCGCTTGCCGGGCGGCTCGGTGACGCCGGGTGGGGGCTGAGCCTGCTGTTCAGGCTCGGGGTCGACGCCGACGGCACCCCGGATGCCGCGCTCGCCGCGGCGCTGCGGGAGCGGCATCCGCGGGAAATCGGTGCCCAGCTCGCCCCGGAGCCGCCGATCGACCGCGGCCCTGCCGCCGCGCTCGCCGGGGCGACCGCGATGCTCGACGTGTCAGACGGGCTCGCCATCGACGCCGGCCGGCTCGCCAGGGCGAGCGGTGTGGGGATCGACTTCGATTCGACGACGCTGGGCGGCCAGGTCGAGCGCGCCCTCGGCGGCGGCGAGGACCACGGGCTGCTGGCCACGTTCCCGGCGGGTACCGAACTGCCGGACGGCTTCCGCCGGCTCGGGGTCGTCACGGCCGCGGCCGGCGTGGTGCTGGTCGACGGGACCCCGCACACGCAGGGCGGCTGGGACCCGTACCGCGGCTGGGACGGCGCGGCGGGCTGACCGGGACCGGGCGGCCGGAAAGTCGGTGCGGCCGAGGGCGCGCCGGTTTCCGCAGCCCGCCACGGCATCCGAGCCTGTTGCTTTATGGGGCTGCCCACCGGCAGGGTGTGTCGTTCCTGGGCGTGTTTGAGGGGTCTGAGAAAATGGTTCATGGCCCTTCATTACCGTC